>NZ_JAMYKV010000075.1:0-22376 GCF_040317535.1 Mesorhizobium sp. M1409
CCTGTTGTTTAAACGACAACCTCCACCACCCGCGCGCCCCCGGCGCCCACGGCCACCTGGGGGGGCCACGGCCGCGCCCAGCCGGGGGGGTGGGGCGGCGCGGCTGGGGGGCGGCCGGCGGCGCCCGGCATGAGGGTCGGCATCATGGGACCGGTCGGCCGCCCGGTGCGGCAAGCAGAATGGTATGTCATGGGCGCCGACGAAACCGGCCTGCCGGCGCTGGCGCGGCTGCTGGAGACGCTGCCGGCCGAGACCAAAGGCATCGCCTTTGTCGAGATCGCCGATGACGGTGAACGGCAGACGATCGACAATACAACCGGCATCGAGTTGCGTTGGCTGACACGGGACGGCGTGCCGGCCGGCGAGGACAGACTGCTGGCAGAGGCCGTCCGCTCGGTGGCGTGGCCGCAGGGCGGCTCGGCCTTCGGCTGGTTCGCGGCGGAAGCGGCGGCCGCCAAGATCGTGCGCGAATATTGGCGCGATACGCTGGGGCTCGGCCGCGATCAAACGCTGGCCGCGGCCTACTGGCGGCGCGGCTCGGCGGGATTGATGGCTGGCTGAGGGCTGAAGCAAATTTCGATGGCAGCGGACCTAAGAATCGCTGGCGCCGCCCCTTGGCCAGCGAGCACTGGTCCCTAGCCTTTGCGAATGACCGCCGCGCCATCCTCGCCAACACAGATCGCGATCCGATCGCCGGAAACAATGCCCATAGCATCGCACACCACCAGCGGCATGCGGATCTCGTAGAGAAATTCGGCAACGATCGCGCCGACCGCCAGGATCGGGTCCGGCCGCTCCAGAAGAATCCCGATAGGCGCGGTGCCCCTGCGGATCGTCTCGGCCAGGACCGAGGATGAGGACGACGAGCCACGCCCGCTCGGCATGACCAGGATCTTGCCGGCGACATTCTGGCCAAGGCCGGGATGCGAATGGTCCGTTATGTCGCCGGTTTCGGCATCGATGCCGCCCCAGAAGCTGAGCGGTTGCGAAAACACCAGCGCTTGGCCCTGAGCCTCCCCAGCCAGCTGAAAGGTGCCGGTTCGTTCTATCGTCATGAGGCGCTCCGCACGACATGCCCGGCCGCAGCCGAACGGATACAGTCCTTCATCTCGGCGAAAGCGACGGACACGCCGATATTGCCGGGCGCGTAATGCGCCCATTTGCCGGAATTGGTCATCACCACGCCGTCGAGGCGCTTGAGGATCGAGGTGACATAGGTGCAGGTGTCGGCAACCGGGATCAGGCCGAACGCCTCCATGCCAGCCAACGCCCCCTCCGCCTGCAGTCGCGTCAGGGTCGCCCGGCCGGTATTGACATAGATCGGGATGCGCCTGCCCGGCGCGACCTCGCGCAGCATCGGCAGCAGCCGCATCCATTCCTCATGCGAAAAATGCGGCGTACCGAGCGAAACGGCCGCCAGCGGCGCGCCTTCGGGCACGCTCGACAGCCTGGCCAGAGCGTGGTCGATATCGGTGCGGGTGATGCGTATCGTCTCGTCAGGCGCATGGCCCTGGAACGCCTCAACCAGCGTCCGCGCTTCCGGTGTGATGCCGACAGCATGGAACAGCGCCACCGCGCCGGTCGTTGCCGCCGCCGCCCCCAGCGCCTTCAACTGGTCCTCGTCGCGTGGCCGCGGCAGGCCGGCAATCACCGGAATGCGGTCGCCGCTCGCTTGCCCGATCACCAGCCCGATGCCGACGAACAGGCTGTCGCTCGGCTCCAGGTCGGCAATGGCCAGCTCGAACAGGAGCCGGCCGCGCCGGTTCTCGCTCAGATGCAGGCCCCAGGCCGGCGCGCGTCCGGTCATGGCGCAGCACAAATCGATGAAATCGCCATAGCGGTTGGTGCGCGCGCCGATCACCGAATTGGCAAAGACGATGGCATTGGATTCGCCCCAGGCGATCTGCTGGCCGAAGTCTGGCCGGAACCGCGTTTGATAAGGCGCGCAGGTGAAGGTCGCCTCGCAGCCAAGCTCCAGATGCGCCTTCATCAGCCGCCTCGCCGGCACCTCTACCGCCGCCGGCATTTTCACCATGCCGGGATGGATGAGGTCGAACGAGCCGACATTCAATGTCGTCGGCACCTGGACTCGGCCGCCGCCGTCGACCAGCCGCTCGACGAAATCGAGGCCGGCCTTGCCATGGTAGAGACAGCCATCGATATGTGCGCCGGCAATGTCGAGCAGACTGCCTGCCCCGACGGCCTTGGAAAAGGCGATCAGTATCTTCATCGCGGCGGCCGCGGAAGGGCCCTGCTCGCCGTCGAGCATGGATCGGTCCCGCGCACTCAGTTCCAAGGTCATCGGTATGCTCCGGGCTGTGCCGTCTATGCTGTCCCTGATTGCGAACAGTCTGGCAAGAGCCGGTGTGAGCATCAGCCCGGCGCGATCAGCACCGTGCTCTCCGGCGACCAGTGCAGCACCACATCCTGACCTTCCGCCAGCCGTTCCATGCCGGTGTTCTGCACGATCACCTTCAGCGTCTGGCCGGCACGCTCGACGAAGTAGGTGCTGTTGTTGCCGGCAAAGATGCGCTTGGAAATCTGTCCCTTGAGCGTGTTCGAATTGGCCGCATCAGGCGTCCCAGCCTCCGTCGCGATGCGGATGCGTTCGGGCCGCACGGCACAGCTCGCCTTGGCGCCGGCGGCAAGCGTCGCGCCCGCGCCGGCGGCAATCGCCGTGCCGTCCGGCAGCCGGATGCCGTTGCCCGTCGAGTCACCACGAAAGATGTTGGCGTCGCCTAGGAAGGTGGCGGCGAACTCGCTCTTCGGCCGATCGTAAATCTCCTCCGGTGGCCCTTCCTGCACCAGCCTGCCGTCGCGCAGGATGCCGATGCGGTCGCTCATCGTCAGCGCTTCTTCCTGGTCGTGAGTGACGAAGATGGTGGTGATGCCGATCTCGCGCTGGATGCGCTTGAGCTCGATCTGCATATCGACACGCAGCGCCTTGTCGAGCGCGCCGAGCGGCTCGTCGAGCAAGAGCACGCGCGGCTTGGTGACGATGGCACGGGCGAGCGCTACGCGCTGGCGCTGCCCCCCAGAGAGTTGGTGCGGCCGGCGGCCACCGAGCTTGCCGAGTTGCACCAGATCGAGCGCGCGCTGCACCTCGGTAGCGATGGTCGCCTTGGCCTCGCCGCGCACCGACAGGCCGAAGGCAACATTGTCGGCGACGCTCATATTGGGAAACAGCGCATAGTTCTGGAACACCATGCCGATGCGACGTTTTTCGACCGGCACCCGCTCGACGCTCTCGCCGCCGATGGTGATGCGGCCTGAATCGGGGAAATCGAAGCCGGCAATCTGCCGGAGCAGCGTAGTCTTGCCGCTGCCCGATGGCCCAAGCAGAGCATAGAAACCGCCATCGGCGAAATCGATGGAGACGTCGTCCAGCGCCTTGTGCGCGCCGAAGCTGCGCGAGACGTTCGATACCTGCACGCCGGCCATTATTTTTCTCCGCCGAATTTGAAGAACCTTGCCGTCAGCAGCATCAGCGCCATCGACACGACGATGATGATCGTCGAGACCGCATTGATCTCGGGCGTGAAACCCTTGCGGATCGCGGCGTAGATTTCGACCGGCAGTGTCGTCTGCCCCGGCGTCGCCAGGAAATAGGACACCACGAACTGGTCGAACGAGACGGCGAACGCAAACAGTCCGCCGGCAATGACGCCAGGCATGATCCACGGCAGCGTCACGCGCCGCGTCACCTGCCACTGGTTGGCGCCGAGCGATCGCGCGGCCTCTTCCAGCTCCGGCGCGAAGGTCTGCAGCCGGGCCGAAACGACGACGATGACATAGGGCAGCGCCAATGCGACATGGCCGAGAAGGATCGCGTGCAGGCCGCGGCCGATGCCGACGCCGAAGAAGAAGATCAGCATCGCCGTGCCGGTGATGAGCCACGGTATGGCGATCGGCGGAAACAAAAGCGCCTGCAGGAATTTCTTGCCGTGAAACTCATAGCGATAGAGCGCCAGCGACGCCGCCGAGCCGAGCACCGTGCAGATGACGGTAGCGATGACGGCGATTTCGACACTGTTCCAGGTGGCGGCGATCAGCTGGTCGTTTTGCCACAGCGACGCGTACCATTCGGTCGTCCATTCGAACGGCAATTGGTAGAAGGGCGAGACGTTGAACGACATCAGCGCCATGATGATGATCGGTAGATAGAGGAAGGCAAGCAGCAGCCAGATGTAGAGGCGGCCGAACCATTCGAGGATGCGGGTGGTGGCCGTCACGCGGCCCTCCTCAGCACCGGTGAGGCCACCGCCAGGATGACCAGCACCACCGCCAGCAGGATGAAGGAGAGCGCGGCACCCAGCGGCCAGTTGAACACGGCGACGAACTGGTCCTCGATGACCGTGCCGTAGAAGGTGCCGGTACGACCGCCAAGGATGCGCGGTTCCATGAACGAACCGACGACCGGCACGAAGATCAGTGCCGCACCCGCCACCAGCCCCGGCATCGACAGCGGGATGATCACCCGCTTCAAGACCTGCAGCCGCGAGGCGCCAAGCGAGCGTCCGGCCTCGATCAGCGAGTCGTCGATGGCCTGCAGGGTGAGATAGCAGGTCAGCACCATATAGGGCACGTAGGAATGCACCAGCCCGATGATGACGGCCGGATAGGAATACATCAGGTCGATGTTGATCTTGAACGGCAGCACGGCGTTGAGTGCGGTGTCGAGGATGCCGCCCTCGCGCAGCACCATCGCCCAGGAGAAGATGCGCACCAGCCCGTTCGACCAGAACGGCAGGATGACGAGCAGGAAGATGGCCTCACGGCTGCGCCCTCTCAGCACCTTGGCCAGCACATAGGCCGCAGGGTAGCCGATGATGACGCACCACAACGTCACCTCGAGACCGAGGCGCAGCGAGGCCAGCAGCAGTGTCAGATAAAGGCTTTGCGAAAAGAAGGCGGCATAGTTGCCAAGGGTGAAGGCCCACGGTTTTTCCGACAGCGGCAGCTCGGTCATGAACGAGAAGAAGACCATGGCCGAGAGTGGTAGGAAGATCGCCACCGTCAGCCAGAGATAAGCCGGCGCCAGCAGCGGCAATGCCGATCTCAGCCCGCTGCGCGACGCTGTTGCAGCTGCCATGACAGCCTCCTCCGCAGGATTCGTAGAACCAGCCGGCGCGAACCGCCGGCTGGCCCGGATGTCGGCTTTATTTCACGTCGACCTTAAGCTGCTGCCACAGCGCCAGATAGGCCTCCCGCTGTGCGTCGGTGATCGGCGCCTGGAACTGGATGCGCTTGGCCACTTCGGGATCACCCATCACCTTGCGGTTGAAGGCATCCTCGGGCAGCGCTCCCACCGCCTTGGTGTTGGCTGACACCGGCGCACCGACCTTGGTGACCCATTCGACGTAGAATTTGGGGTCGATCATGTAGTTGATGAAGGCCTCGGCCCCGGCGACGTTCTTGGCGCCGACCGGGATCGAAAACGCGTCCAGCCAGGCGACGGCGCCTTCCTGCGGCACGACCAGCGAAACCGGCAGCTTGAAATGCGTCTTGGCGCGATCGGCCGAGCCGCTCCAATAGGTGCCGATGTCGATCTGGTTGGAGGCGACCATCTGGTTCCAGTCGTTCTCCGAACTCCAGAAGGTCTTGATCTGCGGCATCAGCGAGGTGAGCTTCGCCTTGACCGCATCCATATCCTTGATGTCATTGATGTTCTGGCCGGTGGCGATGGCGCCGAACTGGACCGCCTCGACGGCGTCGTCGCGAATGACGACGCGGCCCTTGTGCGCGACATCCCACATCTCGGCGATGCTCGTCGGCGGCTTGTCGAAGGATTTTTCGTTGATGGCGAGCGCCGTCAGGCCCCACACCCACGGCACGCCATAGACCTTGCCATCATGGACGAGCATCGGCGATCCCGCCTTGTCCTTGCTGATGTCGGCATAGTTCGGCAACTTGGAGACGTCGATGGGCTGGATCAGTTTCCCGGCCATCGCCTGGTCGTTGAAGGCGGCATTGATCATGACCACGTCGTAGAGCCCGGGATTGGTCCGGATCTTGGTCAGCATTTCCTGTTCGGAATTGAAGAAGTCGTTGACGACCTTGTTGCCGGTCGCCTTTTCGAAAGCCTCTACGGCCCACGGCTCGTCGGTGCCGTAACCCTTCCAGTTGAGCACATGCACTTCGTCGGCCTTGGCGGCGAAGGCGAGCGCGGAGGTAAAGACGGCGGTCGCCGTCACAAGAGCAGTCAAGTCAGGCATGCGCATGTTGGTTCCTCTCTGTGTTTGCCCGCTTCCCGGGCTTGTCAGGCTTCCGGCAATTATGCATTGGCCTTCTGTGTCCGGCCTGCGCCCGATGGATCGGCGGCATGGCTCAGGAATGTCTGGATTTCGTGATCGGTCGGCGCTGACGAGCCGCCGTGGCGAGTGACCGAAATCGCCGCCGCCGCATTGGCATAGCGCGCCGCCTCGAAGGGCGGGATACCGCGCGCCAGCGCGCTGACGAAAGCCCCGATATGGGTGTCGCCGGCGCCATTGGTATCGATGGCGGTGACCGTATAGCCGGCAATGGTCCGCGCTGACCCGTCGACCAACCTGATATGGCAGCCCTTTGCGCCGGCGCGGATGACCACGCCGGCAGCCTGCGGACAATGGTCGTCCAGAAGCCGCGCCGCGACGGCCTCGACATCGCCCGGCCCGGCAATCTCGGCCGCCTCCGTCGTGTTGCAGCTCAGCCATGTCGTGCGGGCAAGCACGCGCGACAGGATCGGCCGCGGAATGTCCGAGATGACCGGCGTCGGGTCGAAGGCGAAAGGTGTTTCAGCAGGCAACGCCTCGATCCAGTCGGTGAGCGCGTCGCGGCTTGCGGGGTAGCTCAGCGTGTAGCCGGAGGTGAACACCCAATCATCAGGCGCGACCATCACCGGCGCCATCATGTCGAGGCTGAGCACGCTTTCCGCACCTGGCCACGACACGAAGGTGCGTTCGGCGTCGCTCGAGATCATGGCGACGCAATTGCCGCTGTCCATCAGGGGCGATGGCGGCGTCAGTGTCTCGATGCCCTCCGCGGCGAAAGCGGCGCGCAGGAAGTCGCCGTTCGGCCCGCTGCCGAGCTGGCCGCCGAAAACCACCTTCGTCCCGGTGCGGCTGGCCGCGACCATCATGTTGAAGCCACCGCCGGCAACCTGGGCGAAGCTCGACGCCGTCTTTTCCATACCGGGCGCCGGCAAGGCGTCGATGCGGTAGACATAATCGACCACGGCACTACCGACATGGACGAGACGCCCGGTCATGCCGCCGCGTCCTTGCCGGAACCGGTTTTCGCCACTCGTGCCGTCACGAGGTCGGCCGCAAGCGCGCGAACCTCTGACATGTCGATGCCCTTCAGCCGCGCGATATGCTGCTGCGGCAGGCGCGAGAAACCGGTGCAGGCGCCGGCCATGCCGGCGGCGATGGCGCCGATCGTGTCGGTGTCGCCACCGAGATTGGCGCTGATGATGGCTGCCTGCCATGGATCGCCATCGGCAACTTCCAGCACGGCGAAGGCCGCCGGAACGGATTCCTGGCTGGCGACGCCGGTGCCGACCAAATCGGTGATCAGCCGGATCGCATCCCTGATCGCCTTGCCGCGCACGATGTCCTGTGCCCAGACGATACGCGTGGCGATGTCACCGCCGGTGATCCAATGGCCGAGCGTCGCCCCTCGCCTCGCCGCCGCGACGGCGCTGGCGGAAGCATCGCGCCAGCCGCCGCCGGCGACGCCGCGGCTGACAGCGGCGGCAACGGCAGCGGCGGAAGCGATAGCTATCGAGGTGTTGTGCGTTGCCCGGCAGGTCTCAGCCACCTTGGCAACGAACGTCTCCAATGGTTCGGTTGGCATCATGATGCCAACCGGCGCGACGCGCATGGCCGCACCGTTGGTGTCGCCGCTGCGTCCCGCTTCCTCGGCCGGCACGCCATTGTTGATGGCGTCGATGGCGCGTTTGGTCGATGGTCCCAAAAGGTCATAGCTGCCGCGCGCCTTGACCTCGCGTTCCCAGTCGAGCAGCGCATTGACCCAGCGCGCGTGATCGAAGCGGTCGCCGGATTCGACGAGAATGCGGCCGAGCAGCAGCGCCTGTTCGGTGTCGTCGGTGATGGTGCCGGCAGCCAGTCCCTTCGACACCGGATGATCGGCGAAAGGCGCGATGAAATCCTCGACATGACCATAGAGTTCGGCAATGCGGGCTGGCGACAAAAGCTGCGTCGGCATGCCGAGCGCGTCTCCAAGCGCCCCGCCAACAAGCGCGCCCATGGCGCGATCGAGCGGGTCCTTGGCTTTGTCCGGCATCGCTCAGAACCTCATATGCAGCGCGAAATGCGCGGGGTTGAGCAGGCTGGTGACATATTCGATCGGCCGGTCGTCGACGGCGCGTGTCAACCGGCGGCCGCGCAGGAACGGTGTGCCTTGCGGGCAGCCGAGGATGGCGGCGTCCTCGGCGTTGAGCATCTCGATCTCGACCCATTCCTCGCCGTGGTCGGGAATGAGGCCGGCGGCGCGCAGCGTCTGGTGCAGCGAGCCCTCGCGCAATCCGCGCAACGGCACGTCCTCAAGCTCGGATGACAATGGCAGCCGGCTGCGCTCGATGGAGATCGCATGGCCGTCGCTGGCGCTGGTGCGCACCCGATCGACGGCGATGAAGAACGGGCTTTCGATACCAAGCAGCGCGGCCAGATCGGTGTCCTCGATGACCTCCAGCCGCAGCGTCCGGGTCTCGGCATTGGCTCCGGCATTGGCCAGTGCCCGCGACCAGCCGATGGCGTCATCGACCGGCTTGCCGTCGAAGGTGACGAACGAGCCGATGCCGACCTTGGTGGTGATCAGCCCGCGGCTGGACAGTTCCTCGAGGCCCTTGCGGACCGTATTGCGGCTGACGGAGAAGCGTTGGACAAGCTCGTTCTCGCTTTGCAGGCGGTCGCCGAAGCCGAGAACGCCAGAGCGGATTTCATGTTCGAGAACGGTGGCGATCTGCTCGGGCTTGCCCGTGCCGGGAGACAGTTGAACCGCGCGCCTCTTCATATGGGTACCTGTTCAGTGAACCTGTATAACCCTGTTCAATACAGAGACACGGATGCCCTGTCAACGGATGCCTGAGGCAAGCCAAACGGGGCAGAAAATTTCGGAATGCCAGCAGGGCGCACCGACAGGCCGGCCAAATATGGGTCTGGAAAAGCCGACCACCGATCGCTGAAAAGATCGCGATCAATCAAGATGATAAAGGCGAGTCTTGATTCAATTTTGGCCGCACGCGCTACGGCATCGACACTTCACGAGGCTCAACGAGGATATCCGCCTCGATCGCGGCGTTGATGAATGCCGCCCGTGCCGCCGAGGCTTCTTTCTTTCCCTCGAGTACGGCCAGGCAGACTTTGCGGGCAACCATATGCCTTTGCCCCGTCGCAACCGGCCAGCGGTTCATCAGGATGTCGGCAGCCTGAGCGACCCGCTCCACATTGAAGATCGAGTTTCGCGATCGGCCGAGCGCAATCCTGACCGGCTCATCGAAACGCTGGTCTTGCACTACCCCACCTCCCGGAATCGAACGTGCCGACCCAATTCCCTGTATTGTGATAGGTTCCGGAGGAAAGGTGCAAGATGTCCGATTCCAGTGGCCAGAAAAATCCCAGGCTGATCGTCGTGGTTGCGTTCGATCGCGGCGAGGATGGCGAATTATTTCCATCCTTTGGACCCGCCGACCAGCAGAGCGAGGATCGCGCCATACGCACCGCCAGGGCATTGGCTGCAAAGCATGCCGGTGTCATCGCCTGGAGCCGCGAGGCCGACCCGACACTGGGCGAATACGGCCCGCCGAACACCCTCTTCGTCAGCGGCGACGTACCTGACATGGAGTAATCTATTGGTTCCGGGACCAAGCGCAACGGTGGGACCCAAGCCCAGTCACCATCAGGCAAAAGCCCGCCGCGGTGAAACCGGGCGGGCCTTGGAGGAGGACAAGGGGTGGAACCCTCTCCTCTTCTTTTCCACAGGGGGTGTGGACCGCGATCACCATACGAGGGTTTTGTCGAATGCCGCATCACAATGCGGTGCGCGGCCCCCCGGTGCGGTCACGGGATTGCGATCACCGGCTAAATGCGCCCGAGGACGACAAGGAGGATGACAATCAACAGCACAAGCCCCAGCCCGCCGCCGCCATAGTAGCCAGTTCCGTAAAACGGACCGCCGCCGAGGCCGCTGAAGCCGCCAAGTAGCGCCAGGATAAGAATGACGATAAGTATGGTCCCGAGGCCCATGGATCTCGCTCCTCTCTGCGCTTGGCGTGCCGGTTCCGGCGTCAAGCTTTGGCGATATTGCCCAGAGATGAACGGTTTGAACGCCTTTGCGTTCCGCCCAAGGTCGAGGTTGGATTGCCCAGGAACAATCAGCACCGCACACACGGAAAGCCCGCCAGGGCTGCGGGCTTTTCGTCCGCCGGAGGCCGCCGACGGTCAATTTGCAGGCCGGCGGGCCGGCCACGTGAAAAAGCTGCCGGCGTGAATGCAGGCCGAACGGCGTCCCTGGTGTCAGACGATCCAGTAAAACAGCCTGTAGTGGACGCGCTTCATGTAGTCCCGGTACTCCGGCGCGGCGGCCAGCAGCGCCTCTTCGCGCAAGATGCGATGCACCTGGAAGAAGGTGATCACGGCGTAGACGGCAAGATTGTAGATGGAAAAGGCCGATAGCAGGAACAGGACATGACCGATGAGGTAGCCGGCATAGATCGGGTGCCTCACCAGACGGTAGGCACCGCCGGTCATCACACCGCGATTGCCCGGCAGAATGGCAAACGAACGCCCCAGCGATATCTTTCCCCAGATCACGAACCCCAACGCCAAGGCTTGCAGCGGCGCGGCGGCATAGACCGGGATGATGGCTGCCCCAGGCTCCAGGTCGATGAAGCCGACACCGAAGCTGGCGATCACGGAGACAACCACCGTGAGCGGGTTCCAGTCGCGAACCTGCGGTCGCCGCGACAGAAGCAGCCAGGTAAAAGTCAGGACCTCGGAAATCGCCACCAGCGCAACGTTGAGGCGGGTTGGATCGAGCATGAGGTGATACACGCCGCGGTAGACGAACATCCCCGCGAAAGCCAGCGCGCAGATCCGAAAGAAACCTTCCCGCAAATCGACCAGGATTTCGTGCTTTCGGACCGCGGACAATATCCTGTGGTCATTGATGTGCGAAAGGGTTTCGCTTTTTGATATGAGCAAGGCAAGCACCCCAATGATCCATCAGGGCAACCTTTGCATGCAACCATTGCCGGGCGGTTAATCAACAAGATCAGATCGGCATTAAACGGGATATGACGCCACCGGGGATGCAGCGCGGAACGCCTTTGCCGCTCGCAAGAAGTTCGGCCATCACCATGGCAGCACGCAGGTCCGATCCATCCCGCTCTGCAATTTATGCTTGCATTTTTGGAACAAATAAAGAACAATGTGCAGAACACCGCTTAAGCGGACAAAGGTGTTCGGGGGGACCAGCGAAATGGCGCGTTGGAAAGGTGTGGGGCTGGCTGCCGCCGTAAGCGGATTATCCGCGCTGACGAAAAAAGCCCTTCCATGGGTGCGCTGGTCGTTGGTAAGCCTTGTCGTCCTCCTTGTCCAGAACACGTCCGCACACGCCGCCGGCAAGGACTACGCCGTATGCTTCAGCGACCGCGAGATCGGTGCCGACCAGCTCATTGCCGCCTGCGCACCGATTGCCGACGACAAGACCGAACCGTCGCGGAACCGTGTTATCGCCTATTTCCATCGCGGCCTCGCCTGGGACGACAAGCATGATTACGACCGGTCGATCGCCGACTACAGCGAGGCGATCATGCTCGATGCTAGAGAGGCCTCAGTCTACTTCAACCGCGGGGCTGCCTGGTACAACAAGGGGGAAAACGACCGCGCTATCGCTGATTTCAATGTCACCATCAGCCTCGAGTCCGGCTCCGGCGATGCCTACTACAGCCGTGGCCTGGCCTTCTTTCGCAAAGGCAAGACCGACGCGGCCATTATCGACTTCGAGCAGGCGCTCACTGTCGATCCGCAAAACCACAATGCGCGCAACAGTCTCGGCGCCACATGGCAACGCAAGGGCGACCACGACAGGGCTATCGCCGAATATGACGAGGCGATCCGCCTCGATCCACAAGACGTCACAGTGTATGTCAACAGAGGCATCGCCCACGCTTCCAAGGGCCATTACGACCTTGCGATAGCTGATTTCGACCATGCCGTCAGCCTCGATCCGGAAAGCGTCGACGCCTATGCCAATCGAAGCGCTGCCTGGATTGGCAAGAGCGACTGGCCGCGCGCACTTGCCGATGCCAATCGGGCGATTGAGCTCGCCCCCGACAGCGCGGACGGCTACTACAACAGAGCCGTCGCCTGGACGAATACAGGCGACAATGATCGCGCCATAGCTGATTTCGACAAGGTGATTGACGTCAACGCGAAGGACGCCGCCGCCTATTTCGGCCGCGCGCTCGCGTTGACCCGCAAAGGCGATCGTGACCGCGCGGCCACCGACTGCCGAAAAGCCATGGAACTCGACCCAAAAAGGTCCGGCGCCTGCAACGAGCAGGTGACAGGCGGTGAAGCTCCGTCTGCGGAAGCACCGATGGCCGCTCCACAGCAGGACAATTCAGCAGCTATCGCCTGGAATCTGCAGCGGGGGTTGGACCAGCAGATTCAAGGCTATGTCGGAGGAGCGATAGACTCGTTCAGCTTTGTAGTCGGGCTCGATCCCCACAATGCCGAAGCCTATTATGATCGCGCCTTGGCCAAGGCGTCTGTAGGAGACTATGTGGATGCTGCTGCCGACTGTAGACAAGCAATCAAGCTCGATCCGAAGCGGACAGGTACCTGCAACGAACAGGTCGCAGACGACAGGGTCCAGCCAGTCGAACCCGCTGCAACGGAAAAGATCGGAGATCCCGGCGCCGCCAAAATCCTGATCGAGCGCGGCATGGTGCGGCTGTCTAAGTATGGCATCGAGGGCGCCATTCTCGATTTCGACAGCGCCATCAGCCTCGATCCGAACAATGCCGATGCCTATTTCAGCCGCGGTCGCGCCAAGACACTGAAGGGAGATCTGGCCGGAGCGGCGGCGGATTGCCGGCACGCCATCGACCTCGACCCTGATAGGACGGGAAGCTGTCGCGAACATGATGCGAACGTCGAAGGCAAGCCGCCCGCAATTGCGGATGCGCCAAAGGCCCAAGCCGCCGTTCCCGACATGGCGGCCACGGAAGACACGCTGGCAGCAAAGGCCCTGGAGTCTACAGACCGGCGCGCGCTGGAAGCGATCCTGGGCGGCGATGCCTTCCTGGACATGGGCAAATACGACCAGGCGATTGGCGCATATGGCAAGGCGATCGCGCTCGATCCGAACAACCGGTTTGCCTATTTCGGCCGCGGCAAGGCCTGGGCCGCCAAGCGCGATTACGAGCAGGCGATCGCCGACTTCGACAATGTCATCCACCTCGCCCCCAATATGGCGTCGGCGCATGCTCGCCGCGGCCTCGCCAAGGTCACCTCAGGCGATACCGATGGCGCTCTTGCCGACTGCGACCGGGCTTCAACACTCGATCCAAAGGTGCGCGACGCTTACTTCTGCAAAGGCATGGCCTTGCACGCCAAGGGCGACCCGGCGCGCGCGATCGCTGCCTATTCGGTAGCCATCGAGATCGATCCGAAGGACGACGCCAGCTACTATGGGCGCGGCATGGCGCGGGCCGACAGGAAGGACTATGACGAGGCCATCGCCGACTTCGGCCACGCAATCAAGCTCGACCCCGACAATGCGGACTACCTCGTCAGCCGTAAGGCGGCGTTGGCGGCGCTGGGACAGGACGACGCGGTTGGCACCAAACCTGCCACTCCGCGGGACGCCGGCAATAGCACCAAGTCCGGCGGCAAGCGTTCCGCCGTCAGGATGGCGGAACTCATCCAGGCGACAGACCCGCGCGTTCTGGTCGAGGTACAGCAAGGCGACAGCCTGTCGAACTCGGGTAAGTATGATCAGGCAATCGGCGCGTATGGCAAGGCGATCTCGCTCGACCCCGACAGCCCCCTCGCCTATTTTGGCCGTGGCAATGCCTGGTCCGCCAAGCGAGTGTATGACCGGGCGATTACCGACTATGATCAGGTGATCCGGCTCGTACCGGACCTGCTCTCTGCCCATGTTCGCCGGGGCATGGCCAAGGCCACGTCCGAGGATGCCGAAGGTGCTCTTCTCGATTGCGGCCGGGCCGCCATGGTCGATCCGAAGCTGCTGGATGCCTATTTCTGCATAGGCATGGCCTGGCACGTCAAGGGCGACGCCGGGCAAGCGATCACAGCCTACTCGGCGGCGATCGAAATCGATCCGAAGGATGCTCCCAGCTATTATGGACGTGGCATAGAAAGGGCCGACAGCAAGGACTACAGCGGCGCCATTGCCGACTTCGACCAGGCGATAGAACTCAATCCGGGCAACCGCGATTACGCGGTCGCCCGCAAGGCGGCGGTGACTGCGTTAAAGAAAGGGGCCGCCGCGCCGGATGCCGTCGGCTCTGATCCCAAGAACCTCAAGGCTTTCATGGATCGCGGCGATGCGTTCTACACGAAGCGCAAATACGATCGCGCGATTGCCGAGTACAGCCGCGCGATCGCGCTCGATCCAAGAAAGGCGGCCGCCTATGTCGGGCGAGGACTGTCGCGCGCCGAGAAGGGCGACTACGATGGTGCCATCGATGACTACGGCAAGGTGATCGAACTCTATCCGGCCTATTTCGACGCTTACCTCGGCCGCGCCATCGCCTTGGGCAAGAAGAACGAACTGGATCGCGCCATCGCCGACTACAACCGCGCGGTCGAAATCGAACCTGGCTACGCACCTGCCTATTTCGGGCGCGGCAGCACCTGGTTCGCCAAGGGCGACTACGATCAGGCCATCGCCGACTACGACCAAGCGCTCAAGCTCGACCCAAAGCTGGCCATCGCTCGCAAAGGCCGCAAGGTGGCAGTGGCGGCGAAAGCGAACGCCTCAAAGACATCAGACGAAGCCGCTGGCCAGGCTAGTGATGAGGCGATCGAGCCAAGTAGCGGTTCGCCAGCCGCGCAGGCGTTCAGCAAGGGCTGGACGCTGCACGAGAGGGACGACTATGACGGCGCCTTAGCGCTTTACGACAAGGCGATCGCGCTCTTTCCGGCGTTCCATGATGCCTATCTGGCCCGAGCGATGGTCTGGGAGGCCAAGAGCGACTACGCTCATGCCGTCGCCGATTACAGTCAGGCAATCACGCTCAATCCGAATTTTGCCGATACTTACTACGACCGTGGTCAGAACCGCGGTTTCCAAAGAGATTACGATGGGGCGCTTGCTGACTACGGAAAAGCCATCAGTCTCAATACCAAGGACGCAAGGGTTTACGCCGATCGGGGCCTCATCTTGATGGGCAGGCATGAGGACGTCGCAGCGTTGCGTGATTTCGAAAAGGCCCTCAGCCTCGATCGCAAGAACCCCTTTGCCTATTTGGGCCGGGGCGTCATTCGGATCAGCAAGGCGGATTATGACGGGGCCATCGCCGATTTGAGCCAGACGATAAAGCTCAAACCGGATTTCGCCGCCGCCTACAAAGTGCGGAGCAGAGCATGGGACGCCAAGGGCAACCACAAGCGCGCCGAGACCGACCGCAAGAAAGCGCTGAGCCTCGGGGCGAAATAGAGACAAGGTTCGGGAGGGCTGCCAGATGTCGCGTTGGAGGGCTTTGAGCGTGGCGGCGGTCGCCGCTTTGTCCTTCGTTGCAGTGAAGGTGTTGCCCTGGGTGGTCGGCTTTGCCGGCGGTAAATATCTCTACCAGACGGTGGCGGGTTCGCCCGATCCACAAACGCTGACCACAGCTCAGGTAAGGGAACAGATTGAGAGCCAGGGAAGCCAAATCTTCAAGGCAATCAAGCAGGAGTTTCCAGACGACTACGACGCCGTCGTGGAAAAGATCACGGCCGTGGCCAGACTTGGAAATGTCGATCAGATGCGAAATACGAGCAGGATGGCTGTCGCCGATCTCAGGCGAAGATACGCACCCCTGCTGTCCTCGGCTCCGGATGGCAAAGCCGCCGAAGCGCTGCGTGCACAATCGGATATGCTCAACCATGTCATGGCGCGGGAAACCGCCGCCGTCTGCAACAACTACCTACGTGAAGGGCCGGGCGCACTCAGCGCGCCGGACCAGGATTTCCTGATCGACATGGACAAGGTCGGCGCCACCCTGTTTCATGCCTTCGGTGCAGCGAAGGATGGCGGTCTGCCGGCCGCCGCTGCTAGCGACGGAGACTGGTCGCTGCTGGCCGACGCTTTCATCAATGCTGGCGGCACTCCCGCCGAGATGACTGCCATTGCCAATGTCAGCCGGGACTTCGAAGGTCTCTGCCCGGCCGTGGCAAAACTCTACGCAGCCGCCCTGTCGCTGCAGGGTGAATCCGGACGACACATCAAAACCACTCTGCTCTATGAGATCGTCCGGAATTAGTCGGATCTGCTGATCTGTGTGTCTGACGTAGAGCTGCCGCACTTCGTGAGCTTCTTTGATTGGCCAGCCATTTCCTCGAAGTTCGACGCGAAGAGATAGCCGCCGATCGCGTCCATCTTGGCCGGTTCCATCGTCCCGATGGCGCCGCTTTGGCTGCGCAGATAATGGCCGTCGACCAGCATCTTCAGTGAAGCCTCGATCAGTGCCGGATTAAGCGTATCCTTGTTGGCGGCGACCAATAGGGCTGCCCGCCTCCTCGGGATGATCAACAGCGAACTGATAGCCGCGCCGCGTCGCCTCCGCGCAATTTCGCGCAGAAATGCTGGAGCGCTCATAGACGCCCGACTGCTTGAGAAAATCGATGCAGCCGTAGATCTCGTCCATATGGTCGTCGGTGCCCATCACGTAGAGCGAGAACTGCGCTGCCGCCGGCGCCGCGCACCGCCGCGATGCCGCATCCCTGCGCGGGCCGAGTGGCCCGACAGGTCCGCCAAGCGCATCGGAGCGGCAGATCGGATCATCCGGCTCGCCCGGACAGCCGCGCGAAATGGCAGCCGACAGCACGCGAGTTTGCCGCTGCGCGCCGCCACCACGAAGAGGTCGCGCACAGCGCGCCCAGCGCGCCAAGGATGACGCCGACGAAATCGTCGACCATGGGATATAGGGAAATCTGTGCGCCTGAAAACATCGCCCGCCTCGCTCCGCTGGTATTACCCAGATCAGCTTTTAGGGTCTGCGGGCTTGCCGCCCCGTCTCAGCCCCGACCGTACGGAGCACCCCCGTGGATGCGCGGGTTAATGCACCAATCAAACTGAAGTGAAAGCCATTTTTTCAGCGCGTTGCGCCAAAAAAGCATTGCGCCAGGCCTGGTTCTTGGGTCGAAGCTGCCGATGCTGCTGGAGCGGAATTTTGTCGGGAACCTTCGCTGCCGCGACCTGTTGTCCCCACAGTCGCAATGCGATCACCTTCGTAGAAACAAGCGACGAGTTCACAGAAATGGAGACAAACCATGTTCATGAAAATCATCGCAGCTTCGGCTCTTACCGTCGGTCTGGCCATGTCAGCCATGGCGCAAAGCGCCGGTAGCAACAACGCAAATGGCGATGGCAGCGGCAGCGGGAAGTCGGTGACTGTGGAGCCGAACACCCCGGCTTCGCCGAATACGGTAAGCCCTGGTACTGTCGACCCCGGCATAACCAACAGCACGACCGGCATGCCCGGCGAAATGAATTCGAACGCAGATCGAAATTGCCCGGCCGGCCCGCAGGGCGCGCAGCCTGACGCTACCCACACGTCGCCGGGCACCTCTGCGCCGACGGTCAATGACAACCATTGCGGTAAGTAGGCCATTGCTGGCCACCGAAGAAGCCGCGAGCGCATGCTCCGCGGCTTCTTTGGGCGTCAGCGGAACCGGGCACTCCTAAACAAGGCCAAGCTGGCATTATCGACCTGTTCAAGCGGCGCGGCGCGCCGTCAGCCACCCGGCAGCGTTTGGCGTCCGGCATGTGCATGCCGCAGAAAATCGACGAAGGCGCGCACGGCCGGCGGCGTATGGCGCTGCTTCTGATAGCAGAGGAACCAGCCGGAAAAGGTCGCACACCACTCATCCATCAGCGACACCAGTTTGCCGGCATCGATCAGCGGACGTACCAGCTCTTCCGCCCAGAATGCGATGCCGACGCCCTGCACCGCGGCGGCAATCGCCATGTCGCGGCTAGAGACGATCAGCGGACCGTTGACCGCGACCGAAAACCATTGGCCATCCCTGGCGAATTCCCATCTGTAGGGGCCGGCACTGCCCGGCCGGCACCAGTTGATGCAGCGGTGTTGGTGCAAATCCGCGGGTGCCGACGGCGATCCGTGACGGGCGACGTACTCCGGCGAGGCCACGGCGAGTTGGCGCTGGGTGCCGCCGAGCGCTACGGCGACCATGTCGGCTTCAAGAAATTCACCAAGTCTGGCGCTGACATCATAGCCGGCCTCGACACTATCAATGGCGGCATCGTCGATCGTCACATCGAGCACGATGTCGGGCCAAGCCTGGTGAAAACGGCCGAGCACCGGCTCGAGATAGGTGGTGGCGGCAACACTGGGCATATGGACGCGCAAGATGCCGGCTGGCATGCCACGCAAGGCTATGGCATCGCCGACCGCCGCCTCCATCTCGGCCATGGCCGGCGCGAAGCGCGCGTGTAGGCGCGCGCCGGCTTCGGTCAGCGAGAGGCTACGGGTTGTGCGGTTGAGCAGGCGCAAGCCAAGCCGCGCTTCGAGCTGGCGGATCGTCTGGCTGAGCGTCGATGCGGAAATCCGGAGATCTTCCGCGGCGCGAGCAAAACTGCCATGCGCGACGACAGTGGCAAAGGCCTTCAGCTCCGCATAGTCGCTACCCCGCATTATTTCGGATTCTCCAATGAGTATGATCGAATTCTATCGCATTTTCCGCAGGGCGTCTGTTGCCTAGTTTGAGGACATATCTCGAATGATGCCGATCATCGGCATCGAGCGCATCTGAACTTCTCTTTGAGCAGGAGCAACCAACATGCGGAAACTCAATGGAAAAATCTCCCTGGTGGCTGGCGCCTCCTCGGGCATTGGCGCGGCAACAGCATTTGCTCTGGCGGCGCAAGGCGCGGTCGTCGTGATCGCGGCGCGACGTCGGCAACGGCTCGATGATTTGGCCAAGCGCATCCGTGATGCCGGCGGCGAGGTGCTGGCCATCGAGGCCGACATCACCGACGAGGCGCAAGCAACCGCCATGGTCGGTCGCGTGCTGGAGAGCTACGGCCGATTGGATATGCTGTTCAATGTCGCCGGCGTCGGCGTCGCCGCCCCTTTCCAGAACACCACCACGAGTGAATACCGGGCAATGGTCGATATCAACATTCTGGGTTTGCTCTATACGGTCAACGCAGCGCTTCCGGCGATGAAACGGCAGGGATCAGGCCATATCGTCATCGTCTCGTCGGGCACCGGCCGCTACATCCATCCTTCAGTCGTCTATTCCGGCACCAAGCACGCGGCCAGCGCCATGGCGGAATCGCTGCGCCGCGAAATCGGCAAGGATGGCATTCGCGTCACGGTGATCGAGCCAGGCGCGGTCAGGACCGAATTCACCGCCAACATGCGCGACGATGTTCGGCTGGCGGTCGAGCAAAGGTTGGGCGACATGGAACAGTTGGAGAGCGAGGACATCTCCGCCGCCATGCTCTACGCGGTGTCGCAGCCGCCAAGGGTCAACGTCAACATCCTGACGCTCTACCCAACGCAGCAGGCATGAAAAACCCGCGGCCTGTTCCTAGCCGCGCTTGATTGCCACGTGGCGTATTAAGATGGCGCCAGTCTTTGATATTCGGCGCTCGACGACTGGCACCGAGGCGACAAGGCGCACTGACCGAAAGAGCTTTGGCTGCGATGAAGCCGCTCGACGACCTCGTCGAGCGGCAATGCATGGCAGAATCGCCGGTTGTGAAGCCTACGAAACGGCCTTTTCGCGAACCGGCAGCTTCCAGCCCGGCCTGACGAAGTGGCAGGTGTAGCCGTTGGGATATTTCTCCAGATAGTCCTGATGCTCAGGCTCGGCTTCCCAGAAGGGACCGACCGGCGCCACTTCGGTGACGACCTTGCCCGGCCACAGGCCCGAGGCATCGACATCGGCGATAGTGTCCTCGGCGACGCGCTTCTGTTCGTCGCTGGTGTAATAGATCGCCGAGCGGTAACTCAGCCCGACATCGTTGCCCTGCCGGTTGCGGGTCGTCGGATCATGGATCTGGAAAAAGCGCTCCAGCAGTGTGCGATAGCTGATGATGGCCGGATCGAAATTGATCTCGATGGCTTCGGCATGGTTGCCATGATTGCGGTAGGTGGCGTTGGGCACATCGCCGCCGCTGTAGCCGACACGCGTGGAGATGACGCCGGGATAGCGCCGTATCAAATCCTGCATGCCCCAGAAACAGCCGCCGGCAAGGACTGCGCGTTCGGTCGAAGTCGCCATATCACGTCTCCTCAAAAGCAATTCCGGGCAAAGCGTGTAGCGATTTTCCGTCTGGAATTGCGCAAAAGCAAGTTGGATCTCTCCATAAATGGGCATTGTCTTTTGCTTCGTCCAGCGGACCGCCGACCTGCTTCAGTTGCTCGTTCGGGCGAGGCTGTCGATCGCATTCGGCAATTGCGGCGCGCCGGGCGGTATGGCGGCAAAGCTGACCGCCATAGGCGCCGCTCTGAGCGACCAGTCGAAAAGAACGGTTTTGACCGGGACGTTGCCCAGCCACGCCTGCAGATAGGGTGGCTCGTCGCGCCCAGGCCAGACCAGCAGTATGCCGTGGTCGCGCAGCCGCTCCCTGGTGATCCAGGGGGCGTACCGCATGTTCAGGTCGGTGAAGATCGACGGCTTGTCATAGGCATTGAGGCCCGCCAGCAACGCGATAAGGGTATGGCCGCCGACGATGTCGAGCCGACCTGGCGCGGCCGCGTGCCAGACGGCCTCGGCCTCATCCGATATCTGCCGCGCCGGCCAGCAGACGGCGTCCATGCGTCCACGCAAATTGCATTTCGTCCAGCGGATCCCCGCATAAGCACCAGATATGCCGATAATGCAGACGAACGCGCAAATCGCCAGCTTTCGCATCTCGACGGTGCCGAGGCGGTGGCCCAGCAAGGCAAGCGCCACAACGCCAGCAAGATTGTACATCGGCGCGCCCCAGGCCTCGCCTGCACCGGTGAACAGGGACGCCACCATGACGAGGAGCGCCGGGGCAAGCCCCATCCACAAGAGATAGACGAGGATACCACGCCCAACGGGCTCTTGCGGCGCCGCCGAGCGCCGCAGCAGCCCTGATATCGCGAGCACCAGAACAAAGCCGCAGAGCCCAGCCATCTGGACGCCGATATAGTAAAAGCGGGAACGATGGGCCAGCACCCACTGATCGCGCCAGGCGGCATAGGTCAGCGGCAGGAAATCGACGCGGTTGATTTCGACGGCCAGCGGCGCGGCGACAGCGACGAAAACCACAAGGCCAAGCCATGGCCAAGGCGTGGCGAGCCGACTGCGTGCCCGCGGGTCGGACAACAGCCAGATCGCGCCGAACAGCAACAGCAGGCCGGTGGAAAACTTGGCGTAGAGCCCGAGGCCCGATACGAGTCCGAGCGCAAGCCACCAGCCCGGCCCACCACCACGCCCTGCACGCCACAACAGCCAGCAGATAGCGGCCCAGAAGGGCATCTGCGCGTAGTCATGATTGAACTGCGGGGTCGGCCAGCCGAAGAAATAGAGAGACGGCATCAAAAGCACGGCAGCCAGCGCGCGCTTCTGCCCTATCAGGTCACGGGCCAGCAGATAGACCAGGACGAAAGTCGCCGAGATCATCAGCTGGGCCACGAAATATTGCGGCCAGCGGAACGATCCGGTCAGAAGATGGCTGGTCTCGAGCAGCCATGCGGGAAGCTGTGGATGCTTGTAGGTCAACAGCACCCATTCGCGGCCCCACATGAAGCCTTCGACAACATCGTTGGGCGGTGAGACGTTGACAAGTGCGGGCATCACCGTCCAGCACAATATCTGCATCAGGCACAAAATCGCCAGCAAATACAAGGGATGACGGACTAGACTCGACAAAAGCGATGGAGAATCGACGCCGGCGGCAGGCAATCCCGCCGGCTCCCAGTTGTCCATGGATCCATCTATCCCCGCCATGCGGCGCTTAAATCACATAGTCCGGTTTGACGAACAGCCCGAACATCGAAGCTTACGAAAAAGTATAGCTTTGTGCCGTTGCAGCATCAAGATCGAGCAGGAGTATCCAGGGCGATCGGGTGAGTTAACGCGTGACAAGGGGTTTAGGAGCTGAATCTGTCGAGAGCATCTGATTCTTTGAAGGATGCTTTG
>NZ_JAMYKV010000076.1:0-22101 GCF_040317535.1 Mesorhizobium sp. M1409
AACCGAACAAGCGCGCCTTAAATTGGCCAAGGCCTATCCAAAGCCAACGGCCAAAGAGTCATAATCCCTGTGCAGAGGTACTAGTGGATGGCGATGATGCCGTCGACGGCCCGCCATTCCGATGGCTGGATGAGCCGGTGGTGGGCGACGCGGACCGAGTGCAGCGGGCCGTCGAGCTCGCGCTCCCAATAATGGAGAAAGCCCTTGAGTTCGGGAAAGGCCGGGGCGAGATCATAGTCCTGCCAGACATAGAGCTGAAGCAAGCTCGGATGGTCGGGCAGGCGATAATGAATCTCTGCCGTGGTCAGGCCATAGCCCTCCATCTGGAGGCGGAATTCCTTGCTGACGCTCGCGACCATTCGTTACTCCTTTCTGTCGGATATCAGGCACCCAGCCTGTCGAAGAGGTGAGGGAATTCGCCGGGCGGCTGAGGTGGCGCCGAGGCGTCGCCGTCGAGCTTGAACAGCGCGTCCATGATCTGGTCGAACGACACCGGTTGCCTGGCGCCCGGTGGTTGGCGCAGTGCCGGCATGGAATAGACGGCGCAGGCATCCGACGCCCAGGAAGACAGGATCGCGCGCTTTTCCAGCAGGTCGAGTGTGTCGTCGCTCAGCACCTCTTCGGGATGGTTGAAATGGCTGGCCGGCTGGAGCAGGCGGTCAAGCGCGAGGTCGGATGTTTCGGCGGCCGGGGTGGAAGTGATCGGTGAATAAGTCTGTCGTTCCATCGATGTGCTCCGTCTGCGAACAACTCCTTGGGAGGGTAAGCGGTTCCGGCGCCCGCGATGGCGCCGGCGGGAGATAATTTGTTGGATGGTGGCAGAAAATTCAAGCGGCGGCCCGGCGCCCCTCGCGAAATAACCCTGCGTTAACAGGCTTTTGGCACTCGCAGTGCTCGAGTGCTAATTTTTTTCGCCGGGCTCTTGAAACCGAAAACCGGCAAAACTAGCTCGATATGCGCCGCGATGCCTGATGAAGGGTCGCAGCGTTCCGCACCGGTCCGATATTGCCGGTTCGGCGCGGAGGAACCGCAAAAATCTGTTTGTCCATGAGGAGAACGACATGGCGTTCCGTCCATTGCATGACCGTATTCTGGTCCGCCGCATCGAAGCCGAGGAGAAGACCTCCGGCGGCATCATCATCCCCGACACCGCCAAGGAAAAACCGCAGGAAGGCGAAGTGCTCGCCGTGGGCCCCGGCGCACGCGACGACGGCGGCAAGCTTGTCGAACTCGACGTCAAGGTCGGCGACCGCATCCTGTTCGGCAAATGGTCCGGCACCGAGATCCGGCTCGACGGTCAGGATCTGCTCATCATGAAGGAAAGCGACGTGATGGGCGTGATCGAGCAGGCCGAGCAAGTGAAGAAGGCTGCATGATGGCTTCTTCGAAATCCAACCAGTCAACGAATGCCGCCGAGATGAAGGAGTGATCCAATGGCTGCCAAAGAGGTGAAATTCCATACCGAAGCGCGCGAGAAGATGCTGCGCGGCGTCGACATCCTCGCCAACGCGGTGAAGGTGACGCTCGGCCCCAAGGGGCGCAACGTCGTTATCGACAAGTCGTTCGGCGCGCCGCGCGTCACCAAGGACGGCGTGACGGTGGCGAAGGAGATCGAACTCGAGGACAAGTTCGAGAACATGGGCGCGCAGATGGTGCGTGAGGTGGCGTCCAAGACCAGTGATATCGCCGGCGACGGCACCACGACGGCGACCGTGCTTGCGCAGGCCATCGTCAAGGAAGGTGCCAGGGCCGTGGCCTCGGGCATGAACCCGATGGACCTGAAGCGCGGCATCGACAAGGCCGTGGAGGCGGTGGTGGCCGAGCTGAAGGCCAATGCCCGCAACGTGACCAGGAACGACGAAATCGCGCAGGTCGGCACCATTTCGGCCAATGGCGATGCCGAGATCGGCCGCTTCCTCGCCCAGGCGATGGAAAAGGTCGGCAATGAAGGGGTGATCACAGTCGAGGAAGCCAAGACCGCCGAGACCGAACTCGAAATTGTCGAAGGCATGCAGTTCGACCGCGGCTATCTCTCGCCCTATTTCATCACCAACCAGGACAAGATGCGCGTAGAGCTCGACGAGCCCTATGTGCTGATCCACGAGAAGAAGCTCTCCAACCTGCAGGCGATGCTGCCCGTGCTCGAAGCCGCGGTGCAGGCTTCCAAGCCGCTGCTGATCATCGCCGAGGACGTCGAGGGCGAGGCGCTGGCGACGCTCGTCGTCAACAAGCTGCGCGGCGGCCTCAAAGTCGCGGCCGTCAAGGCACCGGGCTTCGGTGATCGCCGCAAGGCCATGCTGGAGGATATCGCCATCCTTACCGGCGGCACCGCGATCAGCGAGGATCTCGGCATCAAGCTCGAGAATGTGACGCTGCAGATGCTGGGTCGCGCCAAGAAGGTGGTGATCGAGAAGGAGAACACCACCATTGTCGACGGTGTCGGGCGCAAGGAAGAGATCCAGGGCCGCATTGCCCAGATCAAGGCGCAAATCGAGGAGACGACTTCCGACTATGATCGCGAGAAGCTGCAGGAGCGGCTGGCCAAGCTCGCCGGTGGTGTCGCCGTCATCCGCGTCGGCGGCTCGACGGAGGTCGAGGTCAAGGAGCGCAAGGACCGCGTCGACGACGCATTGCACGCGACTCGCGCCGCGGTGGAGGAGGGCGTGCTGCCCGGCGGCGGCGTTGCGTTGCTGAGGGCCGCCAAGGCGCTCGATGCCGTGCAGACCGACAATGCGGACCAGCGAACCGGAGTCGAGATCGTGCGCCGCGCCATCGAAACGCCGGTCCGCCAGATCGCCGAGAATGCAGGCGCGGAGGGCTCGATCATCGTCGGCAAGCTGCGCGAGAGGAGCGAGTTCGGCTGGGGTTGGAACGCCCAGACAAACGAATTCGGCGATCTCTTCGGCCAGGGCGTGATCGATCCGGCCAAGGTGGTGCGCGCGGCTCTTCAGGACGCGGCATCGGTCGCCGGCCTGCTCGTGACCACCGAAGCGATGGTGGCCGAGAAGCCGAAGAAGGAAGCCGCCACCCCGGCGATGCCGGCCGGCGCCGGTATGGACTTCTGAGGTCGCGGCCAATCCGCCCGCTCCCCGCGGGGAGCGGGCATCAGTCGAAGAAAAGTGGAGGTAGACATGGACGCAATGGCTGGCCTCGGATCCGTACCGGCGCCGACGCATCAGGCAAAGGAATTCCTGGCCTACGAGACCGAATGCAGGAGCGCGCTGCAGCCGCTGCTGGCACGGCTGCTCGACATGGCCGAAACCGCCGGCTGGAACCGGCGTACCGCGGCGTCGACGCTGATGTTCCTTGCCGCGCAGCAGGTGTCGGCGGCCGCCGGGGCATCCGTCGGCGGCTGAATTGGCGATCGCTGTTTAGCGATCTTCGTTCTGTTGCATGCGACGAAAACATTGCTGTTGTGGAGGTGGAGACGTGATTGCGGGCCGGTTGCGTGAATGCCTGAAAATTCTGAGATGGGAGGCGGGCGACCTGGCGGCCGAACTTGGCCGTCCGCAAAGCGAGGTCGCGTCCTGGCTTGATGGCCGCAATCCGTCTCCGCTTGCCGTCGTCGCTTGGCTGGAGGCGCTGGTGAAGGCGCACAGGGCGCTGCCGGCGCCGGGCCGATGCGTTCCGTCGCTCGACGCTGCCAATGTCGGGCCGGCCAAGATCGAACTGACCGGATCGAGCCTGCCAGGACCGAACTGGGCGGCGATCCGGGCGCGATCGGCGGCGCCGAAGCGGCTATTCAATCCTCGATACAAGACGTCCAGCCCCATCCACCCTATCCCCGGCGGGCCGCGCTCTTCGGTCTTCGGTCCGCCGCAGGTCCTGCACAATCGAGAGGAGGCACAAGCCATGAATCGCGGGCGGTTTGAGGAACCGGTCACCCTTCTGGTCGGAATGGGTTTTCCGAGGAAGATCGACAGCGTGATGGAAGCCTATGCCCTGCTTCAGGACTGGCCGACCGCTAGCCGCAACGGCGCTCATGCCGTCGCGCTCAACGCTTGCAAGGCCGGCATCGCCGGTGAGATCGACCCGGAGACGGTGCGGGCCACCCTGGTCACCTTCGCGCGCCGCAACGACATACTCGTGCCGGATATGGTGTCGCCGCCCGCAGCGGTAGCGAATGGTGCGCTGCACGAGGTGAGGTGACGACGACGCATGACCGATCCGGGCGTTGCCGATGGTTCGAAGAAACCGTCAGCCATGGGCTCCGGGTGCCTTGGCGGCTTTACAGCCGGAGGCATCTTTCCCAGCAGCCGTTCTCTTGACCACAAAAACGTCAAAAAAGTATCGGTCAGATGGACAGACCGTGGTGGCGGCGGCAGGGATTGCCGCCTAAGCTTTGATCACTGCAGAGAGCGGCATACGCGGCCTGCGGAGAGGACACTGCAACTGGTCGCATGACTGGACCGGTGTCGGGAGGAACAGGCATGAATCCGGACTTGGAAGTCGTCCAGATCAGACACGGTGAGTCGTTCAAGGCGTGGGCTCACGGCTATCCCTTCCGCACCGTGCGTTGGCACTTCCACCCCGAATACGAGATCCACCTGGTCGTCGCCACCACCGGCCGCTACTTCGTGGGCGACTTTATCGGTGAGTTCGAGCCGGGCAATCTGGTGCTCACCGGCCCCAATCTGCCGCACAACTGGGTCAGCGACGTGCCGCCGGGCGAAAGCGTGCCGCTACGCGGACGTGTCGTCCAGTTCTCGGAAGCATTCATCGCCGAATCGACGGCGGCCCTTCCCGAACTCGCCGCCTGCGCCGGTATCCTGGAAATCAGCCGTCGCGGCGCGCTGTTCTCGCCGGCGACGGCCGAGCTTGCCGCACCGCTGCTTGCCGAACTGGTCGAGGCGCAGGGCGTGCGCCGCCTCTCGCTGTTCATGGGCGTGCTGGACATTTTGAGCCGAGCCAGCGATGTGCGCACGCTGACCAGCGCCGGTTATCTTCCCGATCCCTCCGGTTTCATGTCGGCGGGCATCAACAAGGCGCTGGCCTACATCAATGGGCATTTGACCGAGCCGTTCAGCGAAGGCGACCTCGCCGAAATCGCCGGGCGCAGCCCCAGCGCGTTTTCGCGCAGCTTCCGTCGCCACACCGGTATGGCGCTGGTGGAATATGTCAACCGGCTGCGCATCAACCTCGCCTGCCAGCTGTTAATGAGCGAAGGCCAGATGTCGATCACCGAGATCTGCTACGCCGCCGGCTACAACAATATCTCGAACTTCAACCGCCGGTTCCTGGCGCAAAAGGGCATGTCGCCTTCGCGTTTCAGGGCGTTGCTGGCGGAAAACATCAATGCGGAGATTGCCGCCTAACAGGGAGGAACCGGGAGGAGCCGAGACTTAGGGAAGGAATAACGCGGTGTGCGCTCAATGCGCCCCGTGCTGGAGATCGCTTGTCCTGAAATCCAGCAATACGGGCTGATCGCCTTCGATCATGCCCAGGAGGATACGTTCGCGGCTGGCTGGGGATCGAGGCAGATCCGTCAGAGAGGCGCAGATCGCACTCCTCGCAACAGTCGGACTTGAAGTCAAGCTGGCGCCACGTGGCGTTCAGGTTTCGTGAAACCATTTTTTGAAACGGAGACATTCGAATGACCAGATTTGCTTGGAAATCGACCAGTGCGGCAGCGCTCGCACTCTCTCTCCTCGGCGGCACGGCCGCCTTTGCCGAGCCCGTCACCGACGCAACCGTCGCCTTCCTCATGCCCGACCAGGCCTCGACCCGCTACGAGCAGCACGATTATCCCGGCTTCGCCGCCGAGATGAAGAAGCTGTGCCCGGGCTGCAAGGTGCTCTACCAGAACGCCGACGCCGACGCCTCGCGCCAGCAGCAGCAGTTCAACTCGGTGATCTCGCAAGGCGCCAAGGCGATCGTGCTCGACCCGGTCGACTCGACCGCCGCCGCCTCGCTGGTCAAGCTGGCGCAGAGCCAGGGCATCAAGGTCATCGCCTATGACCGGCCGATCCCGACGGCACCGGCCGACTTCTATGTCTCGTTCAACAATGAAGGCATCGGCAAGGCCATCGCCGACTCGCTGGTCGAGCACCTGAAGGCGCTGAAGGTCGATCCGGCGACCGGCGGCGTCCTGCAGATCAACGGCTCGCCGACCGACGCGGCGGCAGGCCTGATCAAGAAGGGCATCCACGAAGGTCTCGACAATAGCGGCTACAAAATCCTGGCCGAATACGACACGCCGGAATGGGCTCCGCCGAAGGCGCAGCAGTGGGCCGGCGGCCAGATCACCCGCTTCGGTCCGAAGATCCTCGGCGTGGTCGCGGCCAACGACGGCACCGGTGGCGGCGCCATCGCGGCCTTCAAGGCCGCCGGCGTCGATCCGGTGCCGCCGGTGACCGGCAATGACGCGACGATCGCGGCACTGCAGCTGATCATCGCCGGCGACCAGTACAACACCATCTCCAAGCCGAGCGAGATCGTGGCGGCGGCTGCCGCCAACGTCGCCATCAAGCTGCTTTCGGGCGAGACGCCGAAGGCCGAGATGACGCTGTACGACACGCCCTCGCAGCTGTTCACGCCGGCGGTGGTGACGCAGGAAAACCTGAAGGCCGAGATCATCGACAAGAAGATCAACACCGCGGCCGAACTCTGCGTCGATCGTTACGCGGAAGGCTGCAAGAAGCTGGGCATCGGGAACTGACCGCGACCCTTGCCCGCTCCGCTGTCTGGCCCCCCGCGCGGTGGCCAGACAGCGCTCAATCCTCGAACCGGTTTTTGAAAGGTCTCTGGCATGATTGACACCCCGGACGGACCGGTTCCGACAGGCGAGCTGGTGCTCAGCCTGCGCGGCATTTCGAAGCATTTCGGCGCCGTCTCGGCGCTCACCGACATCGATCTCGACGTCCATGCCGGCGAGGTGGTGGCGCTGGTCGGCGACAATGGCGCTGGCAAGTCGACGCTGGTCAAGATCCTTGCCGGCGTGCATCAGCCGAGCTCGGGCAGCATCAGCTATCGCGGCAAGCAGGTGACGCTGGCCGACCCGAGTGCGGCATTGACGCTCGGCATCGCCACCGTGTTCCAGGACCTGGCGCTGTGCGAGAACCTCGACATCGTCGCCAACATTTTCCTCGGCCGCGAGCTCAGCCCGCTGCGGCTGGACGAGGTGGCGATGGAAGTCCGCGCCTGGACGCTGCTCAACGAGCTGTCGGCGCGCATCCCCAGTGTCCGCGAAGTCGTCGCCTCACTGTCGGGCGGCCAGCGCCAGACGGTGGCGATCGCCCGCTCGCTGCTGCTCGAACCCAAGCTCATCTTGCTCGACGAGCCGACGGCGGCGCTCGGTGTGGCGCAGACGGCGGAAGTGCTCAATCTGATCGAGCGGGTGCGCGACCGTGGCCTCGGCGTCGTCATCATCAGCCACAATATGGAAGACGTGCGCGCTGTCGCCGACCGCATCGTCGTGCTGCGGCTTGGCCGCAACAACGGCATCTTCTCCCCCGATGCCTCGAACCAGGAACTGGTCAGCGCCATCACCGGCGCGTCGAACAATTCGGTGTCGCGGCGCGCCGAGCGCAGACAGTCCCAGCAAACTCCCCGGCAGGATCAGACCCAGGAGCCACGCCCATGAACCGCGACGTGCAACAAGCTGCCCCAGTCGCACCGCAGCTCGACCGCGCCGATGTGCGCGTCAAGCATGAGGTCGGCCTAAGCGGCGCCATCCGCAGGTTCTTCGACCGGGTCCGCTCGGGCGATCTCGGCTCGTTGCCAGTGATCGTCGGGCTGGTCATCATCTGGACGGTGTTCGCCAGCATCAACCCGATCTTCCTGTCGAGCAGCAATCTGGTCAATTTGCTGTTCGATTGCTCGACCGTAGGCGTCATCGCGCTCGGCATCGTCTGCGTCCTGATGGTCGGCGAGATCGACCTGTCGGTCGGCTCGATCAGCGGCTTTGCCTCGGCGATGGTCGGCACGCTGTGGGTCAACCAGGGCTGGCCGGTGGCGCTCGCCATCCTCGCCGCTATAGCCGTCGGCGGCTTCATCGGCGCGCTCTACGCGCTGCTGTTCAACCGGCTCGGCATGCCGAGCTTCGTCTCGACGCTGGCTGGCCTGCTGGCGGTGCTTGGCCTGCAGCTCTACATCCTCGGCTCGACCGGCTCGATCAACCTGCCCTACGGCTCGAACCTGGTGAATTTCGGCCAGCTGCTGGTGATGCCGAAGTTCGTTTCCTTCGGACTGGCGGCCTTGCCGGGCATCGTCATGCTGATCGCCGGCCTGCGCACCGTCGCGCGCCGCCGTGCCGCCAATCTCTCGGCGCCGTCGACCGGGGGGCTCATCACGCGGGCGATCGTCATCACGGTCATTCTCGAACTCATCGTCTTCTATCTCAACCAGGCGCGCGGCATTCCGTGGATGTTCGGCCTGTTCGTCGGTCTGGTCATCGCCATGCACTATGCGCTGACGCGGACGAAATGGGGCCGCTCGATGTCGGCGGTCGGCGGCAACCGCGAGGCGGCACGGCGCGCCGGCATCAATGTGCGGCTGATCTATTCCAGCGCCTTCGTGCTGTGCTCGATGCTGGCTGCTTTCGGCGGCGTGCTTTCGGCGGCCCGCCTTGCCTCGGCCAGCCAGCAGGCCGGCACCGGCGACGTCAACCTCAACGCCATCGCGGCGGCCGTCATCGGCGGCACCAGCCTGTTCGGCGGCCGCGGCAGCGCCTATTCGGCACTGCTCGGCATCATCGTCATCCAGTCGATCGCCAGCGGCCTGACACTGCTCGATCTGTCCTCGTCGCTTCGGTACATGATCACCGGCGCCGTGCTTGCCATCGCGGTCATCGTCGACTCGCTGGCACGCCGCTCGCGTGTCTCGCATGGCCGGGCCTGAACCCATCAACAGGAAGCAAGACATGAGCGAAGAACTGTCCGGAAAAGTTGCCGCCGTCACCGGCGCGGCGTCAGGCATCGGCCTCGAATGCGCCAGGCATATGCTGGCCGCCGGCGCCACCGTGGTGCTGGTCGACCGCGCCGAAGCGACGCTGACCAAACTGTGCGCCGAGCTTGGCCCCAAGGCGATCCCGCTGGTAATCGACCTGGTGCAGCCGGCGAGCGTCGCCACCATGATGCCGCAAATCCTGGAGAAGGCCGGCCAGCTCGATATCTTCCATGCCAATGCCGGCGCCTATGTCGGCGGCGAGGTGGCGAACGGCGATCCCGACGTCTGGGACCGCATGCTCAACCTCAACATCAACGCCTGCTTCCGCTCGATCCAGGCGGTGCTGCCGCACATGATCGAACGCAAGACCGGCGACATCATCGTCACCAGCTCGATCGCCGGGTTGGTCCCGGTGGTCTGGGAGCCGATCTACACGGCCTCCAAACACGCCGTGCAGGCCTTCGTCCACACGGTGCGCCGGCAGGTCGCCAAGCATGGCCTGCGCGTCGGCGCCGTGGCGCCGGGTCCGGTGGTGACGGCGCTGGTCGACGACTGGCCGAAGGCCAAGCTCGAGGAAGAACTCGCCGCCGGCGGCCTGATGCAGCCGCGCGAAGTGGCCGAGGCCGTGATGTTCATGCTGACCCGGCCGCGCAACGTGACGATCCGGGATTTGGTGATTTTGCCGCAGAGCAATGATCTCTAAGCGAATAGGGAATAGGGAGTAGCGAATAGGCAGTAGGCAGTAGGCAGCAGGGAAGATGTAGACACAGTCTTACAGGCCGGCTCAAAAACTCTTCGCGCGTCCTATCCCTACTAACTAATCTCCTACTTGCCTACTTGCCTACTTGCCTACTGCCTACTGCCTACTGCCTATTGCCTATTCCCTGAACCGGAGGTTCCCCATGCCCCACTATCTCGGCATCGATGTCGGCACCGGCAGCGCGCGGGCCGGGGTGTTTGACCACACGGGAAACCTGCTTGCCTCGGCCAAGCGGGACATCGAGGTCTGGCGCGAGCCTAGCGATATTGTCGAGCAGTCGAGCAATGATATCTGGCGGGCGGTGTGCACGGCCACCCGTACCGCTGTCGCTGAAGCCGGCATAGCGCCGGAGGCGATCGCCGGCATCGGCTTCGACGCCACCTGTTCGCTGGTGGTGCTGGGCGAGGGCGGCGTGCCGTTGCCGGTTGGCCCGTCCGGCAATGCAGAACGCAACATCATCGTCTGGATGGACCACCGCGCGGTCGAGCAGACGCGCCGCATCAACCGCAGCAGCGAAGCGGTGCTGAATTATGTCGGCGGCGTCATCTCGCCGGAGATGGAAACGCCGAAACTCCTGTGGCTGGCCGAGAACATGCCCGCCACCTTCAACGCCGCCTGGCAGTTCTTGGACCTCGCCGACTTCCTCACCTGGCGGGCGACCGGCAGCCTTGCGCGATCTGTATGCACGGTGGCCTGCAAATGGACGTATCTGGCGCATGAGAGCCGCTGGGACGAGACTTACTTCCGCAAGATCGGCCTCGGCGCCCTTGCGGATGAGGGGTTCGCCCGCATCGGTACCGAGATCGTGCCTGCGGGTGCCGCGCTCGGCGGCGGACTGACCGCGCAGGCGGCAGTGGATCTGGGCCTTGTCCCCGGCACCGCGGTGGCGGCCGGGCTGATCGACGCGCATGCCGGCGGCGTCGGCACGGTCGGCGCGCGTGGCGAGTTCGGCAGTGTTCTGTCGCGCATGGCCTATGTCTTCGGCACCTCGGCCTGCACCATGTCCTCGACCGCCGAGCCGGCCTTCGTCGATGGGGTCTGGGGTCCGTATTTCTCGGCCATGGTGCCGGGCCTGTGGTTGAACGAGGGCGGTCAATCGGCGGCGGGTGCGGCCATCGATCATCTGGTGCGCATGCACCCGGCGGCCGGCGAAGCGACCGCCAAGGCGCAGGCCGAGGGCCTCAGCCTGAGCGCCTGGCTGTCGCTGCAAGCGCAAAGCCGCAACGGGGCCGCGGCAACGCCGGCGCTGGTCGGCGGCATCCATGTGGTGCCGGAATTCCTCGGCAACCGCGCGCCTTTCGCCGATCCGGACGCACGCGCGCTGATTGCCGGGCTCGATCTCGACACCAGCCTCGACAGCCTGGTCGCGCTCTATGTCGCCGGCGTCTGCGGGCTCGGCTACGGCGCTCGCCAGATCGTGCGAGCCGAGCATGACAAGGGCATTGCCGTCGACACCATCGTCGTCAGCGGCGGCGCCGGGCAGAGCCCGCTGGTGCGCCAGCTGCTGGCCGATACGACAGGCATGGTGGTGGTGGCATCGACCTCGCCGGAGCCGGTGCTGCTCGGCTCGGCGATACTGGGCGCGGTCGCCGCCGGAACATACAAGGATGTGGCGGCGGCCATGGCCGGCATGTCGGAACTCGGCGAGGTCTATCATCCCGACGCTACGCTGGCCGGCTGGCATGCCAAGCGCTTCGCCGCGTTCGAGCTGCTGCAGCAGGCCGGCAAGGCCATCCGAGGTTGAAGCGAGCGGCTCCTGTCGGGCTCTGTCAGGAACGTGGCGAACACCGCTTGGCTACGATGTAGGAAGCTGGCAGCTTTGCTCTGTCGTGGACGCTCCTGCGGCTTGCGACGATGGCAGGGCGACAGAACCAGGAGGCCGTATGGCAGACGAAGCGAAAGCGCCCGTGCCATTCGCATCGGATGAGGTGCCGTGGACGGAATGGTCCGATGTGCCGCGCTTCGGCGTGCGCTACCGGCATTTGTCATTGGCCGCTCTCGGCGAAAACCACCATGTCGGCGTGGCGATCGAGGAGTTGCCGGTGGGCAAGCAGACCTCGCCGGCGCATTACCATATCCTCGAGGAAGAGCATGTCTTCATTCTCGAAGGGACGCTCACCGCTTATGTCGGCGACGCCGCCTATGTCATGAAGTCCGGCGACTATATCTGCTTTCCGGCAGGTGCCGCGGCGGGGCATTGCCTCATCAACACAAGCGACGCGCCGTGCCGCTATGTCATCGTCGGCGAGCGCAACCCGAACGACGTGGTCGTCTATACCGCCTCCAACAAGGTGCTGGTGCGCGCGCTGGGCAGCCGCGCGATCTTCGATCTCTCGGCGACCCGCAACTACTGGGACGGCGAGAACACCGGCCTTGCCGCCGGCGATCCGTCGCCGTCGGATGTGACGTCCGATGTCACCAAACCCCCGGCCGCGCCGATCCCGCCGATCGCCAGCGATGCCGTCGAATGGGAGGTCGAGGGTGACGGCCCGCGGTTCGGCGGCCGGTCCAGGCATCTGACCCATGCCGCTCTGGGGCGGCCAGACTACCATGTCGGCGTGCTGATCGAGGCGCCGGCCCCCGGCATGCGCCTGGCGCCCCGGCACTACCACATGCTCGAAGAGGAGCACGCGCTGATCCTGGAAGGGCAGGTGGCGCTGCTGCTTGGCGAGGAGCGCCACGAGATGAAGGCCGGCGACTATGCCTGCTTTCCCGCCGGCCGGCCGGTTGGTCATTCCTTCCTCAACAGCGGCACCGGGCCGTGCCGCTATCTGATGATCGGCGAGCACAATCCCAATGAGGTCTGCGTCTATCCCGATTCCAACAAGATGGGGGTCGACGCCTTGCGCCGGCGCGACGGCATTTTCGACATGGCAGCGGTGCGACGGTACTGGGATGGCGAAGAGACGCAATAGCGCCCGGCTGTCTCCGGCTCACAATTCCTTCTCCGCCAGTTCCCTGAACTCGTCGGGCACCGAGCGCGCTGCTTCCAGCGCCACCGTGCCGTAGCCGACCGCCTGTTTGCCGAAGCGTTCGCGGATCTTGTCGATGGCGCGGTCGGCGTCGAAGCGTGCCAGGCCTTTCCTGGTACCGGGCCGGCGTTTCTCATCGGCGAGGCCGAGGGGCAGTTCGAGCTGCAGCTCGAAGCTTTCCTCGAGATGTGAGACCGAGATCGCGAGCAGGGAGATCAGCTTCTCGTGCGGATGGTCGGCGAGCACGCCGCGCACCAGGTCGCCGGCGATCTCGGCCAGCATGGTTGTCGCCGAGATCGGCTGGTCGAGCGTGATCGAGCGCGTGACGGCGCTGAGATCGGCAAAGCGCACGCGCACGGTCACGGTGCGGCCGGGCCTCGCCTTGGCGCGCAACCGGCTGGCGACACGGTCGGCCAGGTGCAGCAGGGTGGGCACGATGACCCGCGCCACGGCCGGCTTCTGGCCAAGCGCCGATTGCGCGCCGGCCGAGTGCGCCCGGCGCTTCGTCTCCAGCTTGCGCGGGTCGCGGTTCCACGACAGCGCGGCGAGTTTTTCGCCGGCGGCGGGACCGAGCAGCCGCGTCAGCGCGCCGCTGTGGGTCCGGGCCAGCTGGCCGACGGTCTCGACGCCGATCTCGGCCAGCCGCGCCCTGGTCGCCGGGCCGACGCCCCACATCAGCCCGACCGGCAGATCGTGCAGGAAGGCGATCTCGGTGCCGGGCTCGACGACCACCAGCCCGTCGGGCTTGGCGACCTGCGAGGCGATCTTGGCCAGGTGCTTGGTGCGCGCCACGCCGATCGAGATCGGCAGGCCGAGTTCGGCCCGCACGCGGCGGCGGATGGTCGTGGCGATCTCTTCTGGCTGCCCGAACAAATGCGTGCAGCCGGCGACATCGGCAAAGGCCTCGTCGATGGAGATGCGCTCGACCAATGGGGTGAAATCGTCGAGCACCTTGATCGCCGCGTCGCCCAGCCGCTGGTAGTGGTTGAAATTGCCGCCGACGAAGATCAGCTGCGGGCAGAGCTCGCGCGCCTTGCGTCCCGGCATGCCGCCGCGCACGCCGAAGGCGCGCGCCTCGTAGGAGGCAGCGAGCACAACACCGCCACCGACCGCGATCGGCTTGCCGCGCAGCGACGGGTCGAGCAACTGCTCGACCGAGGCGTAGAAGGCGTCGAGATCGGCATGCAGGATGGTGGCTGTCGTTTCCATCCGGCCGCATATCCAACGTTGCTGATAGACCTGAACAAATAGAGAACAAAAGGGGGTGATTTGTCAAGCGGAGAGCGGTTTGCGGAATGCCTGGTGAGGTAATCGCTCTCGGTTCGAATGCGTCGCCAAAACCGCAGCGGTAGCGCTGCCCCTCACCTGCCTGCCGGCATCCTCTCCCCGGAGAGGGGCGCTCTCATCGACGGTTTCGCCAACCACCAGCGTTGCAAAAATGGATGCCGGCGTTGCGGCCAGCCCCCTTCTCCCCGTCACTATACGGGGAGAAGTGCCCGGCAGGGCGATGAGGGGCGGCGGCCACCTTGCAGAGGAGAGTGGTGCTGTTCACGGACCGCGACTACTAGCCAACATGCTCCGCTCGCAACGCCGCCTTCATTCGTTCCAGTTCGGGCTCGCCGCCCGCCGCCAGCTCGTCGGCGATCCGCGCCAGTCTGTCGTCGGCACTACGGTGCTTGCTGCCCCATGCGCCAAGCGTGGCCAGCACGGGCAGCAGGTCGATGCCGGCCTCGGTCAGCCGATAGACAGTCTTCAGCCCATGCGTCGGGTCCTCGCTGCGGGTAAGGATGCCTTCCTGCTGCAGCGTCTGCAGCCGCTCGGCCAGCGTGCGCGACGAGATGCCTTCGTCGGACTGCAGGAATTCGCGAAAATGCTTTTTCCCGGCGAAGACCAGGTCGCGAATGATGAGCAGCGTCCAGCGGTCGCCGAGCAATTCGAGCGACAGGTTGATCGGGCAGCCGGATTTTTCACGGGTCGACATTTCTATGCTTCCATTTTTAAATCGCTTTACTATTGACATCATTTTTACCTTGGGTCAATGGTTCCGAAAGTAAACCAAAGTTCTTTCGAGCCTGACGACCGGGAGACGACAATGAAAAAGCTGATCCTGCAGATGCAGATGTCGGTCGACGGTTTTGTCGGCGCCAATGAGGACCACCGCTGGCAGCTCTGGGGGTGGGGCGACGACATCGGCTGGGACGAGGAGCTGAAGCAGGATTTCAACGCTGTCTTTTCCGGCATCGACACCATCCTGCTCAGCCGCAAGATGGCGGAGGAAGGCTATCTCAGCCATTGGGGCAAGGCAGCGAAGAAGTTTCCGCGCGACCCGTTCTATGCTTTCGCGCAACGCGTCGTCGACGCCCAGAAGGTGGTGCTGAGCGACAAGCTTGAGCAATCGGCGTGGGAGCGCACGAGGCTGGCCAGCGGCGACCTGCCGCGCGAAATCAATACGCTGAAGGCGGGCGAGGGCGGCGACATGGCCGTCTTCGGCGGCGCCGGTTTCGCCTCGGCGCTGATCGCGGCCGGGCTGCTCGACGAGTTCCAGCTGTTCATCAACCCGGCGGTGCTGGGTGCCGGACGCCGCATCTTCGACCAGGGCGGTTTCCAAAACTTGGCGCTGCTCGGCTCGAAGGCCTATGCCTGCGGCTTGGTGATCAACCGCTATGCTCCGGCGGGGTGAGGCGGCTCACGATCTTCACTTCGCATCATGAAAAATGATGCCGACCGTGTGGCGCATGCCTGAGCGCAGCCGGCTGACGCCGTGTCGCAGATTGACGCGGTAATTGCCCTTGGTTCCCTGCACCGGCCGGTTGTGGACGGCGAAGACAACGGCGTCGCCGTGGCGCAGCGGCACCACCTCGACCCGGCTCTGCATGCGCGGCCGCTGTTCGGTCAGCGCGAACTCGCCGCCGGTGAAATCCTGGCCCGGCTCGGAAAGCAGGATCGCCACCTGCAGCGGGAAGGCGAGATCGCCATAGAGGTCCTGGTGCAGGCAGTTGAAGTCGCCAGGCACATATTGCAGCAACAGCGGCGTCGGCCGCGTCTGGCCCGCGGCATGACACTGTTCGAGAAGGGCGGCATGGGTCGCGGGGTAGCGCGTGGCCTGCCCCATGCGCTCATTCCAGCGGTTGGCGACCTCGGCCAGCCTGGGATAGAGCGCGCTGCGCAGGCCGCCGAGCAAGTCCGGCAGGGGATAGCGGAAATAGCGGTACTCGCCCTTGCCGAAGCCGTGCCTGGCCATATGGATGTGGCTGCGGAAATGCTTCTCATCCGAATAGAGGCCGGCGATCCGCCGGCACTCCTGAGGCGACAGCAGCTTTTCGATCACCGCGCAGCCGAAGCCGTCGAGTTCGGCGGCAAGCGCCGGCCAGTCGTAACCGGCGACGCGTGTCTTGGCGGCTTCGACCACGGATGCGGCAACCTTGGCGTGGGCGTTCATATCGTAGCCTCCTTGTCGAGCAAAGCGCGCTTGCGTTCGACGCCCCAGCGGTAGCCGGACAGCGTGCCGTCGGCGCGGACGACGCGGTGGCAGGGAATGCCGACATAGGCGATGGTGTCGAGGGCGGCATGGACGGTCGCCGGTGCGGCTATTTGCGTTTGCATGAGCTTCATTGCCTTTACTCCCTTGTCTGTGCCTGAACTCTACAGAGACGGCTTCCCGCACTCACTCCAGTGCTTGCTTTCAAATTCAAGTCGCCAAGGTAGGTGCTCTATGGCGCCCCCCTCTGTCCTGCCGGACATCTCCCCCACGGGTGGGGAGATCGGCTGTCGCCATGACCTTCGCCAATCTCGAATGTTGCAAGAAGAGAGCCGGCGCCAGAACTGCCAATCTCCCTCCTTGTGGGGGAGATGTCCGGCAGGACAGAGGGGGGCGCCGTAGAGCGCTGACGGTGCTCATGCGACACGGGTGACAGCGAGTTCCCCCAGCAGAAACACCTCACCAGTCAACAGCCTCAGCTCGATGTCGCCTGTCGCGGTCCGGCTCCACTCGGCTCTGCCGTCATCGACAAGCGTGCCGATGGCCACCATCACCCGTGACTTCGCGTCCTGGGCGTGGCGGCTGGTCACCTCGCCGTTGCGGGTCTGGCTGTTCGCATGGCGAGACCTTGCCATCGCGCGCATCGCGGGTCCTCGTCAGGCCCGCGAAGGCCGGTATGTGGGTGTCTTCACCACGTCCGATCCGACAGCCGCCTCACGGTCGAGGAGCGCGCGCTTGCGCTCCGCGCCCCAGGCGTAGCCGGACAGGGCGCCGTCCTTGCGGATCACGCGATGGCAGGGAATGGCGATGGCGAGATTGTTGGCGGCGCAGGCGGCGGCGATGGCGCGGGTCGCCTTTGGCGTGCCGATGCGTTCTGCAATCTCGGCATAGGAGACAGTCTGGCCGACGGGGATGTCCTGCAAGGCCTGCCAGACGCGCTGCTGGAAGGCGGTGCCGCGCACGTCGAGCGGCAGGTCGAGGCCGAGTGCCGGCACTTCCACGAAACCGACGACGCGGGCGACCAGCATCTCATAGTCACGGTCGCCGCCGATCAACCGTGCCTTGGGGAAGCGGTCCTGCAGGTCGCGCACCAGCACGTCGGGATCGTCGCCGAGCAGGATCGAGGCGACGCCTTTTTGGCTCGAGGCGACCAGGAGGGTGCCGAGCGAGGATTCGCCGACGGCGAAGCGGATCTCCTCTTGGGCACCGCCGGCGCGATAGCGCGTCGGCGTCATGCCGAGCATGCCGGTCGATTTCTCGTAGAAGCGTCCGCTCGAATTGAAGCCGGCATCGTAAATCGCCGTCGTCACGCTGGCGCCGTCTTCCAGGCTCTGGCGGACCCTGGCGGCGCGGTGCGCGGCCGCATAGTCCTTCGGCGTCACCCCGGTGACGGCCTTGAAGATGCGGTGGAAGTAGCCGGTGCTGCGGCCGGCGGCATCAGCCAGTTCAGCCAGCGACGGTTCTTCCTCGCTCTGCTCGATCCCGCGGCAGGCGTCGGCGACCATCGCGGCGTTGCCGGCCTCGGGCGACGGGCCATCCGGATTGCAGCGCCGGCACGGGCGAAAGCCGGTCGCCCTGGCCTGTTCCAGCGTGCCGTGCAACCGCACATTCCTGGGGTTGGCGCACCGCGACGGGCAGGAGGGCCGGCAATAGACGCCGGTCGTCGCCACCGAATACCAGAACTCGCCGTCTGCCGATTTGTCGCGCGCGACAATGCGCGCCCATCGCGGATCGTCGGCGACCGGCAGCGGCGCGGATTTCAGATTTTTGGGCAGGGTGATGAACATGGCCGCATTGAAGCCGCCAAAAGCCGGTCCCGCCACCCGTTTCCTGCCAACAGTCAGGAGGTCTTCCCAATCTGGGAATCCTCTTGTTCCCAATCTGGGAATTTGCTATATCTGGCCATGCAGATAATCGCCAAGAAAGCGCTGAAGGATTTTTGGGCCAAACACAATCAGGCCGAAGCTCCTTTGACGGCTTGGTATGTGGCTGTGGGCAATGCCGACTGGAAGACCCCGGCTGACATCAAGAATGCATTTGGAGCGACGGTTGATTTCGTGGGCGACAATCGCGTCATTTTCGATATTGGCGGCAACAAGTACCGCTTGATTGCCCACGTCGCCTACAAGTTTCACCGCGTTCTGATCAAATTCGTCGGGACGCACAAAGAGTATGACAGGATTGATCCGGAGAAGGTGTGATGGAAAACATTCGACCCATTAAGACCGAAGCCGACTACGATTGGGCGATCGCCGAAATCAGCAGGTATTTCGAGAATGAGCCGGAGGTCGGCACTCCCGATGGTGACCGCTTCGACGTTCTCGCAACTCTGATCGAGGCTTATGAGGATGAGCATTATCCGATCGAAGCACCCGATCCCGTTGAAGCTATTCGTTCGCACATGGAACTGTTCAACCTGTCGCGAAAGGCTCTGGCCGAGGTGATCGGATCATCGCCTCGGGCGACCGAGGTGCTGAACAGAAAGCGCGCACTCACCCTGGATATGGTCTTCAAACTGAACAAGGAATGGAACATTCCCGCCGAAGTCCTCGTGCAACCCTATCACCTTGCAAATGACAGGGAGCGCAAGCGCGCCTAAGCTTCGGTCGGGCTCGTGGGCATGTTTGGGGTGTCCCGGCTCTCCTATGCCGCGCGTTTGGGCTCCACGGCGAACGGGCTGAGCCCGAGCCAGGTCTGCATCTTCCTGCCGATGGCCTGGTCGCCGGTCAGGGCAACCTTCGCGCCGGCCTTCTCGACGGTCAGCAATCCCATCCAGATCGCCGTCATCGTGTGCAGGTCGGTCGAGACGTAGAGGTCGACGTCGAAGCCCGGATCGTACCAGCACAGATCGACCTCGCCGTGCTTCTCGACGATCAGCCACCACGACCGTTTGGACGCCGGTAGGTCCTGATACAGAAATTGTATCACCGTGCGCCCCTCGGGCAGCGGCGAGGGGTTCAAATTGCGCCGCATGTCCCACATCAGCAACGACGGATCGAGGTTCTTGAGCGACAGCCGGGACTCGACCCATTTCTGCCCCCAGAAGCCCATCGCCTCGACGACCGGGCGCAAGTCCCGGCCGGCCTCCGTCAGCCGATAGTCGAAGATCCCCTTCTCACCCTGGACCTCCTTGCGCTCGACGATCCCGGCGATCTCGAGCTCCTTCAGCCGTTGCGACAGAAGGGTCGGCGACATTTTGGGGACGCCGCGGCGCAGGTCGTTGAAGCGGGTCGAGCCCGCCACCAGTTCGCGCATCAGCACCATCGTCCAGCGGGTGCACAGCACCTCGGCGGCCATCGATAGCGGGCAGAACTGCTTGTATCCGTGCTGGGTCATGATTGGTGTTTCTCCCTCGATCGTTGGCCGAACATTAGCCCTTCGTGACTGAAGCGGCGAGTACAGAAACTGTACCGGCCTAGTACAGATCGCGGACTGGTTGGCGAGCGGCTTGCCATGCGAGCCCTTTTGCCGGTTGCACGGGATACCCCTGTGCGCCGCAACCAGGAGACTACCATGACCGCTTACGTTATCGCAGACATCAAGATAAGCGACCCGCAGTGGGTGCCGGCCTACGCCGCATCGGTGCACGACCTCGTCCACAAGCATGGCGGCAGGTATCTGTCGCGCAGCGGCAATGTGAAGACGCTTGAAGGCAAGCCGCTCGACACCACGCTGATCGCCCTGATGGCGTTCCCGTCGGAAGCGGCGGCCCGCGCCTTCACCAACGATCCGGCCTATGCGCCCTTCGTTTCGGCCCGTCAGGGCGGCAGCGAAAGCCGTTTCCAGCTGATCGACAACACCGATCTGGCCGGAACGATCCCGTATCTGCCGAAGGGATGACCGGCATCCCTGTCATCGTTTTCGGGATCTCCAAGCAGCAACAGTCACAGCGCTTGCCTGCCGGGCCTCCGTATTTTCGGCGGCCGGCCAGCTGTGCTTTTTCAAGAAGAATGGAATGAAGATGATATCGAATTTTCGCAACAGGCCGAATTTTCGGCTTGCCATGACCGGCGCCATGCTGGCTATCTGCACCACCTTCGCACAGGCGCATCAGGAAGCGGCCGCGCCGGCGTCCGGCCCCAATCCGCTGGCCGACAAGGTGCGAACCGCCAACAGCCGGTTTCTCGACGTCAAGGCTGCTACCTCAGAGGGCTATTCGCCCATTCCCTGCGCCAGCGGCATCACCGGTGGCGCCATGGGCATCCACTATGTCAACGGCCAGTATCTGAAGGACGACAAGATCGACATCGCCCGTCCCGAAGCCGTGATGTACGAGCCGATGGCCGACGGCACGCTGCAACTGGTGGCGGTCGAATACATCACCTCGAAGGGGCCGGCATCGTTGGACGGCCAGCTGTTCAACTTCAACAGCGCGCCCAATCGCTACGGCCTGGGTGAATTCCACGAACTGCATGTCTGGGCCTGGAAGGGCAACCCGACCGGCACTTTCGCCGACATGAATCCGAAAGTGTCATGCGAGCACGTGATGGCGCCCAGCCAGTAAGCGCCGGGCCAGCAAGCAATGAAGCCAGGCGGCGTCAATGCCGCCTGGCCGCGCTCCTCACGGCGTCAGACAGATACGGTCGCTATGACGCTTGATCCGGAACCGCCAATCCGACCTCGGTGATTTCGAGGCTGGCTTGCGGCAAGAGGGAGCGTCCCGTCACGTACCAGAGCAGGGACACGACAAGGATCGAGAGATAGCCATCCACGGCATAGTGCCAGCCGGTGTAAACCGAGCCGAACAGGATGAACGCCGCGAAGGACCAGCCTGCGATGGCCCACCGACGACCGAAGCCTGCCAGGAAGAACGCGTTGAGCGTGGCGATGGCGACGTGCATGCTTGGCATGGCGGAGATGCCGCCGCCCAGTTCCGGGCGGCCACTTTGGTAGGCTGCAAGCAGATAGTCGGCATAGACATGGACCGATGCGCCGTAGCCGTTCCGCGCCAGGGCGGTTCGCAGCCCGGCAAACCGGTCACCGCCGTAGAACTGGTCGTGGAATATCGGGCCGGTGGACGACAGCAGGGTCGCCAGAACGGTGCCGCACAGGATCGTTGTCAGCGCGAACGCCCATAGATAGCGCAAGCGCCTGGCCGGATCGTTCCAGAAGGCGACGAAGAGCACGGTGCCGAACCATTGCACGAGCCAGCCATATCCATAGCCGGCGAAAATGACGACCGAGACCGGTTCGGAAACGACGCTATGCGCCCATGCCCAGGGATCCGTGCCATGCAGCCGAAAATCAAGCTCCGCCAGGGCGCGGTCGGCGTAGAACGGCACGATGTCGGGAATGGCGACCTTCAAGGTGGTGAAGGCGCTGATGCCGAGAAAGAACAAAAGGATCACGGGTGCGGCTGTCAGCCAACGCTGCCCGAGCGTGTCGAAGATGAACCTTGTCGGGGTATGTCGGGCAAATGCCAGCGCCGCCACACCAAGGCCAGCCGCCAGAAGCGCGGGCAGGAAAAAGGCGAACGGCTCGGCATAGGATAGCGCCAGATGCAGGTAGCGATCCGGCCGCAGACAAAAAGCGGTCACGGCATAGATGAGACACAACGCAGTCAACAGCCAACCGCTCCTGATTGTCACGATGTCCAGGTCAAGGATGGCAGTTAAGCGGCTATTATAGCCGCGCTGCCCTGTGTGCGCATTCATCGAAGGACATCCCGCCAGTTGCCCGAAAGACTGTTATGGAGTATTTCGCTGATAAAGTATTACCATTCGGTTACACTCGAATTCAAGTAGATTTTTCTACGTTAGATAGTTATAATTCACAATTTATTGGCAAGGATTCGTTGACGAAGATGTTGCGCCGGCAACGCCCGGGATCGTCGCCGTCGCGCTGCCTTCTTGTCGTCAAGCTCCGATCACGATCGAAAGTGGGGCCAACCCCGGGCGGGCAGGGGCCCCCGTGAATAAAGAGGTTAGCGGAGGGGGGGGGTTTGAAGGCGCGGTGTGGGGGGTGGTAATTAAAAAAAAGGAGAAGGACACCCTAATAACGCGGTT
>NZ_JAMYKV010000077.1:0-21625 GCF_040317535.1 Mesorhizobium sp. M1409
TCGCCGTCGCAAGGAAGCTTCTCGTCGTCCTAAACGCCATCATTCGAGACAAAAAAGCTTTCGCATGAACACAGTTGCCATGCCGTGACGGTGATGCTATGCTCCGGCGGTGCAAGGGACCGAGCGCCTACCAGCCGGTTCCACGAAAGAGTTCGAACCACTCCGGGTTGGCTCTCTCGATCAACTCGATCTTCCATTGTCGTGGCCAGCGCTTCAGTGATTTTTCGCGCTGGATGGCGTCGGTAATGTCGAAATACTCTTCGTACCAGACCAGCCGCTGCACACCGTAATGGCTGGTGAAGCGTGAGCCGGTGCCTGATTTGTGCTCCGGCATGCGGCGACCAAGATCGTTGGTGACGCCGATATAGATCGTGCCGCGCTTCTGGCTTGCGGTCATATAGACGTAACCGGTCATGGTTTCAGGGTAGCGAGCGTCGGTACGCGCACAAGCGCCATTTTGATCCGCCGCATTCTATGACAAATGTCACGGCATGGATCCTAGGGTCTGCGCCGCGTCGCTTCGCTCCTTGCTTCGCCCTAGGATGACGAAGGGAAGGGTTGTTTCGGCCAGCCTCGAGGCGTCCAATTGGGCTAAATGGCGATCAACTCGCCAAGCACCCGCCGCCCCCTCACTGCGACCAATATTGCCAGGCCCAGTAGAAACTCTCGTCGCGCGGCGGCAGCCGGTCGCGCTCGGCGTCCCAGCGCACCGGCGCCGGCGATTTCGGTTGTTCAAGCGGCTGGCTTTCCCTGGTCCGGGCGAGAAGCCAGTTGCCGACCTGGGCGAACAGCACGGCGGTGGAATGGGTCATCGTCATCCTCTCCTGCTCTTCCGGTTCCAATCACTCCCGTCCCGCCCACGGGACAAGCACCCGTTCGATCCTGCGGATGGTGAATTCGAGCACGAAGGCGATGGCCGCGATCACCAATATGCCCATCACCACCACGTCGGTGACGAGGAACTGGGCGGCCGACTGGATCATGAAGCCAAGCCCGCGCGTCGCCGCCACCAGTTCGGCGGCGACCAGCGTCGACCAGCCGGCGCCGAGCGCGATGCGCAGGCCGGTCAGGATCGCGGGCAGCGCGCTGGGCAGGACGACATGGCGGACCACCTGTGCTCGAGTCGCGCCAAGCGAGCGCGCCGCGTTGACGCGCTCTTGCGAGACGCCGCGAACGCCGGACGCGGTCGACAATGCCACCGGCGCCAGCATAGCGATGGCGATGACCAGGATCTTCGACGGCTCGCCGATGCCGAACCAGATGATGACCAGCGGCAGATAGGCGAGCGGCGGGATCGGCCGCAGGAATTCCAGCAGCGGATCGAAGATGCCGCGTCCTACCGTGCTGATGCCGATGGCCAGACCAACCGGCACGCCGACGAGGATGGCGGCGACCAGCGCGGCAAAGACTCGGCCCAGGCTGGCGACGACATGCTGCAGCAGCGTCGCATCGACGAAGCCGTCGCGAGCGACGACGATAAATTTGGTCCACACCGCGAGCGGCGAGGGCAGGAACACCGGCGACACCAATTGCAGGCGGGCCGACAGCGCCCACAGGGCCAGCACCATCAGGATGGTGACCGCGCTGACCGCCCGCGCCGAAATGCCTTTGCGCTTCGGGCTGGGCCGCGACCACGGCACCGACAGGCCGTCCGCTTCGTCGATCTTGTGTTCCGGCCGTTCCGTGTAGGAGGTAACGGTCATGCCGCCTCTCCTTCGAAGATCGCATCGGTCAGTTCGCCTCGAGCCGAGGCAAAAGCCGGATCGGCCTTGATGGTGCGAATGGCTTCGCCGGACGCGTAGCGCCTGGAGAAACCGGGCTCGAAGCTCCGCACCACGCGGCCCGGGCCGGGCGCCAGCACGACGATGCGGGTCGCGAGCACCAGCGCCTCCTCGATGCCGTGCGTCACCATCAGCACGCCGACATCGCTTGCCGTCCACAGATCGAGCAGCGTCGTCTGCATGCGCTCGCGCGTCAGCGCGTCGAGGGCGCCAAGCGGCTCGTCGAGCAGCAGGAATTCGGGTTCGGCGGCCAGGGCGCGAGCCAGGCCGACGCGCTGGCGCATGCCGCCGGAAAGCTCCCAGATGCGCTTGTCGCCGGCGTCGTTGAGTTTCACCAGCGCCAAAAGTTCATCGGCGCGGCGCGCCCGCTCGGCCGGTCTGACACCGCGCAGCCGCAGCGCGAAGGCAACGTTTTCGCGCGCGGTCAGCCACGGAAACAGCGCATCGTTCTGGAACACCACCGCCCGGTCCGAGCCAGGTGCTGTGATCGGCCTGCCGTTGATGGAGGCACGCCCACGCGCCGGCGCGACAAGGCCGGCGGCGACATTGAGCAGCGAGGTCTTGCCGCAACCGGAACGGCCGACCAGCACGACGAAGTCGCCCCTGGCGATATCGATCGAAACCCGTTCGACGGCCGGTGCTGCCTGGCAGTCATATTGGATCGAGACCTTGTCCAGTACGAGATGCGGCATGGGTGCCTCGCCGATTTGGAAGGAAAATCCGACTGCCCCGGAACAGCTCCTCGTCAGCGGTTCCGGGGCAGGCAGCACGCGGCGTCAGGGAAGAAGATCCGCGCGCGTTCAGTTGGTGTCAGGCGCTCAGTTCGAGGCCAGCGCCTGGGTGACGTATTTCGACGACACATATTTCGAATAGTCCGGCAGCACGGCGTCGATCTTGCCTTGCTCCTTGAGGAAGGCGGACGCCGCTTCGATCGCCTTGACCGTGCCGCCGCCGAGGAATTTGTCCGAAGCCTGCTCTTCCAGCGTCGGGAAGACATAGCCCTTGAGCAGCTGCGGCACCTCTTCCAGCTTGGCGCCGGTGAGCTTGGCGATCGCGGCCGCCTGTGGCGACGAAACCGACCACGCATCAGGCTTGGCGAGGAATTCGGAATAGGCCGCACCCGTTACCTTGACGAAGTCGCGCACGGCCTCGGGGTTCTTTTCGGCAAAGTCGGTGCGCACGATCCAGGCGTCGAAGGTCGGCGCGCCCCAGGCCGCGACCTGCGAGGAATCCAGCACAACCTTGCCCGTCGTCTTGATCTGCCCGAGTGCCGGATCCCAGACATAGGCCGCGTCGATATCGCCGCGCGAGAAGGCCGCCGCGATCTCCGGTGGCCGCAGGTTGAGGATCTCGACCGACTTCGGATCGACGCCCTCGTGCTTCAACGCGGCGAGCAGGCTGTAATGCGTCGTCGAGACGAAAGGCACGGCGACTTTCTTGCCGGCGAGGTCGGCGACTTTCTCGATGCCGGCGCCGTTGCGCGCCACCAGCGCCTCGGATTGCCCGATCAGGCCGACGACGAAGATGGTCTGGATCGGCAGCTCGCGGCTTGCCGCCGCCGCCAGCGGGCTCGAGCCGACATAGCCTATGTCGACCGAGCCGGATGCGACCGCGGCGATGACATCGGCGCCGGAATCGAATTTGCGCCAATCGATCGCCGCCTTCGTCGCTTTTTCATAGGCCCCGTCAGCCTGCGGCACCTTCGAGGGTTCGACCACCGTCTGGTAGCCGATGGTGATCTTGAGGTCGTCGGCAAAGGCCGGGCCGAGGAAGGCGGCACCGGCAAGTGCCGCCGACGAGAGCAGAACAATGCGTCGCGAAATGGTGGACATGAAGGGCTCCTGAGAAGAGAAAAATCGGAATGCCCCATGATAGTCAGCTAATTCTATCGCTCTTGTAGAGTTAAATCCTTCCAACGAAGGCGGGCTTGTTAGAAAAAAGTCGTCGGTGGTGAGGTGGCGAGGCGGATAGGGCAGCTACGGCGGGCAAACATCAGGCGTCGCGCAGGGCGAACCTTTTAATGCCGGCGGGACAGCACGCCCCTCTGTCCTGCCGGACATCTCCCCCGCAAGGAGGGAGATCGCCTGTCATCCCGGCTTTCGCCAATCTCCAGCGTTGCAAGAAGAGCGGAGCGCCGAAGCTGCCAATCTCCCCCCTTGCGGGGGAGATGCCCGGCAGGGCAGAGGGGGTGCTGTCCCGCCAGCCTCTCAATTCTGCGCCGCCAATCACGAACCTAAATTCCTCCATCAATCCAAATCAGGCAAATCCATGCCTCGAACGGCCCTCGATTCGAAAATATCTTCCACGTGTTCGGGGGTAAGTATAGTATTCTTATCGACATGAGGTAGTTGGAGTCGACGATGAGCGGCCACCACATCACCATGATCGCTAGCGGCATGGATCGGCTTTCGCCGTCGCGTCGGTCGATGCCGGCCACATCCGGCCCTGGAGGACCATTTGCCATCCCGCTGCCGTCGCAGCGCATTTTTGTGCTTTCGAGGGCACAAAGGCTGGTCAAAATGGCCGCAGCGGCTTGAAAACGAAGCAAAATCAACATTCCTCGGCTTGTACATCATGTCACTAGAATTTATGTGTCATGGCAGTCTGGACGCGGCGGGGACGCCCACCAGGCGTTGGGCAACCGATGGTTCCATGCCGTCGCATGACAGAGAAATTTTGATTTCATGCTCACGAAAAAGGGTAAGTACGGCCTCAAGGCGCTCGTCCACCTCGCGCGATTGCCGGCCGGACAGCTCGCCTTCGTCAACGACATCGCCATCGGCAACAACATCCCGAAGAAGTTTCTCGACGCCATCCTGGGCGAGCTGCGCAATGCCGGCTTCGTCCAGAGCCGCAAGGGCAAGGATGGCGGCTACCGCCTGGCGCGCCCCGCCGATGAGATCAAGGTCGGCCATGTCGTGCGCGTCCTCGATGGGCCGCTGGCGCCGATTCCTTGCGCCAGCCGCACCCAGTACCAGCGCTGTGAAGATTGCAACGAGGCGACATGCCAAGTCCGACATCTGATGCTCGAGGTCCGGCAGGCGATCGCCGAGGTGCTCGATCAGCGCAGCCTCGCCGAGATGCGCGACATCGCCCTCGACGACCTTCCGGTCGCGGGCGATATCGACCTGGCGGTCGACGTGAAGGTCCAGGCCTGACACTGGCGCCGCGCACATTGCGGGCAGGCTTATGACCGGGCGCGCCAACTCGATCATCATCGTCGGCGGCGGCGCCAGTGGCGTCGTGCTGGCCGCGCATCTGCTGAAATCGCCCAATCCCGACCTGCGCGTCACGCTGATCGAAAAGCGCCCGCATTTCGGCCAGGGCATCGCCTATTCGACGCTGCTGTCGGCGCATGTGCTCAATGTCAGTGCCGCCGGCATGAGCGCCTATGCCGACGATCCCGGCAATTTCTGGCGCTGGCTGCTGGAGCGCGGCCTGGCAAGTCAGGACCAGGCGCCGGTCTACGCGCCGCGCAGCATCTACGCCCGTTATCTCGGCGAGTTGCTAGACGAGCTGGAGGCGCGTGAAAAGCAGAGTGGCCGTCTGCGTCTGATCCACGAGGAAAGCCTTTTGATCACGCCCACCGCTTCCGGTGTCGAGGCCGCGCTGGCCAATGGCACCAGCGTCGTTGCGCATCTGGCCGTGCTGGCGACCGGCCATGACGAGGAGCCGGCGCAAGGCCATGCCATCAGGATGGGCTCGGAAGCCGACACCGCGCTCCCCCCCGACAGGAGCGTCATGGTGCTGGGCACAGGCCTGAGCATGGTCGACGCCTTCCTGGCGCTGGAACAGCGTGGCCACCGCGGCGACATCATAGCCGTGTCGCGGCGCGGCCTGCTGCCCTCGCCGCATCGCAAGGGCAATCCGATCAAGCTCGACGTCGCCGACATTCCGCTCGGCACCCAATTGTCCTATTTCGTCGGCTGGTTCCGCGACCTGATCAAGGAAAACCAGAAGGCCGGCATCGACTGGCGCGACGTCGTCGACGGCCTGCGGCCGTTCAACCAGAAGATCTGGCAGAACTGGCCGGCTTCCGCCAAGCGCCGCTTCGTCGAGCATACCAAGGCCTGGTGGGACATCCATCGCCATCGCATGGCGCCCGAGGTCTATGCGAGGGTGACGGAAGCCGTGCAATCCGGCCGCATCCGCCTGGTCGCCGGTCGCGTCGTGGACATCGCCAAGAATGGCGAATTCACCGTCCAGATCCAGTCGCGCCACACCCAGCGCCTCGAGACATTCGAGGTCGCCCGCATCTATGATTGCTCTGGTATCGTCAGGGACATCTCGACCTCGTCGAACAGCGTCGTGCGCTCGCTGGTCGATCGTGGCCTGGCGCGGCCGGATCCGCTGCGCATCGGCCTCGACGTGTCGGCCAATTGCGAGATCATCGCCGGCGACGGAACCGTTTCGGCCAAGATCCTCGCCGTCGGCCCGCTGACGCGCGGCACCTTCTTCGAGATCGACGCCATCCCGGACATCCGCGTCCAGTGTGCGAGGCTGAGCAAGCGGCTGTTGGGCTGAGGCAGCCGTGCTATGGTTTCGTCATCCTAGGGCGAAGCAAGGAGCGAAGCGACGCGGCGAAGACCCTAGGATCCGCGACCTGCCCGCTTCGCAGCGGTGCGGAAGACTCCTGGGCGAGTTGGTGCGATAGTTCCGGATCGCTGGATTCCTCGGTCTCCGTCACGGCATGGATCCTCGGGTCAAGCCCGAGGATGACGAGGTTGAGGAGGAATTTCATTCCGCATCTGGCCGGTTGATTGGCACGATCTATCTTCTTTCCGACAGCAAAGGGCTGGAAAAGAGGATACGCTGCCGCTCTGCCTCGAGGCGGTCGCTTGGTCATGGAGCATCGATATGAGCGAGCACGAGATCGCCGCGGCCGACGCGTTGTCGCGCCTGCGTCCGCCCTATAAGTCGGTTCTCGACCTGATCGGCCAGACGCCGGTGGTCGAGCTGACCAAGTTCGACGCCGGCAAATGCCGGCTGTTCATCAAGCTCGAAAGCCAGAACCCCGGCGGCTCGATCAAGGACCGCATCGCATTGTCGATGATCGCCGCGGCCGAGAGAGAGGGAAAGCTCCGGCGCGGCGGCACCATCGTCGAGGCGACCGCCGGCAATACCGGCCTCGGCCTCGCCCAGGTCGGCATCCCCAAAGGCTACCGCATCGTGCTGGTCGTGCCCGACAAGATGTCGCGCGAAAAGATCCAGCATCTGCGCGCGCTCGGCGCCGAGGTGCGCATGACGCGCTCCGATGTCGGCAAGGGCCATGCGGAATATTACCAGGACATGGCCGAGAAGATCGCGGCGGAAACGCCCGGCGCCTTTTATGCCAACCAGTTCGCCAATCCGGCCAACCCGCTTGCGCATGAAACCACCACCGGTCCGGAAATTTTTTCGCAGCTCGACGGTGACGTCGACGCGGTGGTCGTCGGCGTCGGCTCGGGCGGCACGCTGACCGGGCTCGGCCGCTACTTCGCCAAGGTGTCGCCGAAGACCGAGATGGTGCTGGCCGATCCGGTCGGCTCTGTGCTGGCGCCGCTGATCAAGACCGGCAAGATGGAGGAGGCCGGCAGCTGGACCGTGGAAGGCATCGGCGAGGATTTCGTGCCGCCAAATGCCGATTTGTCGCTGGTCAAAAAGGCGTACTCCATTCCCGACAAGCAGAGCATGCTGGCCGTGCGCGACCTCCTGTCGAAGGAAGGCATCCTGGCCGGCTCGTCGTCGGGCACGCTGCTGTCGGCCGCCCTGCGCTATTGCCGCGAGCAGACCTCCGCGAAACGGGTCGTCACATTCGTCTGCGACAGCGGCAACAAATATCTGTCGAAAGTGTTCGACGATTTCTGGCTGGCCGAGCAGGGCTTGGCCGAGCACGAGCAGCATGGCGATCTGCGCGACCTGGTGATGCGCTCGCACCGCACCGGCGACACCGTCTATGTCGGCCCGGACGAAAGCCTGCTCAACGCCTATGGCCGCATGCGCCGCTCCGATGTTTCGCAGCTGCCGGTGCTCGACAACGGCAAGCTCGTCGGCATCGTCGACGAAAGCGATATCCTGGCCAAGGTCGACGGCCCTTATGACGGCCGCTGGGAGCGTTTCAACGCCCCGGTGCGCACGGCCATGACCTCCAATCTGCACACGCTGCAGGCCAGCCAGACGCTGGATGCGCTGCTGCCGGTGTTCGACCGCAACGAGGTCGCCATCATCTTCGACGGCGACGAGTTCGTCGGCCTGATTACCCGCATCGACCTGATCAACCATCTGAGGCGCGCACGATGACTTCACCACCCGGCAAGAACCGCCTGGCCTTCTCGACGCGCACCATCCATGGCGGCCAGAGCCACGATCCGCTGACCGGCGCGGTGATGGTGCCGATCTACGCCACCTCGACCTTTGCCCAGCAGTCGCCCGGCGTGCACAAGGGCTTTGAGTATGCCCGCAGCCAGAACCCGACCCGCTTTGCCTTCGAGCGCGCCGTGGCCGACCTCGAAAGCGGCTCGGCCGCCTTCGCCTTCGCGTCCGGCCTGGCCTCGATCGCCACCGTGCTGGAGCTGCTCGATTCCGGCGCGCATATCGTCGCCACCGACGACATCTATGGCGGTTCCTTCCGCTTGATGGAGCGGGTGCGAAAACGCTCGGCCAATCTGCAGGTCAGTTTCGTCGACTTCACCGATCTTGCTGCAGTCGAGGCGGCAATCCGCCCGGAAACGAAAATGCTCTGGGTCGAGACGCCGACCAACCCGCTGCTGCGCATCGTCGACCTCGAAGGCGTCGCGGCCCTCGCTAGGCGCAAGGGGGTTCTCACGGTCGCCGACAACACGTTTTGCAGCCCCTATATTCAGCGGCCGCTGGAGCTCGGCATCGACATCGTCGTGCACTCGACGACCAAATATCTCAACGGCCATTCCGACATGGTCGGCGGCGTGGCTGTTGTCGGCGACAACAAGGATTTGGCCGCCCAGCTGAAATTCCTGCAGAACGCCATCGGCGCCATTTCAGGCCCGTTCGACAGCTTTCTGGCGCTGCGCGGCCTGAAGACCCTGGCGCTCAGGATGGAGCGTCATTCGTCGAATGGCCTCAAGATCGCGCAGTGGCTGGAAGCGCGCCCCGACGTCCGCCGCGTCATCTATCCCGGCCTCGCCAGCCATCCGCAGCATGAGATCGCGATCAGGCAGATGCACGCCTTCGGCGGCATGATATCAGCCGTGCTGGATCGCGACCTCGCCGGCACCAAAAAGTTCCTTGAGCGCACGCAGCTGTTCACGCTCGCCGAAAGCCTCGGCGGTGTGGAGAGCCTGATCGAGCACCCGGCATTGATGACACATGGGTCCATCCCGGCTGAAAAGCGGGCGGAGATCGGCATTTCGGATTCGCTGGTGCGGCTGTCGGCGGGTGTCGAGGATGGCGATGATCTGATTGCCGATCTGGAGCAGGCGCTGGGGGGTTAGCTCGATCCATGCGGCGTAAGTCAGGATGATACTTGTCGACGTCAGCGCCGCCCCTCATTGTCCTGCCGGACATTTCTCCCCGTAAACGGGGCGAAAGAAGCCAAACACGATTGGCGAAATCATCGATGACAGCGTCCCTCACCCCGTTTACGGGGAGAGGATGCCGGCAGGCAGGTGAGGGGCAGCGCCAACGTCTCATGATCATGGACTTGGCCCAATTGACCCCGAACCCCATCTGCCCGAATTGTAGCGCCCCATGGCCACACGCGAACCATCAAGACCCACCGAAACACCCGTCACCTTCGCGGTGCTGGTCTTCCCCGGATTTCCGATGATGGCGTTCAGCTCGGTCATCGAGCCGCTGCGCGCCGCCAATGTCTTGGCGAAGCGGGAATGCTATCGCTGGATCATCGTCGGGGCCACCCAAGGCCCGGTCGAGGCTTCGAACGGCGTCGTCATCCAGCCGGGGTTCTATGCCGAGGATGCGCCGAAGGTCGACCGCATCGTCGTCTGCTCGGGTGGCGATGCCGACCACCTCGTCGCCGAGGATGCGGCAAGCTGGATCCGCAAGAGCCTGCGCAATGGCGCCCATATCGGCGCGGTGGCGGATGCGGCTTTCTTCCTCGCCCGCGCGGGCCTGCTCGACGGCCATGCCTGCACCTTGCACTGGACCAGCCAGGCCGCCTTCACCGAGGCCTTCCCCAACATCGAGCTGCGGCGCGACCTCTATGTCATCGACCGCAAGCGCTTCACCTCCGCCGGCGGCGTCGGCAGCCTCGACATGATGCTGGAGATCATCACCCGCGACTACGGCGCCGAGCTTGCCGCCGGCGTCGCCGAATGGTTCGTGCACAGCCAACTGCGTTCCAGCATCGACCGCAAGATGATGCCGCTGCGGCTGCGCACCGGCGTCCAGAACGAACTGGTGCTGTCGGCCATCGCCATCATGGAGGACGCGGTCGAAGAGCGGCTCGGCATGGCCGAGCTGACCGCGAAGCTCGGCGTCTCCTCCGACAAGCTCGAGCGCTCCTTTCGCTCCGAACTCGCCATCTCGCCCAATGGCTACTACCGGCGCCTCAGGCTGAAGCGCGCCGCCGATCTGCTGGCGCATTCGACGCTCGCCGTGCGCGACGTGGCGCTGGCCTGTGGCTTCGCCTCGATGTCGAGCTTTGCCCGGGCTTTTCGCGAGGAGCATGGCCATCCGCCGAAGCTGGCGAGGAGGCATTAGTTTGCGCTCGCTGACGCGATGAGATGTTGGCGGGACAGCACCCCCCTCTGTCCTACCGGACATCTCCCCCGCAAGGGGGGAGATCGGATGTCACCTCGACCTTCGCCAATCTCCAGTGTTGCAGGATGAGCGCCTGCGATCGAAGCTGCCAATCTCCCTCCTTGCGGGGGAGATGGCCGGCAGGGCAGAGGGAGGTGCTGTCCCTCCAGCGTTCCGCAATGGGCCCCGCGGCATCCCGCACAACACCTGCGGTTTTCCGCACAATCCATCCGCCCCGCTTGCGCCATGCTCACCCCTCGCAACCCAGCCAAGGCCGTACCCCATGAGCATCGTCGTATTCGACCCCGACAGCACCGAGGACGTGGACTTCAAGGACCGCATGCGCCACCCGGCGGCGGCCGATGCGGCCGGCGGCATGTGGCTGTCGGACACCGAGCCGTCCTTCATCGACGCGGATGCCTTGCGCAAGGGCCGGCTGGCCAAGCTGCGCGGCTGGATGCGCAAGGCCGGTTATGGCGGCGTGGTGCTGTTCGACCCCTACAACCAGCGCTACGCCACCGGCTCGCGCAACATGTTCGGCTATTTCCTGCGCAACTCGACCCGCTATTTCTTTATCCCGACCGAAGGGCCGATCGTGCTGTTCGAATACCCGCAGAGCTACCATGTCTCCATGGTGCTCGACACGATCGACGAGGCGCGGCCGTCCAAGCTGGTCTGGTCTTCGGTTTCCGGCCGCGACGACGAGACAGCCGGTCCCTTCGCCGACGAAATCGCCGAGCTTTTGAAGCAGCATGGCGGCGGCTCGATGAAGCTCGGGCTCGACCGCTGCAGCCATCTGCAGGCGCTGGCCTTGGAAAAGCGCGGCTGCGACGTCCGTGATTGCCAGGGCGAAATCCTCGCGGTGCGCGCCGTCAAGACGCCGGAGGAAGTGAAGTGCCTGCAGGTGTCGATGGCCGGCGCCGAGGCCGCCGTCTACGCCGTGCGCGAGGCGATCAAGCCCGGCGTCTCCGAAAACGACCTGTTCGCCATCATGTATGGCGAGGTCATCCGCCAGGGCGGCGAGTTCATCGAGACCCGGCTGCTGACCTCCGGTCAGCGCACCAATCCGTGGTTCAACGAGGCCAGCGGCCGCAAGATCCGGCCTGGCGAGTTGCTGGCGCTCGATACCGACACGATCGGCTGCTACGGCTATTATTCCGATTTCTCGCGCACCTTCCGCTGCGGGCCGGGCAAGCCGACCCCTTACCAGAAGTCGCTCTACCGCATGGCGCACGACCAGGTTCAGCACAACATCTCGATCGTCAAACCCGGCATGGCCTTCCGCGAGATCGCCGAGAAGGCCTGGAAGATCCCCGACCGTTTCGTCGACCAGCGCTACACCTCGGTCATGCACGGCGTCGGCATGCATGGCGAGACGCCGTTCATCGCGCATGCCATGGACTACGAAACCTATGGCCGCGACGGCCATATCGTGCCAGGCATGGTGGTGAGCGTCGAAAGTTATATCGGCGAGAAGGGCGGCCGCGAGGGCGTCAAGCTGGAGGACGAGATCCTGATCACCGACACCGGCACCGAACTCTTGTCGCGCTTTCCCTATGAGGACGAGTTTCTGGAGAAACAGGTTTGAGAGCGGCTGCTTATCTCAGCGAAGTATCGCGAACCTTCCCGGCTGGCGTAGCCTCCCATCACTTCGTCATCCTAGGGCGGAGCAAGGAGCGTAGCGACGTGGCGCAGACCCTAGGATCCATGCCGCGACTCCGACGCATCGCGACAGTGCGGAATCTGCTCCGTTGCACTCTTCGGCCAACCTCACGGCATGGATCCTCGGGTCTTCGCGTCCGCTTCGCTCCCGCTCCGCCCGTGGATGACGAAGTCGGGGGCGCTTCGGCCAATCACCACGGTTTGCGACAGCTCGATAAAGGAACGGCGTTGGCTTTTGACGAAGCGAGGCCGTCCGACGATGACGGGAAACCATGAAAACCCCCATCGCCATCAAGCGCGGCACCGTGGCCGCGATCTTCATCGACCTGCAGGAAGAGCACCGGCAGGACAGCCGCTACCTGGTCGAGGGCTTCAGCAACATCCTCGCCAACGTCCAGCGCCTGCAGGCGGCGGCGCGGCAAAACAATGTGCCGCTCTACCACTGGGCCTACATCGTCGATCTCGACAGCCAGGACCGGCCGTTCCATCCGGTCGGTGAGGACGGCAAGTCGGCCTTCTCCGACAAGAGCGATCCGCTGACCGAGATCTGCCATGAGGTGGCACCGATCAAGGGCGAGGCCCTGCTGATCAAGGCCGAGGCCAGCGCCTTCCGCACCGGGCCGGCGGCGCGCGACATCAAGTCCTCCGGCATCGAATGGCTTGTCGTATCAGGCGTCTGGACCGAGGCCTGCATCGACGCGTCGGTGAAGGATGCGGTGGCCAAGGGCTTTCGCGTGCTGCTGGTCAAGGATGCCTGCGGCAGCGGCAGTGCGGCCATGCACCAGACCGGCATCCTCAACCTCGCCAACCGGCTCTATGGCGGTGCCGTCACCGACACCGACGGCGCCTGCCGGCTGCTGGCCGGCGAGACCGTCATCGCCTGGCAGGTCGAAGGCTCGGTGCCGCTGCGCTTCACCTTCGACAACGCGGCCCAACTTTACGCCGACCTATGACTGCCGAACGCATGACTCGCGGCAAATACGAACTTCGGCTCGACCCAGATCTCTGGGCCTATATCGACGCGGTCAACGCCTGGTATCCGCCCGATATCATCGGCCTGCCGATCGACAAGCAGCGCGCGGTCTATGACCGGATGAGCCGCGCCTTCCACCAGGGCCGACCGCCCGGCGTCACGGCCAGCGACAGCCTGATCGCCGCCGCCGGCCGCGACATCCCGATCCGCCGCTACCAGCTTGCCGGCACGGCCGCGAAGGCGCTGGTGGTCTATCTCCACGGCGGCGGCTTCATCCTCGGCGGGCTCGAAAGCCATGACGACATCTGCGCCGAGATCTGCGCCGGCACCGGTTTTGACGTGCTGTCGGTCGACTACCGGCTGGCGCCGGAGCATGTGCACCCCGCCGCCTTCGACGATGCCGTCACCGCCTTCGAATGGGTGGCGGCCGCCACCGATCTGCCGCTTGTGCTGTGCGGCGAAAGCGCCGGCGGCAATCTCGCGGCAGCGGTCGCGCAGGCGACGCGCCGGCACGCCCGCGCCGCGATCGGCCAGGTGCTGATCTATCCCGAACTCGGCGGCGACGAGAGCACCGGCTCCTATGTCGAGCACGCCGATGCGCCGCTGCTGTCACTGCACGGCGTCGCCTTCTACCGCGACGTCCGCTCCGCCAAGCGGCAATCACTGGACGATCCGACCTTCCAGCCTTTGCGCGACACCGATTTCTCCGGCCTGCCGCCGACGGTGATCGTCACCGCCGAGTGCGACCCGCTGTCGTCGGACGGCGAGACCTACCGCGACCGTATTGTGGCCGCCGGCGGCAAGGCGTGGTGGCACGAGGAGAAGCGCCTGGTGCACAGCTTCCTGCGCGCCCGGACTACGGTGCCGGCCGCGGCGGAAGCGTTTGGGCTGATTGTTGCAGCGGTTGCTGCGCTGGGCCGGGGAGAGTGGCCGTATTGACCTTGAGAGGTCGGCAGGACAGAGGGGGTGTGAAGGAACTCAACGGCTAGCCAGTCCTGGGGCAGGACGCCACGAACCGGCTCCAACGCATTGCGGAGCACCGCACAATCACTGCGGAAAACCGAACACTCCCCTGCGTCACCCGGCTCTATCATTCCCTCAGGCAATGGCGTCCTGGCGATCGCATCGCCCCCGAATCCGTCGATCGGCCGGGGCGCCCAACAACTGGGGAACGACGATGAAATTCATGCTGACCGACCGCAAATTGCACCCGCAAGCCAAACCCGTCGCCGACGATTTCAGGACCGGCGGCCTCAACCGCCGCGAATATCTGGCCCTGATGGCCGGCCTCGGCGTCAGCGCCGCCGGCGCCCTGGCGCTGGGCGGTCTCGCCCCCACCCCTGCCCGCGCGGCCGAGCCCAAGAAGGGCGGCGTCTTGCGCGTCGCCATGAACGTCAAGGGGTTCAAGGACCCGCGCACCTTCGATGGTGTCGAGATGTCCAACGTCGCCCGCCATTGCAACGAATATCTGGTGCGCTGGAACACCGACTTCTCCTTCGAGCCCTGGCTGCTCGAAAGCTGGGAGGCGAGCGACGACGCCAAGACGCTGACGCTGCATGTGCGCAAGGGCATCTCCTGGTCGAACGGCGATGCCTTCAACGCCGACGATGTCATCCACAACCTCACCCGCTGGTGCGATGCCTCGGTGGCAGGCAATTCGGTCGCCGCGCGCATGGGCGCGCTGGTCAATGCCGACACCAAGAAGGTCGTCGATGGCGGCATCGCCAAGGTCGACGACTTCACCATCAAGCTGAACCTGCCGAAGCCCGACATTTCGCTGATCGCCGGCATGGCCGACTACCCGGCGCTGATCATGCACCGCTCCTATGAGGGCGACGGCGACCCCAAGAAGGCGCTTGCAATCACCACCGGCCCCTGCGAGCTGGTCAGCTGGGATGCCGAGACGGGTGCGGAGGTGAAGCGCAAGGACAAGCCGTGGTGGAAGGGCGAGTTCCACCTCGACGGCATCAAATGGGTCGATTACGGCTCCGACCCCAACGCCATGCTGTCGGCCTTCGAATCCGGCGAGATCGACACCGACCACGAGACCGCCTCCGACGCCGTCTCGCAGACCGAGCAGATGGGGCTGATGAATTCCGAGATCGCCACCGGCTCCACCATCGTCGCCCGCTTCAATGTCGGCAACGCGCCCTATGACGACGTCAAGGTGCGCCGCGCCGCCCAGCTTGCCGTCGACAATTCCGCCGTGCTGGCGCTTGGCCTCGGCGGCCGCGGCAAGCCCGCCGACAACCACCATGTCGGCCCCATGCACCCTGAATACGCCGATATCGGCCCGGCCAAGCGCGACGTCGACCAGTCGAAGAAACTGCTCGCCGAGGCCGGCAAGGCCGACCACGAGTTCGAGCTCATCTCCGTCGATGTCGAATGGCAAAAGAGCACCGGCGACGCCATCGGCGCGCAGATGCGCGAGGCCGGCCTCAAGATCAAACGCACCGTACTGCCGGCCGCCACCTTCTGGAACGACTGGAGCAAATACCCCTTCTCCTGTACCGAATGGCTCGGCCGCCCGCTCGGCGTCCAGGTGCTGGCGCTGGCGTATAAATCGGGCGCCGCCTGGAACGAAAGCGCCTACGCCAACAAGGAGTTCGACGAACTGCTCGACAAGGCGCTGGCCACGCCCGATGCCAAGGCGCGCAAGGAGATCATGGCCAAGATCGAGCAGAATCTGCGCGACTCAGGCATCATCATCCAACCCTACTGGCGCTCGGTCTACCGCACGTATCGCAAGGGGGTAGAAGGCTGTGAACAGCACCAGGCGCTGGAGCAGCACTTCGAGAAGGTTTGGTTGGAGAGTTGAGCCTTCGCTCTTCCTGGGTTCCTCTCCCTCAGGAGGGGAGAGAGGTGGCGCTGCGAAGCAGCGACGGAGTGGAGGACGCCATTCGCAAAGTCAAAACCGGGTCAGGATCGAGGATAGAGGCCCCGGCTAGCGTGCGCATATCGCAGGTCAGCGCCGCCCCTCATTGCCCTGCCGGGCATTTCTCCCCGTATAGTGACGGGGAGAAAGTAGCTGGCCGCATCGCCGGCGCTTTCCTTGCAACGCTGGAGATTGGCGAAAGCGGCGACGACATCGTCCCTCGCCCCGTCTCTATACGGGGAGAGGATGCCGGCAGGCAGGTGAGGGGCAGCGCCAGCGTTGGCCTTCCCTTCCCCCTGCGGAAGAAGGTCAGCAGCGTCAGCGCCCCGTTCACATGCGACAAAAGCAGACACAGGCGCGCGCCCGTTTACCTCTCGGTCTTCACCAAAGTCCAGATCCAGCCGACAAAGGTCAGCACCAGGAACGGATAGCCGGCGGCGGGCAGCGGCGATGAAGTCGGCAGCAAGGGCGTGCCCCGGAGGATCATGCCGGCCGAGACGATGAACAGCCCGGCGGCCACGAGTGCGGTGAGCCGCATCCACACGGCGAAAGTCTTCGGTGCGCTGACCATGACAAGTGCGGCCGCCCACAGCGAGATGCCGCCGACATAGGAGGGCACGCTGGCCTCCAGCCCCGCCGCATTGCCGGCGAGCAGCAGGCTTTCGCCGGCAAGGAAGGTCAGGAACCCGGCGGCAACGCAATCATTGCCCAGCCGCTGATATTTCATCGTCAGCAGCGCCGTCGCCACCACCAGTGCCACGCCATCGATCGTCCACAGCGTTTCGCGCAGCGGAGCGCTGGCCACGAAGGTGCCGGCGAGGCCAAAAGCGCCGCCGATGGCGAGGCCGATCGCGGCGACAATGTCCGAAGTGAAACGCATGTGATGCCTCCCCAAGCCGTGCTGAGGATACTCCCAGGCGGGACGTTCTCAAAGCCCGGAGGGAAGCGCGAAGCGGAAAACGGCGGAGTGTCGGGAAGCCCTCGGGCGATCCGGCCTTGTCACGCCCTCGCCAGCGGTCGGAGAGTGGCCGACGCGAATGCCGGTGAGGCAGTTGCCTGAGCCCGCGTCGGCCACTGGCGAACCGAGGTCCGCCGCTCGATTTTTCTAGCCCGCCATCGCGGCACGAGCAACTGAGCCAAGGCCGTCGGTACGGATTCGTACCAACCTTCGGCGTCACTTTTCTTGCGGGATCTGGGCGTCATCCGCCCGTCTGGCGCGCCGGTCACGGACGCCCGGCATCATCTGAACGGCTGTGTCAAATACGTCAGGGTGGGGTGTTCTTAAAGGGTGGCCGGTGACCAGATCTTTTTGAAGACGGTGAAGGACATCACCGTGGGATGCCCGTTCATTTCATAATGTGCATGGAACGGGCAATGAACTAACAGAGCCGCTGCGGGTTCATTTCACCAGTTCGCCACGGAATCGTTTCTAGAAATTGCGGTCTGGCAGATTTCATCCCGGCTGGTGGAGCAGGGGCGCTGCCGGCTACGGGCATCGTGTCTACAGTTTCCATCCGCAAGAAGCCGTCATTGGACACGTAAATGCAAAAAGACTTTGAACCCGCTAGGTTATGGAATGCTAGTCCTCGGAAGATCCGTTTAAAGGCGTGGCAAGCGAGCCGGACGGCGGGATACCAAGATTCTTGATACCCGGACGGAGACTAATCTCCACCGCACACCTTCAGCGCCGCGCTGCGTGCGGACGCCTGGCCGGTTTCTCAATCCCCCATCTTCAGCGCCTGAATAAACGCCTCCTGCGGAATATCCACCTTCCCAAACTGCCGCATCCGCTTCTTGCCCTCTTTCTGCTTGTCCAGCAGCTTGCGTTTGCGCGAGACGTCGCCGCCGTAGCATTTGGCGGTGACATCCTTGCGCAGCGCTGAGATGGTTTCGCGGGCGATGACCTTGCCGCCGATGGCGGCCTGGATCGGGATCTTGAACAGATGGTTCGGGATCAGCTCCTTCAGCTTCTCGCACATCTGCCGGCCGCGCTTTTCCGCCGCCGTGCGGTGCACCAGCATGGAAAGCGCATCCACCGGCTCCTCATTGACCAGGATCGACATCTTGACGAGGTCGCCTTCCTTGTAGTCGGTGAGGTGATAGTCGAAGGAAGCATAGCCCTTGGAGATCGACTTCAGCCGGTCGTAGAAGTCGAACACGACTTCGTTGAGCGGCAAATCGTAGATCAGCATGGCGCGCTTGCCGACATAAGACAGGTCGGCCTGGATGCCGCGCCGGTCCTGGCAGAGTTTCAATATGCCGCCGAGATAGTCGTCGGGCGTCAGGATGGTGGCGCGGATCCAGGGCTCCTCGATGGCCGAGATCTTCACCACGTCGGGCATGTCGGCCGGGTTGTGCAGTTCCTTCATGGAGCCGTCGGTCAGAGCCAGCCGGTAGACGACGCTCGGCGCCGTGGCGATCAGGTCGAGGTTGAACTCGCGCTCCAGCCGCTCCTGGATGATTTCCAGATGTAAGAGGCCGAGGAAGCCGCAGCGATAGCCGAAGCCGAGCGCCGCACTGGTTTCCATTTCAAAGGAGAAGGATGCGTCGTTGAGGCGCAGCTTGCCGACCGCGGCGCGCAGGTCCTCGAAATCGGCGGCGTCGACCGGGAACAGGCCGCAGAACACCACCGGCTGCGCCGGCTTGAAGCCGGGCAGCGCCTTGGCGGTTGAGCGCTTGTCCTCGGTGATGGTGTCGCCGACGCGGGTGTCGGCCACTTCCTTGATCGAGCCGGTGAAGAAGCCGAACTCGCCGGGGCCGAGCTCGTCGACATTGATGCGGGCCGGCGTGAACACGCCCGTGCGTTCGACCAGGTGCTTGGCGCCGGTGCCCATCATGCGGATGGTCTGGCCCTTCTTCAGCACGCCGTCGATGACGCGCACCAGCACGATGACGCCGAGATAGGCGTCGTACCAGCTATCGACCAGCATCGCCTTCAGCGGCGCCGAAGCATCACCCTCGCGCGGCGGCGGCAATTGATGGACGATTGCCTCCAGCACATCGGGAATGCCAAGGCCGGTCTTGGCCGAGATCAGCACGGCGTTGGAGGCGTCGATGCCGATCACCTCCTCGACCTGCTCGCGGATGCGCTCGGGCTCGGCGGCCGGCAGGTCGACCTTGTTCAACACCACGACGATCTCATGGTTGTTGTCGATCGCCTGGTAGACATTGGCCAGCGTCTGCGCCTCGACGCCCTGCGAGGCGTCGACGACCAGCAGCGAGCCCTCGCAGGCGGCGAGCGAGCGCGACACTTCATAGGCGAAGTCGACATGGCCGGGCGTGTCGATCAAATTGAGGATATAGTCCTCGCCATTGTTGGCGTGGTATTTCAGCCGCACCGTCTGCGCCTTGATGGTGATGCCGCGCTCGCGCTCGATGTCCATCGAGTCCAGCACCTGCTCCTTCATGTCGCGCAGCTCCAGCCCGCCGGTCAGCTGGATCAGCCGGTCGGCAAGCGTGGATTTGCCATGGTCGATATGGGCGACGATGGAGAAATTGCGGATGTGGTCGAGGGGCGTGCTCATGGCGCGCGTTTAGCAGGGGCAGGTTGTATCGGCAAGCGGCACGGCCACTGCCGGGGCAAGCGGTGCGGCGCCGTTGCGGAGCAAGCGGCACAGCCACTTGTCGCTTATTACGCGCTTTTGGCGAAAATCGATAAATTAACCAAGTCCGTTAGAGCATAATTGGGGACTGCCATGTTAGCCGGTAGCGATATTCTGACATAAGGATCAAGGCATGCGGGGGCTTGCAGGCAGGTTTATCGAGTCGCGGAGCGGCGCGTTCGCACCGATACTCGTTCTCATCATGGTTCCGCTGATCACCGCGGTCGGCTTTTCGGTCGACTACACCTCGGCGGTCCAGACCAGGTCGACCGAGCAGGCGGCACTCGATGCCGCGATCCTGTCGATCACCACGATGGATACCGCCTCGACGAAGGCGCAGCGCCAGGTGGCGATGCAGGCCTCCTACTTGGCCAATGGCGGACAGGGCACCGCGACGCTGAACACCTTCGATGTCAGCGCCAACGGCACCGCCACCGCGCAGGCCGCGGCGAGCTACGCCATGCCGACCGTGTTCATGCAGATCGCCCGGATCACCACGGTGCCGGTTGGCGTCTCATCGGCAGTGAGCAAGACGCCCGCACTGGTCGCAGCTACATTCAACGTCGATCACGTTTCAGGCTACTGGAACAAGACCATGACCTTGTACGGCCTTCCCTTCGGTTCGACCTCCAGCACCACACCGACGACTATGATGAAGGTCAACTATGTCTACAAAGGCTATAACTATTCCTATACGAGCGGGAACAAGACTTATACCGCTGCCGACCCGAAAGGCTACGGCACGACAACTATTTCCACTGTGTCGGGAACAACCCAGACCCTGGTTCAGAGCCAAGTGTGCACGACAGTAGGGTCAACGACCGATTTCACTCCCACCGCCGGAGTTTACAGAAGCACCGCGGTAGCAAAAAGCGGAACTACAATCGGCTCCACCATCTATTTCAAGACGACGTGCGCGACCACGAATTCCGCCGGAAACAGCAGTGGCGCAACAGTCAATGTGAGCACCATGGACCAGCTCTATCTGCAGATGGATGTGCCGTCCGGACCGGTAAACCCGCTCAAGTCGAACAATGCAAACACGTCGAACCGGCTCTACCTCGGCGCCGGGTACAGCACTGCGGCACAAAAGGCCCTGGACCCTTCCAAATACCTCCCCGTCGAGGTTGCCAGCAACACGGTCGTCGACATCTTCGGCGCTGTGCCCTGCAGCCAGACCAGCGACCAGGCATGGGAAGACGGCGGCAACAATCCTCCACTGCCTGATGTCACGAACGCCGACTTCTTCTACAGCGTGACCGGCAAGTGCGACTTCAACAAGCGGCCCTCCAACACGGTGCTGACGCAGTAGACGACTGAGCTTCTTCCCTTCTCCCCTTGTTGTGGGAGAAGGTGGATTGGCGCCCAGCGCCAAGACGGATGAGGAGTGCTGGACGGAGCGCAATAGCTGGCCATGCCGCATCAACCTGTCCCGCCAGCCAAACGAAGCTTCGCCCGTTCGCTCCGGCGTGAAGCGACGGAAGCGGAAGACCGGTTGTGGCATGAACTGCGCGATCGGAGGCTCGACCGGATAAAATTTCGGCGCCAGGTTCCCATTGGAAAATACATCGCCGATTTCGTCTGCTTCGAAGCTGGCCTGATCATCGAGATCGATGGCAGCCAGCACGCGGAGTCTGATTCTGACCGGATCCGCAAGGCTGACCTGGAGGCGAGAGGCTTTCGCATTCTGCGCTTCTGGAACGATGACGTTCTGAGAGACTTGAACGCGGTCTGCGATACCATCATCGCCTATGTACGGGATACGAGTCTCCAGCCGTGGCGATAGGGGCTCCGACTTCCCTTCTCCCCTTGTGGGAGAAGGTGTCGCCGAAGGCGACGGATGAGGGGTGTTCCAGCTTGGCAAGGACGGCAATCCGTCCAACACCCCTCAACCGTCTCGGCGCTGCGCGCCGATCCACCTTCTCCCACAAGGGGCTAGCGTGCGCACACATTTGCTTCGGGGTCAGTTTGGTTTGGCAAGGGCGAAGCCGTCTGCGATGGCGTGGAAGCGCCTGAG
>NZ_JAMYKV010000078.1:0-21473 GCF_040317535.1 Mesorhizobium sp. M1409
GAAATCCCCATAGCCATCGACTGTGGCCCGCGGGTTCCTTCCTCGGGGACTTTCGTACGCCTGCCGGCGCCCGAAACTCTTCACGGAAGATGACCGACTGGTTTTAGGTAAAGGGTGCGAAGAAGCGGACATTCCGCTACGATGCCACCTCGGCGTGTTCCCTACGGTCAATCGGCCGGAAAGCGGATGCTCAGGTGCATTACTAAGGCGGCCCCCGGCTTTTGGCGTACTCGCGACGTTTTGCCGGGCAGGATTGTGCTACGAGAACATATTCGGTCCAATCTCGCCACCAATTTCAATTATCGCATCTGCGGGGATGTTGTTCCTTCGTGCCGCAGCCCGAATAGCCTCCGGGTTAGGCGCCTCGTAAAGGCAATAGCTCTTTTTCTTGTCGGCGCTGAGGAACGAGAAAATCCACTGCACGCCTTCCTGGTCATTGATCAAATTGACACTCTCAATGCCCTCCTTTGTGAGGTTGAGCTGTTCCGCGAACTCCCTTTCGATGACGTAGCGTGGCATGAGCATGCTCCTTCTCAACCGTGGTGATGCAGCGAGGCATGAGAGCCTACCTAGTGAAGCGTTGTCTCCAGCCTCTTCTGCAAACGGACCATACCCAGTTCAGCCGCGGTCACCGAGGCTTGCTCCGAAAGTGACATTGCCCTCTCAATCGCTTTCTTGCTACCCCTTTTTATAAGCAAGTTCGCATATTCAGCCTGGGAATGCGCCAGCCAAGGTCGTGATTCGCTGGCTGCGTTCATATCCATCGCATGCTCGAAGTGCTCGGCGGCCTTCCCAAAATCGCCCAGCGATACCGACAACATTCCCAGATAGCGACTTGCCGCTCCAAAGCAGACAGTTGCGACTCCTGCCGTGATCGTCATATCCTTGTAGGCGAGCATAAGGTTGTAGATTGTCCGTGCCGCCTCCGTGTCGCCCAGACTAACAGCAACCTCAGCCACGAATGAGAGCGATGCGCTTCGCTTTCCATCCGGCGGCATTGCGAAATTGGCACGCGCTAGTTCACTCAACCTGCGTTGCGCTGCGTCCCGATATCCCAAATCGGCCGCAACCAGCGCAAACCCTGGCAACCATGTGGTTTCATCCGGATTTTCATCGATGAGATTCTTCATCACCGGAGCCACCTCTGACAGGCGATTCTGTTCGCGTCGGATCGTGAACATCTGCATGCCATAGACGCCTTCGACTTCCGCGCCATGCGTCTGTCTGCCCAGAGTCAACGCTTCTCCAGCCAGCTTCTCGGCTGTGATGAACCGTCCATCGAGGATGGCCATCATCGCCCTCGCGTTCCACGCAAGCCATAGAATGTTGAGCCGTTGGCGCAACGTTCCCAAGTCTTCCAGCCCGGCCACGGCTTGATCGGCGCGCGCGCGGTCGCCAAGCTCAGTCGAGACGTAGACGTCAAGCGCGAGAGCGCGGCCGCGCAGGTCATCGTCGTTGATGCCGGCAGCGAGGCGCTTTATCTCATCTACCCGCGCCATTAGTTGAGTTGCCTCTGCCGCGGACTTCACTGTCCGGGGCGTCAAGAAAGGCAGGACAGACAGTTCAAAAAGCGAAGCTTGGTCGCCTAGTTGCCGAGCCAATTTGACCCCCTCTGCGTGACATTTGGCGCTGTTCTTGCTGTCGCTGAGGTAAAAATATGCACGCGTGAGGCGGCTGAGGAGCTGGCTCCGCGACCTCTGATCATCGGGCTCGAGCATACCCATTGCTTCAGTGAGCAGCTGAAGCGATTCGTCTAGCCGCTTCGAAGACAGGAACTGGGCGCCGTCAAAACCAAGAGCAGAACGAACGAACGCCTTTGTGTCATGGGTCTCGCGAGCCAAGTGCGCGGTCAGCTTGTATTTTGCCACTGAGTCCGACAAGCGGCCTGCGGCACTCAGTGCCTCGCCGAGCCTTAGGGTCGCCTCGAGCACTTCCTTTTGCCGGGCCGGTCCTCCCGGCAGGTGCTCCGCGATGGCGACAGCGTTCTGAAAGTGATCGACCGCCTCATAGTTGGCTGACTGTCCTAGCGCCCGTTCGCCGGCCTTCATCCAGTATGGCAGCGCGAGCGCACCTTGCTGTGCCTTGACATAATGCTGGGCGATGAGCTCGGGTTGGGTGACGATGAGATCCGGATATGCGTCGATGAGCGCATTAGCGATGGCTTCATGATATTGACGGCGCCTTTTGCTGAGCAGCGATTGGTATGCCGTATCCTGAATGAGCGCATGTCGGAATACCAGCGCGTCTCGCACCACACCGCCGACGACAACGAGCTGGGTAGACATGAGCTCATTGAGCGCTTCGCCGAGAGTTGGGTCATCGAGACCGGCAACCTTGGAAAGTAGGCCGCGGTCAAATTCCCGGCCTATGACAGAGGCGATTTGCGCCACCTCTTTGGCTGCCGCTGTCAAACGGTCAAGTCGGGCCATGAGAGATCCCTGCAGACTGTCGGGAATCTCAACATTGAGAGACGCCGCCTTTCCGCTTTCCAGAATCGAACGTGTCAATTCTTCCACGAATAGCGGCACACCGTCAGTTCGTTCCACGATCCTGTCGGCAAGCTGATCCGGAACGTCTGCGAGCATCGAGTCGATCAGCTCGCGCATCTGTTGCTTCGTCAGCCGACCAATGGCCAGCGTCGTCACGTGCACTAACCCCGTGGCCCAGGTCGGCGTCCATTCGGGCCGGTGCGTTACGACGACAAGAACGGCCGCGCCATGCATGCGACGGACGACCTCTGTGAGAAATTCATTGGTCGACGGATCGATCCAGTGCGCATCCTCAACAACAAATAAAACGGGTGCCATCTTTGCCGCGAGCAGCACCCGGTTCGCCAGTGTGCGGACGATCAGTTCTTTGCGCTGTTGGGCGGAGAGATCGAGCGGCGTGAATTCACCCGCTAGGTCCAGCGAGAGCAGCTCGGCATATGTCGAGCCGACTTCTGAGGGATCTTCGCCGTAACGTTGAACAATTGCGCGCAGCTTCTCGGCTCGCATCAGAGGTTCGTCGGCGGCTGAAAGACCTGCCAGCTTGCTCAGGCGCTGAATGATGGGATAGAAGGCCGAGGTGGAGTGATAGGGCGAACATTGCAGTCGTATTAACTCGGGCTGGTTTTCATGCAACCGTTCCTCAAGCGCGTCGACGAGGCGCGATTTCCCGATTCCCGCCTCTCCCGATACAAAGACTGCTTGGCCTTGACCGTTTTTAGCCAATTCCCAGCGATCCAGCAGCATTCCAATTTCACTGCTGCGGCCAACGAATTTTGAGAGCGCACTAGTTTGCGCGGCATCGAAACGGCTTTCCACTTCTCGTTCGCCGTGGACCGCAAACAGGGCAATAGGCAATCGAAAGCCTTTCAATTCCTGCGCGCCGAGACTCTCGATCTCGAAGGATTGCCCCGCGAGCCGCCGCGTGGCGTCTGCCACCACGATCTGGCCAGGCGCAGCCGCAGCTTGCAGGCGAGCCGCGAGATTCGGAGTATCTCCTGCGATTGAAGCCCGCTCATTTGCGCTGCTGCCGGCGATATCGCCGACGACCACGTGCCCCGATGCAATGCCGATCCGCGCCTTCAATTGCTCGCCGCAGGGGGACTGGAAGGCCTCGACTGCAGCGAGGGCCTCGAGGCCTGCACGAATGGCACGCTCGGCATGGTCCTCGTAAGCCATGGGCCATCCAAAATATGCAAGCACGCCGTCCCCTAGATATTTCGCGACGAAGCCTCCAAAGCGCGTGATCGCGCCTGCAACACTGTCCTGATAGCGCCGCGTAAGCTCATGCATGTCTTCGGGGTCGAGTTGGGCAGATAGCGCAGTCGACCCGACCAAGTCACAGAAGAGCACACTAAGCAGCCGCCGGTCTGCAGTCGGTTCCTGAGGGAGGTCGCTGGCCTGAAGTTCCGAACCCGCAGGAGAAGGTGAAGGGACCAGGGACCCGGTGAGATTTGGCTGAGCAAGTCCGGCTACAGCAGCCATGATAATTTTGCGATGCCCCAGTGAGACACCAAGCTCCTGGAGGTCGCGTTCAGTGACATGAGGGAGCGCTCGCAGGTCGACGTCGTTTTGGACGAACGTCTCCAGGTATTTGTCGAGGCCGAGCTGGCTCAGCCAGTCTTCGATCGTCTGCATCGAGTGTTTTGCCCATGTCACCATGCTAAACTAGCGCGAAGTTAGTCGTAGCACCATGCCGCACTAAGGATCAGCTTAGTTACGGCCTCCTTTCACGAATTCCCTTGGACCAAGGGGTAATTTTCGGGCAAAGTAGGCGTTATTCGTAAGCGAGGGCTGCCGGTCAACATTGTCAGCTAGGCGGGCCGTGCCGGGAGGCGGCGCGCCTAAAACTATCTGATCGACCTTCGATCCGAACTCGGGAACCTCGGTATTGGGATTTCTCGGAGGGTGGAATGAACAGCGGTGCCATTGCCAAATTCGCGCAGGATCTCCGAGGCACGCTGATCGGTCGCGATCATGCCGACTATGATGAAGTGCGCAAACTCTATAATGGCATGATCGACAAGCGGCCTCTTCTAATTGCGCGCTGCATGGACGTCGCCGATGTGATTGCTGCGGTGAACTTCGGCCGCGACAGCCACCTCCCGATAGCAATCCGCGGCGGCGGTCACAACGGACCGGGGTTCGGCGGTGTCGACGACGGCCTCGTGATCGACCTCTCGACGATGAAGGGCGTTCGCGTCGATCCACAGAACCGCACGGTGCGGGTCGGGCCTGGTTGCACGACAGGCGACGTGGATCATGCTACCCACGCCTTTGGCCAGGCAGTGCCGTTCGGCATCATCTCGACCACCGGGGTCGCCGGTCTGACGCTGAGCGGCGGCCACGGCTACCTCAGCCGGCAGTATGGGCTTGCCGTCGACAATCTCATCGAAGCCGACGTGGTGCTGGCCAACGGAAGTTTCATGACGGCCAGCGAAACGGTGAACATGGATCTCTTGTGGGCGCTTCGCGGAGGCGGCGGCAATTTCGGCATCGTGACCAGCTTCCTGTTTCGCACGCACCCGGCGAAAATGCTCTATGGCGGACCGATCGTCTTCGACCTTGGCGATGCCGCCGAGATTATGCGCTGGTATCGCGATTTCCAGGCGAATGCTCCGGAGGATTTCTACATCTTCCTCGGACTGCAATCGGTGCCCGGCGGCAATCCATTCCCGCAGGAGCACTGGAACAAGAAGATGTGCGTCCTCCTTGTCGCGCATAACGGCGAGGATGGCGAAGCGGCCGTCAATGCCATCCGGGCGGCTCTCCCCAAGCCACTCTTCGACTGGGCGGGCCCGATTCCTTACACGGGGTTGCAGACCTTATTCGATGCGCTCTATCCGGCCGGGCAGCAATGGTATTGGAAGGGCGACTTTGTCCGAGCGCTGCCAGATGCCGCCATCGACGCCCATCTCCTGCATGCAAGCAGGGCCGGCCCGGCGTCGTGCATGCATCTTTACCCAATCGACGGGGCGGTGCATCGCCGAGGCAAGGGCGACAGCGCCTGGAACGCTCGTGATGTGACCTGGTCCATGGTGATCGCCGGGATAGATCCCGATCCGGGAATGGCGCCGGTCCTCAAGAAATGGGCAACCGACTACTGGAAAGCTGTGCATCCGTTCGACCTCGGCGGCGCCTATCCCAACTTCATGATGGATGACGAAGGCGAAGAGCGCGTCCAGGCGAGCTTCGGCGACAACTACCCGCGCCTCGCCGCGCTAAAGGGCAAGTTCGACCCTACCAACCTTTTCCACATCAACCAGAACATCCGCCCGGCCACCTAGTGGTCAAATCTAACGCTTGGTACCCGACACGAAAGACAGGATCACAACGTGAACAGGGCTAACTCATAAACGGGGCCAAACGGGGGAGCACGTCACAGCACATCAATCGGACGCAGCTTGGCAACAATCTGTGCCTTTTCCTAACCAGTCTGTCTTCAGGAAATGCGAAAGCTAATCAAAGCTGACTGTGGCTTCCGAAAACATCAATGTCCGCTTTTGGTGAATGGACGGGAGCGTCGCAATGGCCGAAATTGTGAAGGGTTTCGGGTGCCGTCAGGCGTACGAAAGCCTCCCATGCAGGAACCCACGGGCCGCATGCTGTGCGCTATGGGGATTTGTGTGGCGGGGTGTGCCAGCGCCTGTCGCGAACGCTCACATTTCGTGCTGCGGGCGTGTCGAGGAAGTAACGTCCGGGCTTGGTCGGGGAGCTTGTTGCGGTGATTCTGACTGGGTTCGCATGCCTGATGACGGGCGCCGAGACCGCGCCGTTGATCGTCGCGGGGCCGACACCGTTCTCATGCTGGTGCAACTGGAAGCGCCGGATATCCTGGGGCGTCGCAGTGTCGGGAGCGCGCCCAAGGAATGCGGTGAAGCGCCGGACGTGACGCACGTAATCCTGCTGTGTATGCGGTCCCAGACCTCGCATCAGCATGTCTTGCTGCATGCGCTGACGAAGCGGTGATATCGGTGCATTGGTCGGCAGGGTAGCCATGGCGAGTTCCTCTCGTTGAAGGGAACTCCATGGTCTGGTCAGGCAGTTAGGCACTCAAAGCCGAAGATTACCATACTGCATTGCCAACCGCGCCTTCCCGCGAAGCGGGTTCGTGCATGAGGCCCAAAGCCGCCGTTCACCTCTCTTCAAGTCAGCGCTCCGGCCGGCAAAAATCGTCGAGGCCTCCAACAAGGTGAAATCGGTATTTCACACTGACGCGCAACCAGGGTGATGAAGGTATGCCACAACTCACCGAGCCTGATTGGCGATCCATCGTTAGCCGTCTCAACCTGAAATCGCGGCAACGTTTGCCGACAACTGATCCAATACCAACCGCAATCGCTCCATTTCCGGGCGACTGTGTTCACGGGCGGCAAGAATCTGGGCTCTTGACTGCTTGAGTTGCTCAAGACCGAGAACCAAGGCGCCCTGCAGGCGCTTGCGGTCGCCGAGAATGTCTTGGTCGATCTGCGCGATATCGCGTGGATCGATCGCTCGGGAGGGGTCGAAGACGAAGCGGGCTTCGACGGACTTTCGCCAATTCAACAACTTCTGCGCGGTTTTGGGTCCGAATCCGGGCACGCTGTAAAGCTTGTTTCTCTCGACATCGAGCGCTGTTTCGATGCCATACGACTCCAGGACCTGTTTCTTGCCCGGTCCTATGCTCTCGATCTTTGCCGAGGAGATTTCAAAGTTGTCCAGGAACCGGTGCAGTTGCGCCTGACGGCGGTTGCGCTCGAGCTCCGAGATCCTGGCTACCCGTTTGGAAGGCAAGATGTCCCATTCGCGCCTGAGCCCGGCGAGCACCGTTTTTTGCCTGTCGAAAGCGTCCGGCCCGGCCCTCTGCATCCACGTGGTTTGCGCGTTTTTCCACTGGGTGGCGGCCTCGGCGGCGACGCGCCGGTATTCCGCAGCCTCACTGTCCCTGTTCAAGAAACCTCTCAACCCCAGAAAGACCCCCAAGGCGATGCCCAGCACCCAGATCTGCGCCATCATCAAGCCAGCGACGCCGACCACTGCAGCCGCTATTCCGGCCCGGAAGTTGGTGCGGCGCGCGTGCCCCTTGAGCTTCAAGGCGTTGGGATCTGGTGTCACATTCGTTTCGGGGACGGTCGGCACCGGCCCGGGATGCGGGATGGCGTCCACCTGCCGCTGGAATCCGGCGATATCGAAAAGCGTCGCCCCGCCGGCGGGAACAACGGTTGAGAACAGCGGGACGCCCGTGGCGCCTTCCATTTTGCACCAAGGGCACGGCGATGAGCCAAGTGACCAATGGCTGGAATTGGCGGAGCACTGCTTGAGGTTCGCTTCAAGTTCGGCCAAGGCAGCCACCCAGTCCCGGGCCACGGGCCTGCCAGCCGACGTTCCCCTTTGCGAGAAGGCATCCTCAAACATTTTTGCAAGTCGTGGACCGACGATGGCGAGTTCGGGGGAACTCGGAGGCCTAGCCATTCCAACCGCGGCGGCGTTCGCCCCGTAGGGAAAGCGGTACTCCTCGATCGCCTTCGAAATCGGCATATCGCCGCTTCCCGCGTAGCGGCCGGCAAAGGGGTGTTTTCCCATAAACAGCAACAGGAAGGCCATCACGGCCAAGCCGAAATTGTCGTGATTGGGCGTCCTCACGATGCCCGAAAACGATCTGCCCTGCAGCTCCGGCGGTGTGAAGGTCTCGATGCCCACCTCGCAAAGATATTGCTGGCCCAGATAGGAGACCTGGAAGCTGTCGCAGTCGATCAGGCGCACGGTAGCGTCCTGCGCAACCAGCACACCGCCGTGGTTCACATCGCCGATGACGCAGGCGTTGTCATGAACGGCCGCAAATGCTCTCGCGGTGTTTGCCGCCACACGGGTCAGAAATCGCCAATCAACCCGCTGAAAGTCGGTTCTGCGGCTTTTGGGGCTGTAGAGCTGATGGATGCTCTTGCGACCGCTGATCTTCGGCATGATCAGCCCGATGGGCTTGCTATCCTTGGAGCAGACCAGCCCCGTCGGCCAGGCCGTCAGCTTTTCGAGTGAACCGGTCTTGATCTTGCCCATCGCACGGATCTTGTCGATCCTCTGCTGCTCGAGGGGCCGGTGGTAGATCTTGGCGACATGGTTCTTGTGTGCAGCCAAGTCGTAGACGGCGCCCTCGCCGCCCTGGCCGACGATCTCGCCAAGTTTGAGGGCTTCCCCTCGCAGGGTGAACACCTCGCGGACCTTGGCATTCATTTTGCGGCCACCATCGGTTCAGCTGGCGATCTCGTGGCCAGGATCAGCGACTTGTCATCATCGGTCCTCTCGCAGATCTGCGGCGAAAGCAGATAGAGCTTCAGCCCATCCGACAGCGTAGAGTCCTCGCCCGCCACCGCCGATCGTCTCACGGCCGGGAACATCGTATCGAAGAAGGGCTGATGGACGCTGCGCGAAGCCTGGTGCAGGACGAGGTTCTCGATACCGTCGGAGAAGAGCGCGACTTCGTCAATGCGCCGCGGCGCGAACTCGAATTCGAGGACATCCGCGACATTTGATGACGTGGCGAAGTTGGTCGTGTTGGCAAACTCGCCGTGCTGCGGCCAGAACACGTAGGACCATCCGTCTTCACTGCCGTGCGAAACGACCATTGCGCCGTCACCGACCTGAAAGAACACCGTGCTTGTGGGGCCGAGGATGGCAACAAGCAGCGTGCATGCATAATCGCGCACCTCGTGCCCGAGTGCGCGCGCATGAGCGGCGATGCGCTCGGCAATTTCGGTCACCCAGCCCAACGCTTTTGGCCGGTCGATCTGATCGAGCGCACCGTTCTCCGCGAAGTGCACGAAAATGAGCTCCAGCAGGTTCTGCCCGGCTAGCCAAGACCCAACCTCCGAGTGCGCCGCACTGCCAGCGCCGTCGCAGACAGCGGCCGCGAGGATTGGACCTTCCCTGCCCTCGATCAGGGCATGGACCGAATTATCCTGACAGGGCTTGCCGGCCGTGACATGCGAAGTGCCGATGGCGCTAGCCGACGCTATGCGCCAAGACATCACACCTCAGCCCAGCCTGCGGGGGACTGGAGGGCCACGGTCTGTCCGACCTGCGACTGAGAGACGCCCGACAGCGATGCGGACAGCCATGAGAACAGCTCGCGGAATTTGAGGCCACTTAGCTTCAGCGGCTGGCGTGTGGAGAGCTTGGCGAGGATGTCCATGTTGGCACCGTCGACGCCAACGGCGAAGAACGAAAACGCCTTTGCCGCCTCGCCGGATTTGACCGCGTTTTCGGCAGCGACGATGCTGTCCGTGGGCGCGCCGTCCGTCATCAGAAACACCCAGGGCCGGTAATAGGAGATGCCGTTCGCGCGGTACTCATCTTTGCGACGTCGCAACATCTCGAGGCCCTGCTCGATCGCCGCACCCATTGGGGTGTCGCCGCTGGTCGCTAGCGTACTAGGCGTAAACAGGTCAGCGGTCTGAAACGGCGCGACGATGTTGACCGGTCCGAAGGTGACGATGGCGACCTCGACACGTTTCATCGCAAGGCTGTCGGCCGCGAGCTCGTCCTTGAAAGCGACAAGGCCTTGGTTCAGCGCGTCGATCGGCGCTCCGCTCATGGAATAGGAGGTGTCGAGCAGAAGGAGGCACGGGCACCGAGGTTCGGGGTTATCCGCGAACTCTGCCGCCCCAAACGGTATCTGATCAAATTGGTTGGACATTTTACTCGCCTTTTTCGCCGAAATATCGCTTCCCGCAAGCCCGGGTCTCCCGGCACTCGGCAGGTAGCGTCCAAAAATTATTGAAACCGGAATTGCAAAGCGCGTCGATGCGCTTGCCCGCCCCAATTTTCAAACCCTCCCTATCTACAGATGCTCGGTTTCTGCTGTCAATTGACTTGAGATTTAGCCACGCAAAAGTCGATTCGACTTTCGCGGACTGCTCTGTTTTGTATTGTGCAGGGAGGGTGAAATGGTCAGCCAACAACGGATCGGCTGGGGCATCGCGGTTTTCTGCGCAATCGGGTGGGCCATGTCGAGCATCGACGCCCGGTCGCCACCCCCCGCCCCGCCCGCGGTCCCCGCGGCAACCACCACCGCGGCGCTTCGGGTACAACCGAGCAACAGCTCGATTGCCTATGCAAAGCCCGACGCGGTGGCTGCCCAGAAGCCAAGCCCCGCCACGTTGGTTCGCTGGCTGTACACCACCAAAAACGTTCGTGTCAGGGTCGCGCCGGACACCGAGGCGCGTATCATCACCACGCTTCCACTGGGCGACCTGGTCCAGACAAACGGTCAACAGGGAGACTGGTACAATGTGACGGTCTCCGCACAGATCGGATGGATCCATGGCGACTACCTCAGCGAGGCGAAGCCGGTCGAGCTGACTTCGACCACACCGGTCGCTCCAGCGGCTGCATCAGATGACGGCAGCGTTTCCGAGCATGCCTCGGGCGAGCCTGTCAGAGACGCCGTGGTAGGCAGATGCGATTGCCCATACGACCTGATGCGCAATGGGCGTTTATGCGGGGGCCGGAGCGCCTACAGCAGGCCCGGTGGCAGGAGCCCGGTGTGCTACTGGTAGGAAGGCTGCGCCGCGAGTAGCGACCGGTTGATCCACCCCAAAGTGACATCGTCCTTGCTGATCCGCGCCCAGCGACCGTTGATTTCGACGACTGTCAGAGTGGTGCCCGCCGGCACCTGACTCACCACGGCCCCGGCCATTGAAGGATCCGAACGGATATTCGCCGTCCTGGTCACGACTGCCGTTGGGAAGTGCTCGCCTGGCGGCGGCTCGACCGCTACCGAGGAACCCGGATCGGCTCCCGATAACGTGCTTGGCGTTTTCTGATCACCAGCGGAGGTGGGCCAGCTATCGCCAACAGGTGCGTCCTGCTGAACCGGCCCTTTGGGTGCTTCCACATACGGCGGCGGATTCGAAGGGGTGATGTCGCGGCTTGCCGGCGGCAGCGGTTTGGTCTGCCCTGGTTCCTGGCGATCGGTTCGGGGTGCCAATGTCGGGTTTGGCATAGCGCTGGATTTTGTGTCGGAATTCTGGGCCATCAAGGCCGCCCCCACACCGACGACGCCGATAACAACCAAGGAGACTTGCGCCGCACGGCTCCCTCTGGCGGCGTGGTAGATCAGGGCCACGAGTGCTGCGATCAATAAACCCAGAAAAAGAGCGGATTTGCCGCTGCGCTTGGAAGAATAGGACATGCCCGAACCGGGAAGACCAACAGTGCTCTGAATGCCGCCACGGCCCATGTTCAATGTGGAGCCGGGCTTGCCAAAGGAGGCACTGCTGAGCCCCTTCCCGGTGACGTTCAGGCGAACGCCGGGAATAAGCCTCAATGACTTTCTGTAACTAAACCCCACTGCGCCCCCGCGCGTATTTTGAAGCGAACACTAGCGTTGGGGCACTTGCGAAGCAACTTCCGTTTCATAGAACTCGAGGCCAAGTAGTCTATCGATTTGAAAGTTCCGTTCGCGCTTACCGGCTTCGCCGCAACGGCCTCCACTTTGGCCGAGCCTTGATCTTAAGGTGTCCCGACATCGATCTGCAGCACCGGAAGCGCTATCTCCTGTTGCGCAAGATATGATTTGAGGGTCTCCTGGAAACGCTCAATGTCTGGCAATACCTTGCGGCCCACACGGATGATTTCATCACCCTTTGGCTCTTTCTCGAATACAACGTTGATCTGAAGATCGGCCAGCGACGGGTTCAACACGAGAAACCGATCGAGGTTGCTGTTCAGAGCGGTGCGCTCCTCGGACAGCAATTGATCCAGAAACTCATAGCCCTTCATCCGCGGTCAGCACTTTTGCTCCCCTCCCCGCCACGGTTCGGTCGAAGAGGTGACCAAGCAGGTACCCTCTCCGGGGGATAACTGGCAAGTTCACTCTTTGTTCTATTCGGCCGCCCTGCAATCCTGTATACTTTGAGGCGTTCTTTTGCACCACGTTCCCTTGCGAGGATCTGCCTGATGACTGTCCAGCCCAGGACTCTCAATGAGCCGACAATCAGCTGCCCGAGCTGCAAGACCGACATCAAGCTCAATGAGTCGCTCGCGGCGCCGCTGATTGCGGCCACGCGCGAGGAATATGAACGGCGACTGGCGCAGAGCAACGCCGCCATGACGGCCAGGGAGGAGGAGGTTCAACGCAAGCAGGCGGCTATCGACGCCGCCCGGGATGACATCGACAGCCAGGTCGCCGAAAAACTCAAGCTCGAACGTGCCGCCATCGCCGCCGAAGAGGCCCGCAAGGCAAAACTTCTCGTCTCGACCGACCTTGAGGACAAGGACAGGAGGCTGGGCGAGATGGAGACGACGCTGAGGGCGCGGGACGAAAAGCTCGCTGCGGCGCAGTTGCAGCAGGCCGAATTTATGAAGCAGCAGCGGGCGCTCGACGATGAAAGGCGCGAAATGGCGCTGACCATCGAAAAGAGGATCCAGGAAGGGTTGGACGCCGTCCGCGTCAAGGCCAGGACCGAAGCCGAAGACGGCCTCAAGATGAAGGTGGCCGAGAAAGAGGAACAGATTGCCGGCATGCAGCGCCAGATCGAGGAGCTGAAGCGCCGCGCCGAGCAAGGATCTCAGCAGCTTCAGGGCGAGGTCCTTGAGCTCGAGCTGGAGTCGCTGATCGCCAGCCGGTTCCCGATGGACATCATCGAACCGGTCGCCAAGGGTGAGTTTGGTGGTGACGTGCTGCAACGCGTGGTGGGACCGGCCGGCCAGCCGTGCGGCGCGATCCTGTGGGAATCAAAACGCACCAAGAACTGGAGCCAGGGCTGGCTGGGCAAGCTGCGGACAGACCAGCGCGCCGCCAAGGCAGACATCGCGTTGATGATCTCCGAGGCGCTGCCTGCGGGAGTCGAAACGTTCGATCTGGTGGATGGCGTCTACATCGCCCATCCCAAATGCGCGATTCCGATCGCGATCATGCTCCGGCAGTCCCTCATCGAGCTCGCCAACTCCCGCCTCGCCCAGGACGGCCAGGCCACCAAGATGGAGCAGGTCTACGGCTATCTGACTGGCCCCAGGTTTCGCCACCGGGTCGAGGCGATCGTCGAGAAATTCTCCGATATGCAGGACGACCTTGCCAGGGAAAGGAAAGCCACAATCCGCCTGTGGGCCAAACGGGAGGCTCAGATCCAGGGTGTCATCGAGTCGACCGTCGGAATGTACGGCGATCTGCAGGGCATCGCCGGCAAGGTGATGCAGGAGATCGCGGGCTTGGAGGTCTTGGCCATAGAAGCATCCGCGTCCCTCCCCGATTGAGAAGGCGAACTAAACTGGATATCGGATTTGAGAACGAGGGCAAGCTGCTCCTTGTTACGGATGATCCGTCAAACGCGGAACGCAATGTCAAGAAGCCGCCGCGCTGAACCCCCTCGCCCGGCCGGTCATCAGATTGCTATGCAGCCTGCGGTTTTTGCGCCAAGCTGTGCGGACAATGAAAGCCTGCCCGTGACGGACCGTGAAATCCACCTTTACCTCGATGATAGCGGCAGCCGCGAGCCAGACCGACAACCAAAGGAGAAGCGGCGGGAGGAGATGGATTATTTCGCCCTCGGCGGCCTCCTCATCAACGAGGAAGACGTCGACGAGCTCTGCGCGCGCCATAAGGCCTTCTGCCAGAAGCACGGGATCACCTACCCGCTGCACTCCTGGGCGATCCGGGGCGGCCGTGGCGACTTCGGCTGGCTGAAGAAGCCCGAGGCTGCCTTTGAGTTCCTGGGAGATTTGCAGGGGATGCTGCTTGCACTGCCCGTGATCGGCATCGCCGCGGTGATTGATCGGCCGGGCTATGTTGCCCGCTACCGGGACCGGTATCAGGACCAGTTGTGGTTCATGTGCAAGACCGCCTACTGCATCCTGATCGAGCGCGCCGCCAAATACGCCCGCAGCCAGGATCGCAAGCTGCGCGTGTTCTTCGAGCGGGCAGGCAAAGCCGAGGACCGCGACCTGATAGCCTACACGCGGACCCTGAAGATGCAGGGGATGCCGTTCGACGGTGCCAACTCCGCCATCTACGGGTCGTTAAGCGCCGAGGAGTTCAAAGACATCGTGCGCGGAGAGCGCCGCGCGGCAGAACCAAAGCCACGCCGATGCTGCAGATCGCCGATCTCTACCTCTATCCGATGGCCAAGGGCGGATATGACCCGTCCTACCGGCCCTACAAGGCCCTGATGGACAACAAGCGTCTGATCGACGCGCACCTGCCGCAGGAGGACCTGGCATCCTGCGGCATCAAATACAGCTGTTTTGACAGGATAAAAAACAAAGACCCGGACTAACCGGGCCTTCGTTTTGAAAAGTCGGCTGGCGCCTGGCGCCAACCCCGGAGCGATGCTCACGTCCAAAGTATGGGTATTGACGCTCTCTTTGTCAACACCCCGGGTGAACCTCTGGTCGGGGGGTCCCTATCTTATCGCTTGCATATAGCACGCTTCGTCTAATCGACACTTCATATTATCAAGTCATCTTCTTTGGGTGCAGCGCGGTTCCCCGGCCCCTGAATCCGGGGGCATAGGCCGGGCGAACCTTGAAACACCCTCCCCCTGAATACAGAATCGCCCCCAATGCCCTTGCGTCATCACGCCTCATATGGCCCAGCCAGAATCCGCCAAAGCAGACGTCGACAAGCTTCGCACCAACGAGAAGAAATGGACCAAGGCGCTCATGGCCACTGGCTGGAGCGCTTTCCCCAACATCATCATCGAAAAGCAGCAGGCTCTCGGCCTCGATGCGCTCGATATGAACATCATCATCCACCTGGTCCAGTACTGGTGGCTGCCCGACAACCTGCCCCACCCCTCGGTGGAGACGATCGCCAAGGCGATCGGGGTGACACCCCGCACCATTCAGAAACGCATTGCCGCCCTCGAGGCCCTTAAACTTCTTGGCCGGGAAGAACGGCGCAACACGCCCAATGGCAGCATGACGAACCGCTATCATTTCGATGGCCTGATCGAGGCCGCCAGGCCGTTTGCGTTGGAAAAGGCCGCCGAGATCAAGAAGGCGGCCGAGGAAAGGTCAGACCGGTTGAAGCGCAAGAAGCCGCAACTAGTCGTCGACAACGATGCATAGGCAGATCGTGGCGTAGCTCAGAGGATAGAGCGCCTCGCTTTCGACCTGGGTGGTGCGTGACACCGCTATCTAGGGGCGAGGAGGTCGCAGGTTCAAGTCCTGCCGTCACGCCCATCCTTGTTCACCAACACCTGGCCCCTTGCCTATGCGACTGGAAAGGTCGCGAGATTGCCAGCGTGAGATCGCATCTCCAAACGCCGATCCTGGTATTTTCCGCGGTAATTGAACAGCGCCAGAAGCTGCATTTCAAGAAGCCATTGTGAGGCGTCCCAAGCGTGGAAAATGTCCATGTCGTAATTGAAGGGCGACGAATGCGTGACGCCGTTGCGGAATTCGGTCAGCAACGAGAATCCGTCGCGAGCCGGCTGCCCCTTCTTAGCTTTCAAACGTTTGCGAAGCAGATCGGATTTATCGGCCGGATCCCCTTCGATTTTGAGCAGGCGGGTACAGGCTCTGATTTGTTCCGCAAGACTGACATTGCGCAACATCGAGACGCTTCACCCGCCCCGTGTCCCCAGAACATAGGCTGCGAGGGTTTCCAGGCCGGCTGCCGACATGATGACCGCCGTCTCCACCGAATCGTAGCGAGAGAGGTTCGCTATCTTATAATAGGCCAACGCCCGCCCGACGCCGCGCTTGGCCTCCGGGGTCTGAAAGACCGTCATGTAACTGGCAAACAGCGCCGGCAAGCCGTCGGCCAACGACCAATGAAACCAGTTTCTCGGCGCCTCCAGCCTGTCGGCCCGGGTGAATCCCAGAGATCGGAAGGTGTTGGCCATGCAGTCGGCCTTGAAAGCAATCGAACTCGGTGACGCCAGCGGAATCGCGGAGGCGGTCGTCGCTGCTCTGCATGCATGGAAAAGGAACTTCGAGGTCGCTGAGACCCATTGGAAACGCGCGCTCGCCCTCGGTCCGACCACCCCTAATGTTCTCGTTTGGGTCGGCTATATCTGTCTCTGGAGTGGTCAACTCGCTGAGGCCCGTGAAATCGGCGAGCGGCTGAGACGCCTGAGTCCACTCGAACACCGCGACGTCCACGAGCTGCTCGCATTCACTTACTATCTGCTCGGTGAATATGAGGCTTCGCTGGATTCGTTCCGTCGTTGGGACAACAACAATTATGATCGCGGGTTCGCCAATCTGGCTGCGTGTTTGGGACAGCTCGGCCGTGCCGAAGAGGCAAGATTGGCTTGGGGCAGGTGCCTCGAGCGCAAGCCTGGTTTCACTCTAGGTGACTACAAGCGCGGCTCTCCATATCGCCGTCAGGAGGATGTGGAGCACTGGCTAGATGGCCTGCGGAAAGCAGGCATTGCGGATTGAAGGATGACGGGTCACGCCCAGGCCGACACCTTCAAGGGCAAACGGCCATGTTCAGGATAACCCCCTAACCAGAAATATCAGCGACTTGAGCAAAGCCGACGTGAATGAACCCAGAGCGGAAAATCAGGCGAATCGACTCCTCCTCGGGATGCAAATACAATTTGCCGCAGTGAGAGCACCCCTGCGATGTCCGAAGAGCGCGTCCAACGCCGCCTTGCTGCCATTCTGGCCATCGACGTGGTTGGCTATAGTCGCCTCACGGAGCGCGACGAGGTAGGTACCTTGACTACGCTCAAATCTCGGCGTCGAGAGATCCTTCAGCCAATGATCTCCAAACATCACGGTCGCATCATCAAATTGATCGGCGACGGCGCGCTAATAGAGTTCGGAAGCGCAGTCAACGCCGTAGACTGCGCTGTCGAATTGCAGAGGGCTATGGATATCGCGAATGCAGATGTGGCTGGGGACCGACGCATTGTATTGCGAGCTGGAATTAATCTCGGCGACGTGGTGGTCGAGGGCAATGATCTCTATGGCGACGGAGTCAACGTCGCGGCTCGGCTCGAGAGTCTGTCGGAGCCGGGGGGATTGTGCATCTCGGGAAGTGTCTTCGAGCAGATCAACGGCAAGCTTCCACATTCATTCGTTTCCTTGGGCCCGCAGACTCTCAAAAACATCGATCGACCGATCCAAACCTATAGGCTCGCGGGCAAGGATGGAGCCGCGGCGGCGGTTTCGGCCGTTGAACTTTCTCTTCCCGCCAAGCCGTCAATAGTCGTCCTGCCCTTTGTGAATATGAGTGCTGACGCCGAGCAGGCGTATTTCGTTGATGGATTGACGGAGGACCTGATTACCGATCTGTCCAAAGTGCCCGAGCTCTTCGTCATCGCCCGGAACTCATCCTTTGCCTACAAGGGCAGATCGGTAGACACCCGCCAGATCGCTCGCGAACTGGGCGTGAAATATGTCCTGGAGGGAAGCGCCCGACGGGTGGCGGACCGCGTGCGGATCAATGCCCAGCTCATCGATGCACCCGCCGGTGGGCACATCTGGGCAGATCGCTTCGACCGGGACCTTGCCGATATCTTCGCGGCGCAAGACGAAGTCGTCGGAAAGATTGTGGAGGGGCTCGCCGGCAGATTAGCCGCGGCAAACCTGAAGGAGCGTTATCGGCCAACGAACTTGGGGGCCTATGATCTCTATCTACGGGGGCGGGCTGAATGGGCACACTCCACGGAGGCTGGCGTTGCGGCCATCCCCTTGTTCGAGCGGGCCATCGCACTCGATCCTAACTACGCGGATGCCTATCGCTGGTTGGCGATCAGTCAGTGCGAGGCCTGGGTCTTTAGGAACTATCCGATGAATCCCCTTCGTCAACAATCTATGGCGTCGGCAAGAAAGGCGATTGAACTCGATCCCGAAAATTCTGGCACGCATTGGGTGCTCGCGTTCATACTCCTCCTCGAGCGCCAGTGGGATGAGTCTGCCAAAGAGTACGAGATTTCGCTCCGGCTCAATCCGAACGATGCCGATGCGTGGGCAAACTTCGGGGATCTGAAGACCTATGAAGGTCGCGGAGTAGAGGCCATCGCCTGCATCGAGAAGGCATTGCGCCTGAATCCGTGCCCGCCGAGCTGGTATTTCTGGTTACTCGGAGGTGCCCAATCCGCTGCCGGTAAGTATGAGGAAGCAGTGAAGACGCTGAGGAAAGATGCAACATATCGCACCGAATCCAGGGTAAATTTGGCGTCGATCCTGGCGCGGCTCGGCAGGTTAGAGGAAGCGCGTGAAGAGGCCACGCTATATCTGGCAACAAACCCCCATTTCAAGATTAGACATTGGGTCGAATCCCAGCCCTATCGCGACTTGGCCTTGCGAGACATGTACGTCGAAGGCCTTCGTAAGGCTGGCTTTCCGGAATGACTAACTTCTTTCTCGACGGACCACCACGCTGGAGTCGGCTTCTGGCTACTCTGCCACAAGCAGCCGCAACCGATAACGGCTGCTTTTTCACGGAAGCAGATACTCGTGCACGATCTAACCACGCCCGTTTATGAGTTCACGCCATAGGCCCGGCGCAAGGTCGGCCTTCTAGCTAGCCCGTTATCCCGAAAGGGGACTGACGGCTCTCGTGAAGATCCTATGGGGATGGAAGGCGACCAGCGCTCTGCCAGAGTGAAGTTGCCAAACTCACCTGGAGGTCAGCATGCAAGCCAACACCATCAAAGCGGGACGGCTTGAAATGGCGGAGGAGCAAACCCAGGAGTTGACAATCGCGCTGCAGGAGAAGGATCGCCCAGCCTATCCTGGTCTGGTGACCAAGATCGAATTCTCGATTGAAGTCCTAAGGGAGAACCTGACCCTGCTCCAGAAGGCACTCCCACCAGACGGAAAACGCTCTCCGACTTGAATTTCGTACCCAGCCACGGCATCGAATAGCTCAAATCGGCATTCTGGGTTTACATCGGCAGCCAAGCCCCTAGTTTTAGAGCTTCGCGCCGTGCACCCCGAGTGCGTGGATGATCGAGAACGGGACCGTGAGCTCTGGCCGGCCCCTCAAGAACTTCCGAAAGGATGACTGCTATGACACAGGCCAAGAATGGCGACACCGTGCGCATCAACTACAATGGACGCCTAGTCGACGGCACTCAATTCGATTCTTCCGGCAGCGAACCGCTGCAATTCACGCTGGGTGAAGGACAACTGATCCCCGGTCTTGAAACCCATGTCGAGGGCATGGAGGTGGGCGCGAAGAGCACCGTCACCGTTCCCGCCGAGGCCGCCTATGGCCCCCGCCGCCCCGAAGCGGTCATGACCATCGACCGCGCCAAGGTGCCAGACAACATCAACGTTGATATCGGCACTCGATTGCAGGCCAAAACCCGCGACGGGCGCCCCATCCCGGTAACAGTCGTCGAAGTGGACGACGCCAGCGTCAAGCTCGACGGCAATCATCCCTTGGCCGGAAAGGATCTGGTTTTCGACGTTGAACTGGTCGAGATCGTTCAGGCGGCGTAGGGGCACTAATACGGCGCAGATTTGGTCGGCTTCGCGACGTCCCTTACGAGCATTCCCCGGCAGGGGTGGCGATTCAGGCAAGATCAGGAGTTGGTGGTAGCCATGGGCCGCGCCCTCGGCGGCGCGGCCTCGGCGAGTTCTTCGCCCGGGGGTTACGTTCAACGAATGCTGGGCCCGACTTTGCGACACTATGAACGCGAAGGATTCCATGTGGCCATGTACTTCGTACAGGATCAGAAATTTACCTGTACGCCGCTGGCTGTCAGGTTTGATCATTTTTGGAAGCTCGACAGCTTCTGGCGTTCGACGGGCCCATGCTGAGAAATATCAAAACGGCGCTGATGCATAGCCAAGGCTTTACCTAGTCCGGCACTTTCGTCTCCCTCGCGGCTTTATCGCTTTGCTCGACGCCAACCGGCCGCCCGAGCTTCGGCCTCAGAGCAAAACCAGCGCTCGCCCTTTCCGGTCGATATGACTGTCTCGGCATAATGTTCTTGACCAGGCAGGTGGTAGATGTGCTCACCAGAGTTCACGCTGATGTTGCCCTTGATGTTGCAGCCTGAGCCGAGTAGCCCGAAGCCAGTTGATTGCTCGCTGACAGTCTCGACCTTGTCGGCATTGACCGCACGCCAATCCCAAGGTTGATCGAACCGGCCCTGCCAAAGGCCGCGGTGAGCCGCCTTGGCAGTGCCTTGCTCGGCGGCGAATGTCCCATTCGAATAGCGCGGCCAGTCGAGGGCCAGACCCTGTTCGACAAGCCAGCGCTGAACGCTGCGACCGTCTGCGCGATCGCAATTCCCTACAAGCCGGCCATACCGATCGCGATCGATAAAGCTGCAACGCAGCGGTCGCGAAGCTGCCAGGAACTCGTCCAAGGCTTGGGCGGCGCGGCGCCCACAGGGATATTCGAAGCCCTGGGCGTCGTCGCAATACTGCCGGCTCTCCGGTGCGTCGATGCCGTTGAAGCGAATGCGCTGGCCAGCAATCTCGACCGTGTCGCCGTCGATCACCGAAGCGCGGCCTTCCATCGGGCCAGGCAATGGTGCTGTCCAATTTGTTATGGTCCTCTGAATGCCAGCGATGAGGCCGGTGCTCTGTTGCCCGGCGGTCCTCTGGATAGCGAATTGGGTGACTGCTGCGGCAAGCGCACCAACGCCCAGCAAGAGGAGTCCCAAGAGCGGTCGCTGCAATCGCCGTGACAGCATTCTCCTGCCGGCGCGCTTTCGCCACTGGTCAGCCTGATTGGCACCTTGATGACGCTGGACTTTGCCCACGTCCCTCTCTCCCCGGCGGAAGAATGCTTCCGTTGCGGGCGAGAGTCTAGAGTGGAACATTAGAGTTCTCTAACGGTTCTATCCTGGCAATTTGCCAATCCATGATGGGCACAGCAATGGCGGTGTTGGCGTTTGATACGATCTATTTTTTCGGCCTGACGGGGGACGACCTGATAGGCGGGGTCGTATCGCTGGTGGCATGCATGCTGCTTTTCAACGCTATGGCGAAGGATCGCTCAAACCCTGGAGCGGGATGAAATTACGGTGAGTCGATAAGGGATTCCCAAATCGGTTGGAATTTGATTGAACTAAACCGCTGCCGCGGTAGCTG
>NZ_JAMYKV010000079.1:0-21106 GCF_040317535.1 Mesorhizobium sp. M1409
TGCCGATCGCCATGGAAGAGAAGCTGCGCTTCGCCATCCGTGAAGGCGGCCGCACCGTCGGTGCCGGCATCGTCGTCACCATCAAGGAATAACCGATACCGGCCTGTGCCGGTCGGGTTCGAAACGGAAAGGGCGGTCCTCGGGGCCGCCCTTTTCTTTTGCCTGGCGATTGGGTGTTCGCCTTGTCGACCGGACCCTGTTGCAAGCCTTTGGACCTCGTCTAGTATAGGTTGCATCAAGGGGCTTTTTTCCAATGGTTCCAGGGCGCCTTTTCCATCGTCGGGCAGTGTGGTCGCTGCGGCTGATCTGCCTGCTGGCGTTGCTTGTCACCGGACGTGCCTTTGCGACGGATACGGCCCCGGATCTCGGTCCGACAATGCGATTCGGTATTGTCCGCGGCAATGCACCGGGGTGCGAGCCGATCTGTCCGGAATGGATCTCGGCGGAAGGCTCGATAGAAGCTGGAACGCCGGCTTTGTTCAAACGCATGCTGAAGACGCTTGGCGGGCGAAAACTGCCGATCGTCGTCGATTCTCCCGGCGGCAATGTCGAGGCGGCGCTGACGCTTGGCCGGCTGATCCGCAAGAACAAGCTCGATATCGCCATCGGCAAGACAGTGTTCTCCGGTTGCCAGCCCGACGCGAATGGTTGCCAGGACCGTGACAAGAATGGCGTCCGCTACTTTGGCAGTGTCCTTGCCTATGGCGCCATGTGCAATTCCGCCTGTCCGTTGATGTTTGCCGGTGGCGTCCGGCGGGTAGCGGGCGAATGGACCTATCTCGGCGTCCATCAGATCACCACGACCTACATCCGCACGAAACTGCAATACCGGACCACCTACCGCATCGTGGGGGGCAAGAAGAAGGTCCTCAACACAAGGATCGTCAGCCGCAAGAACGCCGGCAGCTACAAGACCTACGAGATGAGCAAGGCGGTGGAGAAAAAGCTGGCGACCTATCTCAACGAGATGGGCATCGAACAAAGCGTGCTCGAAACGATGAAGAGTACGCCGGCCAGCGAAATCCACCAGATCGCCCTCGACGACATGCTGACGATGAAATTGGTCACCAGTGTGGATGCCGTGGACCTGTTGACCGCCGCGAGCCTGTGCAGGCCGGATCGATTGGCCGCGAATTGCCTGGAAATACCGGGGAATAAGCCCGATGGCCTGACGACCGCGGCCAAGCCTGCTCCGCTGCCGGCCGGGCCCGAGGGTGTGCAGCGCGATGAAGACATGCGCTTCGTCGTGGTTCGCGGCAGCAACCCGCTCTGCAATCCGGATTGCCCGGAATGGATCTCGGCGGAAGGCGTGATCACGCCTCGGACCCCGCGGAGGCTGCGCCAGTTGCTCGCCACGCTTGGCGACCGGCTGCTGCCTGTCGTGCTCAGCTCAAAGGGTGGCGACCTGCTTGGCGCTCTGGCGGCGGGACGGCTTATCCATCAAAGGAAGCTCGACGTCGCCGTTGGCCGCACCGATTTCGTCGACTGTGACCCGGGAGAGTGGAGTTGCCTGGCCAAGGAGGGCGCCTATGCCGGGCTGAGTATCGATGCGGGAGTGGAGTGCGGTTCGGCCTGTGCGCTCATGCTTGCCGGCGGCGTGAGACGGCTTGTCGGTCCCCGTGCGCGGCTTAGCCTGTACCCGATGGGGCAAATGCGGGTGGTCAAGGCCTATCTCGAGGAGATGGGGATCGATCCCGCTCTATTCACGGCGATCGAGGGGCGCTCGGTCGAGCGGCAGCTGGAACCCGGCACGATGCTGAGGCTCGGGCTGACGACGAGCCCGCAATCGGTCGACGCGCTGACCGGTGCCACCATCTGCGACGGGGTGCCGAAACCGCGGAATTGCCGGATCCGGCCTTCCGCCAATGCCGAGGCTGACGCGCCCGCCAAACTGTAGAGCGGCAACGTCGGAGACTGACCATCGAGGCAGGTTGAGCCATTCTCGATTTTGCCGCTATCGTCGCTGCTGCCGGCGCCGGGGCCGGCGGAGGATCGAGAATGAGCCAGGATATCCCGACACTCTACGAATGGGCCGGCGGCAGCGAGGCGTTGAACCGGCTGACCCAGATTTTCTACGACAAGGTGGCGCAGGATCCGATCGTCGGGCCGGTATTCAAGGCCATGTCGCCGGATCATCCCGCCCATGTCGCGGCCTTCATCGGCGAGGTTTTCGGCGGACCGAAAACCTACAGCGAGCAATTTGGCGGCCACCGCGAGATGGTCACGCATCATCTGGGCAAGCATCTGACCGAGGAGCAGCGCCGCCGCTGGATCAACCTCCTGGCCGACGCCGCCGACGCGGTCGCCCTGCCTGACGATCCGGAATTTCGTTCGGCCTTCATGGGCTATGTCGAATGGGGATCGCGGCTGGCCAAGATGAACTCCAATCTCGGCGAAACTTGCGATCCTCAGACGGAACGGATGCCGGCCTGGGGCTGGGGTGTGCCGGGCGGGCCGTATCGGCCACCGGGTCCAAAGTAGCTTTCGGTCGCCACGGGAGTCTCGGAGCAATGCCGAGAAATTTCAAGATCGTGCGCTGGCGCGAGTGGGAAGGCCTCGGCCTCGAACATCTGGTGCTGAGGGGAACGGGGTTATGGCGCGTTTGCTTGCAAACCACTCTTTACAGAGCGAGCGGAAGCTTTTAGGAAGCGCCTGCTGCGCCGATATGCGCACGTACGGGCATAGCTCAGTTGGTAGAGCGGCGGTCTCCAAAACCGCAGGTCGTAGGTTCGAGCCCTGCTGCCCGTGCCATTTCTCGAAATGGCGTTTCAAAACGATATTTCTGCGGTCTGCCCTTTGAAAATCGGCGACCCGCTTGCCATATCAGCTCGCTTGGGGCATAATGGCCTCATAGCCGGGACGGAACGACTGGATGGTTCCGATGCGGCGTTTGGTCATAAAGCGGACACTTGCCACTTGCGTGGATCAAGAATCGGTTTTATGTAGACGAAACAGACACGCGACGCGTGGAGCTGGGAAGCCGGCTTTACGCGTCTGATTTGCATGGGCGAATTGATTGCGCTGATTCGGCGCAAGATTGGGCTCAGGCGGCACGTCCCGGCCAGCGGGATCATCCAGGAGACCCGGCCAACGGGTCTTGAAGACAGAGCGGCATATGGCTTCGAAAACCACAAATCCTTTCGTCTTTCTCCAGCAGGTTCGCGCGGAGACCGCCAAGGTGACTTGGCCGTCGCGGCGCGAAACGATGATCTCGACGGTCATGGTCCTGGCTTTCGCTGTGATCGCGATGGTCTTTTTCTTCACCGCTGATCAGCTCATGGGCCTCGCGGTCGAACAGATTCTGGGCATCGGACGCTAAGTCCGGCGATTACGGAGAAGTCTTGAAATGACCGCGCGCTGGTACATCGTCCACGCCTATTCGAACTTTGAAAAGAAGGTCGCCGAGGACATCGAGAACAAGGCCAAGCAGAAGGGCCTGTCCGCCGATATCCACCAGATCGTGGTGCCGACCGAGAAGGTCGTCGAGATTCGTCGCGGCCGCAAGGTCGATGCCGAGCGCAAGTTCTTCCCGGGCTATGTGCTCCTGAAGGCCAACCTGACCGACGCTGTGTTCTCGCTGGTCAAGAACACGCCGAAGGTCACCGGCTTCCTGGGTGACTCCAAGCCGGTGCCGATCACCGAGGCGGAAGCCCAGCGCATCCTGAACCAGGTGCAGGAAGGCGTCGAGCGGCCCAAGCCCTCGGTCACGTTCGAGATCGGCGAGGCGATCCGCGTTTCGGATGGTCCCTTCGCGTCGTTCAACGGTTTCGTCCAGGAAGTGGACGAGGAGCGGGCGCGGCTCAAGGTGGAAGTTTCGATCTTCGGGCGCGCCGTGCCTGTCGATCTGGAATTCGGACAGGTCGAAAAGGGCTGATCCGAAATCCTGCCGCCAAGCGCGGCAGGGAAGAGCGGCGCGGAGATCGCGCGGCTCTTGAGAACGGTGGGAGACGAGTGCGGCTTTAGCCGGCCGCATGGATCGCACCACCAGACTGCAACCGCCGGCACTTTCCCGTTCATGGGAGCCGGCATAGACAAAGGCAGGAAAAGAGATGGCTAAGAAAATTGCAGGCCAGCTCAAGCTCCAGGTCAAAGCGGGATCGGCCACGCCGTCTCCCCCGATCGGCCCGGCGCTTGGTCAGCGTGGCATCAACATCATGGAGTTCTGCAAGGCGTTCAACGCGCAGACCCAGGAAATGGAAAAGGGATCGCCGGTTCCGGTCGTCATCACCTACTACCAGGACAAGTCCTTCACCTTCGTCATGAAGACGGCGCCGGTGAGCTACTTCCTGAAGAAGGCGGCTAACCTGACGTCTGGTTCCAAGGAGCCGGGCAAGGTCAAGGCCGGTACGGTTTCGCGTGACAAGGTCCGCGAGATCGCCACCGCGAAGATGAAGGATCTGAACGCAAACGACGTCGAAGCGGCCATGCGCATGGTCGAGGGCTCCGCCCGCTCGATGGGTCTGGAAGTGGTGGGCTAAGATCATGGCAAAGATTGCAAAGCGTGTATCGAAGACCCGCGAAGGCATCGATCCCAACAAGGCTTACGCCCTGGGTGATGCACTGAAGCTGCTCAAGGACCGTTCCTCGGTCAAGTTCGACGAGACCATCGAAGTCGCCATGAACCTCGGCGTCGACCCGCGCCACGCCGACCAGATGGTCCGCGGCGTGGTCAATCTGCCGAACGGCACCGGCCGCTCGGTGCGCGTCGCTGTGTTCGCACGCGGCGACAAGGCTGACGAAGCGCGCGCCGCCGGCGCCGACATCGTCGGTGCCGAGGATCTGGTCGACATCGTCCAGAAGGGCACGATCGATTTCGATCGCTGCATCGCGACGCCGGACATGATGCCGCTCGTCGGCCGTCTGGGCAAAGTGCTCGGCCCGCGCGGCATGATGCCGAACCCGAAGGTCGGCACCGTAACCACCGACGTTGCCGCCGCCGTCAAGGCATCGAAGGGCGGCGCTGTCGAGTTCCGCGTCGAGAAGGCCGGCATCGTTCATGCCGGCGTCGGCAAGGTCTCGTTCGAGGTCAAGGCCCTGGAAGAGAACATCCGCGCCTTCGCCGACGCCGTGACCAAGGCAAAGCCGGCTGGCGCCAAGGGCAACTACGTCAAGAAGGTGTCGGTCACCTCGACGATGGGCCCGGGCCTCAAGCTCGACGTCGCGACGCTCACAGCGTCCTGATACGAACATTCGGATCGGCCGCTAAAGGGCTGATCCGCAAGTGAATTCCGGGCCTCCGACTCGTCGGCGGCCCGGTACCGGAAACCGAGAGGTTTCCGGACATCCTGTCCGAGATTGCAGGCGGCCCAGAAGCCTTAATTCGATTTGGGCCTGCATGAGACGGGTGAAGACCGGACAACGGAGCGATTGCTCCAATGAAAGGTTCGAACCGTGTTTGCCTTTTGTCTGCGCATCGTCCGGCTTGCCGGCCGGTGTGGCGAAAGGGGGCAGGATCCTCGAGCGTCGTTCGGGAGATCCGTTACTGGATGGCCCGGCCGACAAAGGCAACCCGACGCCTGTCCCCGTTAATGGGGCAGGGGTCAACTGGAGATAGGCAGTGGACAGAGCGGAAAAACGCGAACTCGTCACGGGCCTGAACGGTGCGTTCTCGAACGCAGGTTCAGTGGTCGTGGCCCACTACGCCGGTATCACCGTCGCGCAAATGAACGACCTTCGGTCGAAAATGCGCGCCGCCGGTGGCACCGTCAAAGTCGCGAAGAACCGTCTCGCCAAAATCGCTCTTCAGGGCACGGACTCCGCATCGATCATCGAGCTGTTCAAGGGACAGACGCTGATTGCTTATTCGGAGGATCCGATTGCGGCGCCGAAGGTCGCGTCCGATTTCGCCAAGGGAAATGACAAGCTTGTCATTCTCGGCGGCGCAATGGGCACCACCTCGCTCAACGCCGACGGTGTGAAGGCACTCGCCACACTTCCGTCGCTCGATGAGCTGCGCGCCAGGCTGGTTGGCATGATCGCCACGCCGGCAACCCGGATCGCCCAGATCGTCAATGCGCCAGCGGCTTCGGTCGCGCGCGTCATCGGCGCTTACGCCCGGAAGGACGAGGCGGCATGAGGCCGTTCCTCGCTATCACAAACACACGTTCGAACCTTATGAAGGAATACAACAATGGCTGATCTCGCAAAGATCGTAGACGACCTTTCGAAGCTGACCGTCCTCGAGGCGGCCGAGCTGTCGAAGCTTCTGGAAGAAAAGTGGGGCGTTTCCGCCGCTGCTCCGGTGGCTGTTGCCGCCGCTGGCGGTGGTGCGGCCGCTGCTGCTCCGGTCGAGGAAAAGACGGAATTCGACGTCGTCCTCACCGAGGCAGGCGCTCAGAAGATCAACGTCATCAAGGAAGTCCGCGCCATCACCGGTCTTGGCCTCAAGGAAGCCAAGGATCTGGTTGAAGCGGCTCCGAAGCCGGTCAAGGAAGCCGTTTCCAAGGCCGACGCTGACAAGTTCAAGGCCCAGCTGGAAGCAGCCGGCGCCAAGGTCGAACTGAAGTAAGCGTAAAAGCGGCGGACGGCCTCGCGCCGTCCGCCACTCCCTTCGCCTGGAAGGGAGCATGCGTAACGCGAGACGTACGAGAACCTCTTTCCTGAGGGCCGAAACCGGCCTTCAGGAAACGGGTTTTCTCCCGTTCTAACCGGCCGCCGACAGGCGCCGGGAAAACAGACAGAGGGTTGCCGCCAAGGTGGCCCAGCATGCAAGGCGAGCCGCGGCGAGGCTCGTCCCGAGTTTTGAGCTAAGGAGCGACGATGGCCCAGACCCAGACTTTCAATGGCCGCAGACGCGTACGCAAGTTCTTCGGAAAGATTCCGGAAGTTGCGGAGATGCCGAACCTGATCGAGGTTCAGAAGGCATCCTATGACCAGTTCCTGATGGTCGCGGAGCCCAAGGGCGGGCGTCCGGACGAGGGACTGCAGGCAGTTTTCAAGTCGGTCTTCCCGATCTCCGATTTTTCCGGCTCCTCGATGCTGGAGTTCGTGAAGTACGAGTTCGAAGGACCGAAATTCGACGTTGACGAATGCCGTCAGCGCGACCTCACCTATGCCGCGCCGCTCAAGGTGACGCTGCGCCTCATCGTGTTCGATATCGACGAGGATACCGGCGCCAAGTCCATCAAGGACATCAAGGAGCAGGACGTCTACATGGGCGACATGCCGCTCATGACCCTGAACGGCACCTTCATCGTCAACGGCACCGAGCGCGTCATCGTCTCGCAGATGCACCGCTCGCCGGGCGTCTTCTTCGACCATGACAAAGGCAAGTCGCACTCGTCGGGCAAGCTTCTGTTTGCCGCGCGCGTCATCCCCTATCGCGGTTCGTGGCTCGACATCGAGTTCGATTCCAAGGACGTCGTGCACGCCCGCATCGATCGTCGCCGCAAGATCCCGGTGACGTCGCTGCTGATGGCGCTCGGCATGGACGGCGAAGAGATCCTGTCGACCTTCTACAACAAGATCACCTACAAGCGCGCCGGCGACCATTGGCGCATTCCGTTCAACGTCGAGCGTTTCCGCGGCCTCAAGGCTGTCGGCGACCTGGTCGATGCCGATACGGGCGAGGTCGTCGTCGAAGCCGGCAAGAAGATCACCGCACGCCAGGCAAGGGCGCTCGGCGAAAAGGGTCTCAAGGCGATCAAGGCGACGGACGAGGATCTGCTCGGCAACTACCTGGCCGAGGACATCGTCAACTTCGCCACCGGCGAGATCTTCCTCGAAGCCGGCGACGAGATCGACGAGAAGACGCTGAAGGTTCTGCTCGGCACCGGCGAAGACGAGATCAAGGTTCTCGACATCGACCACGTCAATGTCGGCGCCTATATCCGCAACACGCTCAACGTCGACAAGAACGAGAGCCGCCAGGACGCGCTGTTCGACATCTATCGTGTCATGCGTCCCGGCGAGCCGCCGACGCTCGAGACCGCCGAAGCCATGTTCAACTCGCTGTTCTTCGACAGCGAGCGCTATGATCTGTCGGCCGTCGGCCGCGTCAAGATGAACATGCGCCTCGAGCTCAAGGCCGAGGACACCGTGCGCGTGCTGCGCAAGGACGACATCCTGGCCGTGGTCAGGACGCTGGTCGAACTGCGTGACGGCAAGGGCGAAATCGACGACATCGACAATCTCGGCAACCGTCGCGTGCGTTCGGTCGGCGAGCTGATGGAAAACCAGTACCGCGTCGGCCTGCTGCGCATGGAGCGCGCGATCAAGGAGCGTATGTCCTCGATCGAGATCGACACGGTCATGCCGCAGGATCTGATCAACGCCAAGCCGGCGGCCGCCGCCGTGCGCGAGTTCTTCGGTTCCTCGCAGCTGTCGCAGTTCATGGACCAGACCAACCCGCTGTCGGAGATCACCCACAAGCGCCGCCTCTCGGCGCTTGGACCGGGCGGTCTGACCCGCGAGCGCGCCGGCTTCGAAGTGCGCGACGTGCACCCGACGCATTACGGCCGCATCTGCCCGATCGAGACGCCGGAAGGCCCGAATATCGGTCTGATCAACTCGCTGGCCACCTTCGCGCGCGTCAACAAGTACGGCTTTATCGAGAGCCCGTACCGCAAGATCGTCGACGGCAAGCTGACCAATGAAGTCGTCTATCTCTCGGCGATGGAAGAGGCCAAGCACCATGTCGCGCAGGCCAACGCCGAGCTCGACAAGAACGGTGGTTTCGTCGACGAATTCGTCATTTGCCGCAGCGCCGGCGAAGTGATGATGGCGCCGCGCGAAAACGTCGATCTGATGGACGTTTCGCCCAAGCAGATGGTGTCGGTTGCCGCGGCCCTGATCCCGTTCCTGGAAAACGACGACGCCAACCGCGCCCTGATGGGCTCGAACATGCAGCGTCAGGCCGTGCCGCTGGTGCGCGCCGAGGCGCCGTTCGTCGGCACCGGCATGGAGCCGATCGTCGCCCGTGACTCGGGCGCCGCCATCGGCGCCCGCCGCGGCGGCATCGTCGACCAGGTCGACGCGACGCGTATCGTCATCCGCGCCACCGAGGATCTCGATCCGGGCAAGTCCGGCGTCGATATCTACCGGCTGATGAAGTTCCAGCGTTCGAACCAGAACACCTGCATCAACCAGCGTCCGCTGGTTCGTATGGGCGACCGGGTCAACAAGGGCGACATCATCGCCGACGGTCCGTCGACCGAGCTCGGTGATCTGGCACTCGGCCGCAACGTGCTGGTCGCATTCATGCCGTGGAACGGCTACAACTACGAGGACTCGATCCTCCTGTCCGAACGCATCGTCGCCGATGACGTCTTCACCTCGATCCACATCGAGGAGTTCGAGGTCATGGCGCGCGATACCAAGCTCGGGCCGGAGGAAATCACGCGCGATATCCCGAACGTCTCGGAAGAAGCGCTGAAGAACCTCGACGAAGCCGGCATCGTCTACATCGGTGCCGAAGTTCAGCCGGGTGATATCCTGGTCGGCAAGATCACGCCGAAGGGCGAAAGCCCGATGACGCCGGAAGAAAAGCTTCTGCGCGCCATCTTCGGCGAAAAGGCATCCGATGTGCGCGACACCTCGATGCGCATGCCTCCGGGCACTTTCGGCACCGTCGTCGAGGTGCGCGTCTTCAATCGCCACGGTGTGGAGAAGGACGAGCGCGCCATGGCGATCGAGCGCGAGGAGATCGAACGCCTCGCCAAGGACCGCGACGACGAGCAGGCCATTCTGGACCGCAACGTCTACGCGCGTCTTTCCGACGTGCTCGTCGGCAAGGAAGCGATCGCTGGACCGAAGGGCTTCAAGAAGGGCTCGACGCTGTCCAAGGATACGCTCGACGAGTATCCGCGTTCGCAGTGGTGGCAGTTTGCCGTGGAGAACGAAAAGCTCCAGAGCGAACTCGAAGCCCTGCGTGGCCAGTACGACGACTCCAAGAAGGCGCTCGAACAGCGTTTCATGGACAAGGTCGAGAAGGTCCAGCGCGGCGATGAAATGCCTCCTGGCGTCATGAAGATGGTCAAGGTCTTCGTGGCCGTGAAGCGCAAGATGCAGCCCGGCGACAAGATGGCCGGCCGTCACGGCAACAAGGGTGTCGTGTCGCGGATCGTTCCGGTCGAGGACATGCCTTTCCTCGAGGACGGCACGCATGCCGATATCGTGCTCAACCCGCTGGGTGTGCCGAGCCGCATGAATGTCGGCCAGATCCTGGAAACGCATCTGGGCTGGGCATGCGCGGGCATGGGCAGGAAGATCGGCGAGCTGATCGACGCGTACAAGGTGGCGGGCGATATCAAGCCGCTGCGCAAGACGCTCGAAAGCTTCATCCCGGCCAACGACCGCAACGAGCCGGTTCGCGAGTATGACGACGAGAGCATCGTTCGCCTCAGCGAGCAGATGCGCCGCGGCGTTTCGATCGCGACCCCGGTGTTCGACGGCGCGCATGAGGCTGACATCAACATCATGCTGGAGCAGGCGGGCCTGCACACCAGCGGTCAGTCGCAGCTCTATGACGGACGCACCGGCGAGCCGTTCGATCGCAAGGTGACGATGGGCTACATATATATGCTCAAGCTTCACCATCTCGTGGACGACAAGATCCACGCGCGTTCGATCGGTCCGTACTCGCTCGTCACCCAGCAGCCGCTGGGCGGCAAGGCGCAGTTCGGTGGCCAGCGCTTCGGCGAGATGGAGGTCTGGGCGCTCGAAGCATACGGCGCCGCCTACACGCTGCAGGAAATGCTGACGGTGAAGTCGGACGACGTCGCCGGCCGCACCAAGGTCTACGAGGCGATCGTCCGTGGCGACGACACCTTCGAGGCCGGCATTCCGGAGAGCTTCAACGTTCTCGTCAAGGAAATGCGGTCTCTCGGCCTCAATGTCGAGCTTGAGAACACCAAGCTCGACGACAACCCGATCCGGCTGCCCGACGCGGCCGAGTAAGAAAGACATCCGGTCGCGGGCTGCCGCGACCGGATGCACCAAATTCTTCGGCCAGTGGCCGACAAGACGGCGGGCGTTTGGCTCGCGACTAGATGCAAGGGGTTTTCGAGGACCCCGAAAAGGAGAACGGCATGAACCAAGAGGTCATGAATCTCTTCAATCCGCAGGCGCCTGCGCAGGTGTTCGATTCCATCCGGATATCGCTTGCCAGCCCTGAGAAGATTCTGTCCTGGTCTTTCGGCGAGATCAAGAAGCCGGAGACCATCAACTACCGCACCTTCAAGCCGGAGCGTGACGGTCTGTTCTGCGCGCGCATTTTTGGCCCGATCAAGGACTATGAGTGCCTGTGCGGCAAGTACAAGCGCATGAAATACAAGGGCGTCATCTGCGAGAAGTGCGGCGTCGAAGTCACGCTGTCGCGCGTTCGCCGCGAGCGCATGGGCCACATCGAGTTGGCGGCACCGGTCGCCCATATCTGGTTCCTGAAGTCGCTGCCGTCGCGCATCGGCACGCTGCTCGACATGACCCTGAAGGACATCGAGCGCGTCCTTTATTTCGAGAACTACATCGTCACCGAACCTGGCCTCACCGCGCTGAAGGAGCACCAGTTGCTCAGCGAGGAAGAGTACATGATCGCCGTCGACGAGTATGGCGAGGATTCGTTCACCGCCATGATCGGCGCCGAGGCCATTCATGACCTCCTGGCCGGCATGGACCTGGAGAAGATCGCCGGCGACCTGCGTTCGGAACTGGCTTCGACCACCTCCGAGCTGAAGCAGAAGAAGTATCTGAAGCGGCTCAAGGTCGTCGAGAACTTCATGGAATCCGGCAACCGTCCGGAATGGATGATCATGAAGGTGGTCCCGGTGATCCCGCCGGACCTGCGCCCGCTCGTCCCGCTGGACGGCGGTCGCTTCGCCACGTCGGATCTGAACGACCTCTATCGCCGCGTCATCAACCGCAACAACCGTCTGAAGCGGCTGATCGAGCTGCGCGCCCCCGGCATCATCGTGCGCAACGAAAAGCGCATGCTGCAGGAAGCCGTCGATGCACTGTTCGACAACGGCCGTCGCGGCCGCGTCATCACCGGCGCCAACAAACGTCCGCTGAAGTCGCTGTCCGACATGCTCAAGGGCAAGCAGGGCCGGTTCCGCCAGAACCTGCTCGGCAAGCGCGTCGACTATTCCGGCCGCTCGGTCATCGTGACCGGTCCGGAGCTCAAGCTGCACCAGTGCGGCCTGCCCAAGAAGATGGCGCTCGAACTGTTCAAGCCCTTCATCTACGCCCGTCTCGACGCCAAGGGTTACTCCTCGACCGTCAAGCAGGCGAAGAAGCTGGTCGAGAAGGAGCGTCCAGAAGTCTGGGATATCCTCGACGAGGTCATCCGCGAGCATCCGGTGCTGTTGAACCGTGCGCCGACGCTGCACCGTCTCGGCATCCAGGCGTTCGAGCCGATCCTGATCGAAGGCAAGGCGATCCAGCTGCACCCGCTGGTCTGCACGGCCTTCAACGCCGACTTCGACGGCGACCAGATGGCCGTTCACGTGCCGCTGTCGCTGGAAGCGCAGCTTGAAGCCCGCGTGCTGATGATGTCGACCAACAACATCCTGCACCCGGCTTCCGGCGCGCCGATCATCGTGCCGTCGCAGGACATGGTTCTCGGTCTCTACTATCTCTCGATCGTCAACCAGAACGAGCCGGGCGAGGGCATGGTGTTTGCCGACATGGGCGAACTCCAGCACGCGCTCGAGACCAAGGCGGTGACGCTGCACTCCAAGATCAAGGGTCGTTTCCGCACGGTCGACGCCGAAGGCAAGGTCGTGTCGAAGATCCATGACACCACCCCTGGCCGCATGATCATCGGCGAGCTTCTGCCGAAGAACGTCAACGTGCCTTATGAGACCGCCAACCAGGAGATGACCAAGAAGAACATCTCCAAGATGATCGACACCGTCTACCGCCACTGCGGTCAGAAGGAGACGGTCATTTTCTGCGATCGCATCATGGCGCTCGGCTTCAGCCATGCCTGCCGTGCCGGCATTTCGTTCGGCAAGGACGACATGCTGATCCCGGATGCCAAGATCAAGCTGGTCTCCGATACCGAGGCTTTGGCCAAGGAATACGAGCAGCAGTACAATGACGGTCTGATCACGCAGGGCGAGAAGTACAACAAGGTCGTGGACGCCTGGGCCAAGTGCTCGGAAAAGGTCGCCGACGAAATGATGGCCCGCATCAAGGCGGTCGAGTTCGAGGACAATGGCCGTCAAAAGCCGATGAACTCGATCTATATGATGTCGCACTCCGGTGCGCGTGGCTCGCCCACCCAGATGCGTCAGCTCGCCGGCATGCGCGGCCTTATGGCCAAGCCGTCGGGTGAAATCATCGAGACGCCGATCATCTCGAACTTCAAGGAAGGCCTGACCGTGCTCGAGTACTTCAACTCGACCCACGGCGCCCGCAAGGGTCTGGCCGACACCGCCTTGAAGACGGCGAACTCGGGTTACCTCACCCGTCGTCTGGTCGACGTGGCGCAGGACTGCATCGTCAACTCCGTCGACTGCGGCACCGACAAGGGCCTCACCATGCAGCCGATCGTCGATGCCGGTCAGGTCGTCGCTTCGGTCGGCCAGCGCGTGCTGGGTCGTACGTCGCTCGACGACATCACCCATCCGGTGTCGGGCGAGATCCTGGTCAAGGCCGGAACGCTGATGGACGAGCGTGACGTGGAACAGATCGAAAAGGCCGGCGTCCAGTCGGTTCGCATTCGCTCGGCACTGACTTGCGAAGTCAGGGTTGGCGTCTGCGCGGTCTGCTACGGTCGCGATCTGGCCCGCGGCACCCCGGTCAACCAGGGTGAAGCAGTCGGCGTCATCGCGGCGCAGTCGATCGGCGAGCCGGGTACCCAGCTCACCATGCGTACCTTCCACATGGGCGGTACGGCACAGGTGGTGGATAGCTCGTTCCTTGAAGCCTCCTATGAGGGCAAGGTCGAGATCCGCAACCGCAACGTGGTGCGCAACTCCGACGGCCAGCAGATGGTCATGGGCCGCAACATGGCGGTGCTGATCCTCGACGAAGCCGGCAAGGAGCGCGCCTCGCACCGCCTCACCTATGGTTCGCGCATCTTCGTGGACGATGGTGACAAGGTGAAGCGCGGCCAGCGTATCGCCGAGTGGGATCCCTACACCCGCCCGGTCCTCACCGAAATCGAGGGCAGGGTATCGTACGAGGATCTGGTCGACGGCATTTCCGTTCAGGAAACCGCCGACGAGTCGACCGGCATCACCAAGCGTGAGGTCATCGACTGGCGCTCGACGCCACGCGGCAACGACCTGAAGCCGGCGATTGCCATCCAGGACGCCAAGGGCAAGGTCGGCAAGCTGTCCAAGGGTGGCGACGCCCGCTTCCTGCTCTCGGTCGAGGCCATTCTTTCGGTCGAGCCGGGCTCGCAGGTTCGGCCCGGCGACGTGCTGGCGCGTATCCCGATGGAAAGCGCCAAGACCAAGGACATCACCGGCGGTCTGCCGCGTGTTGCCGAACTGTTCGAGGCACGTCGTCCGAAGGATCACGCCATCATCGCCGAGATCGACGGTACGATCCGCTTCGGCCGCGACTACAAGAACAAGCGTCGCATCATCATCGAGCCGCATGACTCGACGCTTGAGCCGGTCGAATACCTGATCCCGAAGGGCAAGCCGTTCCATCTCCAGGACGGCGACGTCATCGAGAAGGGCGACTACATCCTCGACGGCAATCCGGCGCCGCACGACATCCTGGCGATCAAGGGCGTGGAGGCACTTGCTTCCTACCTCGTCAACGAAATCCAGGAAGTCTACCGTCTGCAGGGCGTGTCGATCAACGACAAGCACATCGAGGTGATCGTTCGCCAGATGCTGCAGAAGGTCGAGATCACGGTGCAGGGCGACTCGACCTACATTCCAGGCGATCATGTCGACGTGATCGAACTGGAAGAGGTCAACGAGCGTCTGGTCGAGGACGGCAAGAAGCCGGCCGAAGGCCTGCCGGTGCTGCTCGGCATCACCAAGGCATCGCTGCAGACGCCGTCCTTCATCTCGGCCGCCTCCTTCCAGGAGACGACCCGGGTGCTGACGGAAGCTGCGGTTGCCGGCAAGACCGACATGCTGCAGGGACTGAAGGAAAACGTCATCGTCGGCCGGCTTATCCCGGCCGGCACCGGCGGCACGATGAGCCAGATCCGGCGCATCGCCACCTCGCGCGACGAACTGATCATCGACGAGCGCCGCAAGGCCTCCGGTGTGGAAGTCGCCGAGCCAATGCTGGCCGACATGACAAACGCCGCGCAGTAAGCACGGAAGACGGGAAGAAGGAAAAGGGGCCAAGTGGCCCCTTTTCGCGTTTTGGGTTCCGCATCGGATCGGAGAAAAATAATGAGCAAGACGAGCTGGGCGGCAGTCGACGACTACATCGTCGGTTCCCTGTTTGAGGCGGACCCCGTCCTGGATGCCGTTCTGGCGGCCAACCACGACCACGGCCTGCCGGCGATCGACGTGTCGCCGGCGCAAGGCAAGCTGCTTTCACTTCTTGTGCGCATACAGGGAGCGAAGAAGGTTCTCGAGATCGGCACGCTGGGCGGCTATTCGACCGTCTGGATGGCGCGGGCGCTGCCTGTCGATGGCAAGATCGTGACGCTTGAGCTCGATCCGCTCCACGCCGACGTCGCGCAATCGAATTTCGAGCGGGCAGGCGTCTCGGAGCGTGTGGAACTGCGGGTCGGGCCTGCCCTTCAGTCGCTTGCCGCGCTGGGTGCCGAGAATGCCGGACCGTTTGACCTCGTCTTCATCGACGCCGACAAGCCGAACAACCCGCATTATCTATCCTGGGCCATGCGGCTTTCGAGGCCGGGAACCGTGATCATCTGCGACAACGTCATACGCGACGGTGCTGTGCTCGATCAGGGTGGCCGTGATCCCAATGTAGAAGGCGCACGCGCCGCATTCTCGTTCATTGGCGGCGAGAAGCATCTGGACGGCACCGGCATCCAGACCGTTGGCGCGAAGGGCTATGACGGCTTTGCCATCGCGATCGTCAATTGACAGCCGATAGGCGAACAGCCAAGCCGTCCCTGTTCAATCGAAGAAGGCCTCGACCACGTTGCGCTTGCCGAGCATGAACGCATCGGCGACATGCTGGAGCGGCGCCAGGTCGACATCGGAAACGCCGGCTCGCACGATCTCGGCGAAGCGCTTGTAGAGCATCGGGTACTCGGCCTCCGGCACGTCATGAACCACCTTGCCGTCGACCGCGAGCTTGGAGCCGCCGCCCGACAGCACCATGGCGCCCTTGTCGGTGTCGGCCAGGATGTCCCAGCTTTGCGGGCCTGTCTGCAGCCAGTCGAGGTCCATCGTCACCGGCAAGCCATTCGAAGTGCGGAAGGAGACGCGCGCGGCAACCGGGGATGCGCGGTTTTCGGGAAAATCGAGTATTGCCGAAGTGATGAACATCGGCGGCAGGATGTGAGTGGCGATCGATAGCGCGTTGATGCCGGGATCGAAGACGCCAAAACCGCCGGGAGCCCAGATCCATTCCTGGTTCGGGTGCCAGCGGCGCACGTCTTCCTTCCAGTTGATGGCGGCCGAGCTGATGCGCGCCGAGCTCAGGAAGGCGCGCGCGGCCTCCACGGCCGGCGCATAGCGCGAGTGCCAGCTGGCGAACAGCGAGACGCTGTTCCGCGCGGCCAATGCCTTGAGGTCCTCGACCTCGCTGACAGTGGCGCCTGGCGGCTTTTCCAGGAAGACATGCTTCTTCGCCTCGAGTGCCGTCCGCGCCGCGTCGTAGCGGAACTGCGGCGGCATGCAAAGCGATACGGCCTCGAGTTCGGGCACCGCATCGAGCATGGATTCGATGGTCGGAAAATTCGGAATGTCATCCACCTTGCCATGCCGGCTGGCGGCCGCGATGAGGCGATAGTCCTGATCCTTCGCCAGGGCCGGCAGATGCTGGTCGCGGACGATCTTGCCGACGCCGACGATGCCAATCTTGATGGGCTGGGACACGGCCGCTCCGTCTGTTGAACAATGGTGATGCTTCTTATCAGAACACTTGCCCCGGGCAAGCCGGCCGACAAGCCCACCCCAGCCCTCCTCGAACCGCCGCGCCGGCGTTCAGGAAGCCCCGATCGCCGATTCGCCTCGATGGCCGATTCGAAAACTGAGCCGAGGCCTGGTTTCAGATCGGCACGTCGAAGGTAACGATCGAAACTTCGCCTTCGAGCGCGCCCTGGAAGGCGGAGATATGCGGCTCTTCATCGGGCACGCCGTCCATGTCGCCTATCTGGTCGAGCTCGGCCTCGGCGTAACCTTCCGCAGCAAGCGATTCGAGTGCCCGGCGCACCGCCGAATCGTCGTCGGGCGCGACCAGCATGACGTGGACGCCTTCCGGTTTGCCGCCCTTTTTCTTCCACACCCGGCCGGTGATGATGGTGACCGGGCGTTCTTCATTGTCGTTCACGGGTCGATTCCTCTTGGCGATGTGTGGGCGGGCGAGGGGGTTCTGTCTGCTCATGCGGCCTTTTCGCATGAAGAAGAGCCGCGCAACAGCGCAAAGCCATTCACTTTGCTAAAGGCTTGGCACTTTCTTCCTCGCCCTTGCAAAATCGCGAAAGAAAATTACATGCGTTTTTCGCATGGCTGCCGAGCCTTGATTGGCGCGCAATATTTAGCGCTCCGGGCTTGACGGTCCGCGGTCTTACGAGTAGAAGCCGCCCAGTCAGAACCGATGTGAGGCTCTCCCTTCCGAAGCGACACGCTTTGGAGCTTGCCTCAAACAGGGTTCGTTTTACGAGCGAAAAGACATTTCCGGCGTGCACGAAGCGGTTCCGCTTCCTCTGCCATTTGTTCGGGCAAGACCGCGAGGCGCGGTTCGTGGCCCGAATTCGCGTATGGAAATGACGCTTTGAGCGGCCCTGACCGGGCGAGACACGGAATTGAGAGACAAGAGGGTTTAATGCCTACCGTCAACCAGCTGATCCGCAAGCCGCGCATTGCGCCGGTGAAGCGCAACAAGGTCCCGGCCATGCAGCAGAACCCGCAGAAGCGGGGCGTCTGCACGCGCGTCTATACAACGACGCCGAAGAAGCCGAACTCGGCGCTGCGCAAGGTGGCCAAGATCCGCCTGACCAATGGTTTTGAAGTGATCGGTTACATCCCCGGCGAAGGCCACAACCTTCAGGAACACTCCGTGGTGATGATCCGCGGCGGCCGCGTCAAGGATCTTCCGGGCGTTCGCTATCACATCATCCGCGGCGTGCTCGACACGCAGGGTGTGAAGAACCGCAAGCAGCGCCGTTCGAAGTACGGCGCCAAGCGCCCGAAGTAAGGCGCTCGAAGTAAGATTTTCCGGCCTTGGCGCTGCTTGAGTGCGTCGGGCTATGAGATTGAGAGACAAAAGCCATGTCGCGTCGTCACAGTGCAGAAAAGCGTGAGATCAATCCGGACCCGAAGTTCGGTGATCTGATCGTCACCAAGTTCATGAACGCCGTCATGTATGACGGTAAGAAGTCGGTTGCCGAGACCATCGTCTACGGCGCTCTCGACCAGGTTCAGTCGAAGACCAAGCAGGAGCCGGTCACCGTCTTCCATCAGGCGCTCGACAATGTCGCGCCGCATGTGGAAGTGCGTTCGCGTCGTGTCGGCGGCGCTACCTATCAGGTTCCGGTCGACGTGCGTCCCGAGCGCCGCCAGGCATTGGCCATTCGCTGGCTGATCGCCGCCGCCCGCAACCGCAACGAGACCACGATGGTCGACCGCCTTTCCGGCGAGCTGATGGATGCGGCCAACAACCGCGGCACCGCCGTCAAGAAGCGTGAAGACACCCACAAGATGGCTGAAGCCAACCGCGCTTTCGCGCACTACCGCTGGTAAAGCGCGAACGAGACTGAGAGGCAGCTACGATGGCCCGCGAATACAAAATCGAAGACTACCGCAATTTCGGTATCATGGCGCATATTGACGCCGGCAAGACGACGACCACCGAGCGCGTCCTCTATTACACGGGCAAGTCGCACAAGATCGGCGAAGTCCACGACGGCGCTGCCACCATGGATTGGATGGAGCAGGAGCAGGAGCGCGGCATCACCATCACGTCCGCCGCGACCACGACCTTCTGGAAGGCTCGTGACGGCAAGATGTACCGCTTCAACATCATCGACACCCCCGGCCACGTCGACTTCACCATCGAAGTTGAGCGTTCGCTGCGCGTTCTCGACGGCGCTATCGCGCTGCTCGATGCCAATGCCGGCGTTGAGCCGCAGACGGAAACCGTCTGGCGTCAGGCCGACAAGTACCGCGTTCCGCGCATGATCTTCTGCAACAAGATGGACAAGATCGGCGCCGACTTCTACCGCTCGGTCGAGATGATCGGTTCGCGTCTCGGTGCGCATGCCGTTGTCATGCAGCTGCCGATCGGCGCCGAGACCGAGTTCAAGGGCGTTGTCGACCTCGTCGAGATGAACGCGCTGGTCTGGCGCGACGAGACGCTGGGCGCTGCCTGGGACATCGTCGAGATCCCGGACGACCTCAAGGCTCGTGCCGAGGAATACCGCGAGAAGATGATCGAGGCCGCCGTCGAAATGGACGAGACGGCGCTTGAGAATTACCTCGAAGGCAAGATGCCGTCGAATGACGAGATCCGCGCGCTGATCCGCAAGGGCACCATCGCGGTGAAGTTCTACCCGATGTTCTGTGGCTCGGCCTTCAAGAACAAGGGCGTGCAGCCGCTGCTCGACGCCGTCGTCGAATATCTGCCGTCGCCGGCCGATGTTCCGGCCATCAAGGGTGTCGATGCCAAGACCGACGCCGAGATCGAGCGTCACGCCGACGACAACGAGCCGCTGTCGATGCTCGCCTTCAAGATCATGAACGACCCATTCGTCGGTTCGCTCACCTTTGCCCGCATCTATTCGGGCAAGCTCACCAAGGGCATCTCGGTCGACAACACCGTGAAGGGCAAGAAGGAGCGCATCGGCCGCATGCTGCAGATGCATGCGAATTCGCGCGCCGACGTTGAAGAGGCTTTTGCCGGCGACATCGTTGCTCTTGCCGGTCTCAAGGACACGACCACCGGCGACACGCTCAGCGATCCGCTGCATCCGGTCATCCTCGAGCGCATGGAATTCCCCGATCCGGTCATCCAGATCGCCATCGAGCCGAAGACCAAGAACGACCAGGAAAAGATGGGCCTCGCCCTTCACCGCCTGGCCGCCGAGGATCCGTCCTTCCGCGTCAAGACCGACGAGGAAAGCGGCCAGACCATCATTTCCGGCATGGGCGAACTTCACCTTGACATCATCGTCGACCGCATGCGTCGCGAGTTCAAGGTCGAGGCCAATGTCGGCGCGCCGCAGGTGGCCTATCGCGAGACGATCACCCGCAGGCACGAGCAGGATTACACGCACAAGAAGCAGACCGGCGGTACCGGTCAGTTCGCCCGCGTCAAGATCGTCTTTGAGCCGAACCCGGACAGCAGCGAGTTCGAGTTCGATACCAAGATCGTCGGCGGCGCCGTGCCGAAGGAATACATCCCCGGTGTCGAAAAGGGCATCAACAGCGTCATGACCTCGGGTCCGTTCGCGGGCTTCCCGATGATCGGCGTCAAGGCGACGCTGATCGACGGCGCTTACCACGATGTCGATTCCAGCGTCCTGGCATTCGAAATCGCCGGCCGCGCCTGCTTCCGTGAAGCTGCACCCAAGCTTGGGGTGCAGCTGCTCGAGCCGATCATGAAGGTCGAAGTTGTGACGCCCGAAGACTACGTCGGCAGCGTCATCGGCGATCTGAACGGCCGTCGTGGCCAGATCCAGGGCCAGGAAGCACGTGGCGTGGCCGTGGTTATCAACGCGATGGTGCCGCTAGCCAACATGTTCAAGTACGTCGACAATTTGCGCTCGATGAGCCAGGGCCGTGCGGCCTACACGATGCAGTTCGATCACTATGAGCCGGTCCCGACGGCGGTGGCTCAGGAAGTCCAGAAGAAATACGCGTAAGGGTTCCTTAGCCACCGGGTCGCGTCCCTTGCGCGGTGCCGGATCTGAAGAGCGAATAACAATTTCCCCCAAGCGGGTAGAATAGACGGAGAACGATTATGGCCAAAGGTAAATTCGAGCGTAACAAGCCTCACGTGAACATCGGCACGATTGGCCACGTCGACCATGGCAAGACGTCGCTGACGGCGG
>NZ_JAMYKV010000080.1:0-21011 GCF_040317535.1 Mesorhizobium sp. M1409
GCAGCGGGTCGATCGATACGACCGGCACCGGCGTTTCCGGCTCGCTGACCTGGTACGGCGCGGAGGGCTTCTACCTCGACGGCCAGGCACAGGTGATCTGGTACGACAGCAATCTCGACTCGGCGACCGCCGGACAGCGGCTCGCCGACGGCAACAACGGCGTCGGCTACGCGCTCGGCGTCGAAGCGGGCAGGCGCATCATGCTCGACCCGAGCTGGTCGCTGACGCCACAAGCTCAGTTGGCCTGGTCCTCCGTCGACCTAGACGCCTTCACCGACGCGTTCGGCGCAAGGGTTGCTCCCGGCTCCAACGACAGCCTGCTCGGCCGCCTCGGCCTCTCGCTCGACCACCAGACGCAGTGGCAGGACCGCACGGGCCGCGCCGGCCGCAGGAACCTCTACGGCATCGCCAACCTTTATTACGACTTCGGCGATGGCTCGTCGGTCGACCTCGCCGGCAGCAGCCTTTCGAGCCGCAACGAGCAGCTCTGGGGCGGCCTGGGCATCGGCGGCACCATCAACTGGGCCGACGACAGGTTCTCGGTGTTTGGCGAAGCCGTCGCCCGAACGGGCCTGGAAGACTTCGGTGATAGTCACGCGCTGACCGGCTCGCTGGGCTTCCGCGTCAAGTGGTGAGCTAAGCCCGCTGCTGGTACTTACAAGCAGCGACGTCCCGCTCTTGAACAGCAGCCGTGGCTGTTCACACACATTCCGTCCAGCGTCGCCCTGATGCTGGCGGCGCTTGCGCCGAGGCTCCTCTGGCGCGCCGAGTGCTGATCAGATCGACTTGAGGTACTCGATCAGATCACTCTTTTCCTGGTCGGTCAGATCAAGGCCGAGATGGCCGTCATAGTGCTCGACAACGTCGTGGAGGGTGGCAAACCGGCCGTCGTGGTAAAACCCTCCCTTGTGGATTTTTTCCATGTTCCAAAGTGCCCGTAATGATGCGGTCCGGTAGCGCTCGTCCGGGGATCGCATCGCCTGGAAGTCGTCGATGCCGATCTCGTCGGCCGTATGCAGGTTCCAGCCCGGTTCGGTAAAGAGCGGCGGGACGTGGCAAGTCGCACATTTCGCTTTGTCATTGAAGAGCGCCTCTCCCTTCTGCGCCGCAGCGCTGTCGAAGACGCTCTCGGGCGGTTTGGGGGTTGGCAGCGAGAGCTGATAGAAGTGAAGTGCCGGCAGCTTGGCGGTGATCCGGTCTTCCTTGTCCTGCTTGTGGCCCTGCTTCGTTCTGGCTGCGACGGGATATTTCTCAGCGTCATCAAGACGCGGATCGTAAAACACGCCCTTCCCGTGCATCTCGAGGTTGCCGACGTAAGCGTTCCAGTAGCTCACTGTGCCCCACGCTCCGGTCCACGTGTGATTGTTCACGCCGGCCAATCCGAATGCGGGCGGATTGAGCGTGGCGGACGTCTTGCCGTCCGGGCGGAAAGCCTTGCCGTCGAGGTTCAGTTCGGCATCGAATTTGCCGGGCCCCCAGGCCTTCACCGCTTTTTTCACGTCCGCTTCGGGTATTTGCAGCATCTCGGTGAGCGCCGTGAGATCAGGCGCCAGGGCAACGATCGCCCCGATGTTGAGGTCGCGGTTGGGCCAGCCATCGAGTCTTTGCCCGATACCAGGCGCGTAAGCGTCATCAACGGTCGAATGGCACACCGCGCACTGGATACCCACCGACGTCAGCGTCTTTCCGTCCTCGGCGAAGAATCCGGTCACCCCGACCACGGCATTGGCCTTGAGCAGTAGAAGCGTGCTTGCCGGATCGGCGAGATCAACCTCGCCCTTGTTGAGCGCCTCGGCCACATCTTTGGGGATAGCGTTCACGTCGACCTTTAAGCCGAGTTCGAGGGCCTTCTGTGGGCTCAGGCCCGGCCCGATGCCACCCAGCTTCTCACCTGCGATCGCCTCGTGGAGTTTAAGTTTGCCGCCCCAAAATTCCTCGCTGCCGAACGTGTCGAAGCGGAATGTCTCGCGGCCCTCTTCCAGATATCGCTTGGCCTGCTCGGCGGCAGCGTTGTCGAAATCCTTCCCGCTTATTTTTCCTTTAGCGCTCATTTGAGCGGCGGCGGGAATCAAAGTTGAAGAGAGCAGAAGGGCGAAAATTATCTCTGTACCGTTGAAACGCAAAGGCATGACACGTCCCTCCTCAAGACATCGGCAGTCTTTGGCTTCGCGGCCTGAATTCCACGCAAAGCGGAGTGCAGCCGAATTACATTCGAACCTTCTAAATCAACAAAGGTTCCCGTTATCCCGCCGGTAGTCGAAAAGCATCTCGACGGGTTCGCCGAACCGCAGCCTAGTCACCGACTGATTGACCGCCGTGGCAGAGGGTGGACCGGCATGCCCGCACCACCGCGCATCTGTCGTCGGTGTGCGACGACTACTTTTCGGAACTGATCAAATTGCGCAGCGAGGAACTGGCGCGGCTTGATTATCAAAGCCAATCGACCGCCATCGAGCGTATCGAGTCAATCCGGGAGGCCGAGAGCATCGCATGCGACTTCCGGCGCCTCGACGGGTTTCTGTTTCCGGCCTCGGGAAAACACGAATCCGACCTCGGGCGCGAACTGAACGCCGGTCTGAAAATCGGTGTCGCGGTCGAAAAAACATGGGCCTACCATTTGCGTGCTTCTCGGATGCGCTGGCCCGCTGACCAGGCGACTTTCCACCCCGCTCAAGCATCTCCGCGGGCTGGCGGTCGGCATCCGCGCGCGCGGCGGTATCCTGTACCCGTTCTCCGGCCACACTGTCTTATTCGGCTGCTTCCAATAGGCTGACGAAGACATGGCTCCGCCAACCGCGGCGGGAGGCTCGCCGATACGCAAGCCAGCCGACCAATTGCTTTTGCAACCAGAATGCTGCCAAGCCTGATGCGAGACCGATCGAAATGGCCGCTGCCGCGCCGGAAGGCTGCTGCGTGCCCAGGTCGAGTTGCGGAAGCAGCCAGTCGGGGATTACGCGGTGAAAAAGATAGATGTGATAGCTGGCGGCAGAGACCGGCAGGATGAGGCGCGCCGCCCAACCGGGCAATGTAATGCGTGGAATGAAAAGCAGGACGTAGACCGCGCCGAGCACCAGCATGAACTTGACCCAGGAACCTGTCCAATTGCCGCCCGACCAGGCCAGCACCAGGCACAGAATAGTGGTGACGGAAAAGAACGCCTTCCGTTTCGGCGGCGTGTCGAGGAAGTACAGGCACCAGCCTAGGATGGCCAAATAAAGGATGTCAGGCAGTGTGAATATCTGCGGCCCGCCGATGTACCAGACGAGTGGCGTGAGGAACTTGGCTGCTACAGCAATTGCCAGCACGAAAATGCCAGAAGCGAGCGGCATTGCATGTGCGATGCAACGCGCCTGCGGAATGGAAAACAGGATCACCAATAAAAGAATGGTCTGCGCATACGCCTCAACGAACCAGTAGAGATACGGCACCATGTGCGGCGGTGCGGCAAAGCCGAGATTGCCACTCAGAAAGACCGAAGACCATAGAACCTCGCCACGCGCCAGGGAGAAACCCGCGACGATGGGCGCATAGAGTGCAAGGTTGGCTGCCAGCGGCCGCAACACCGCTAGACCATCACCGGCGAACAGCCTCTGGCGCTGAAAGCGAGCCAGGCTGAACCCGACCAACATCACGAGTGTGGCGGCTCCGCCCGGAATGGGCCAGAGCGTTGCGTGATGGATAACAACCAGCAGGATCGCGGCAGCACGCAGGACCAGTTGACTGTCGATGGACCGATTATGGTTCTTGGGTTCGGCTGTTGGGGCAAGGTCGCCAAGGGGCATGGTTTCCCATCCCTCCGGCAGGCTCCCGAGTTCACGTTCCAGGGTCAGCGAGAGCTGCACATAGAGCAGCGAGTCGCCGCCGAGCTTTTCGAAAGTGTCGCTGGGACCAACTTGACGCGGATAGAACGCATTCCTGAAGGCGTCCAGGACATTCGTGGCCATCTGCTGGCGCGGAGCTCGCAGGCGAGCCTGGAGTGAAGCATAGTCGATCTTCCCCGAGGCGAGTTTCCGCAACGACGTCGCCCTGCCGACTTCGAGGTGCGGCCTTGGCAGTCCGCTTGCAGCCATCATGACCTGGAGCACCTCGTCGTCGTCGACATTGGCTGTCGTCACCATCGCCAGAATGCGCTCATCGTCTCCGACGACTGCTGCGGCGATCCCAGCTTTCTCAAGCGCCGTTTCGATCGCGTCGTGGCTCAGGCGTAGGCCCGCGATCTTCGACATCCGCTTGCGGCGACCGACTATCGAATAGAACCCGCGATCATCACGCTTTGCGATGTCGCCTGTACGCAAATCCGCGACTTCGTGTGCCGTTGCCAGATCCGTCCGTCGATGGGCATAGCCCATCATCACATTGGGACCGTTGTAGATGAGTTCGCCCGGCTCGCCATTTTGTTCGATTGGCCGGCCGTCTTCATCAGCCAACCAGAGTTTGCCGCCCGGGATGGCAATGCCGATGCTGCCCAGATTGCCCTCGAGCTCGCCGGGGGGAACATAGGCGATGCGAGCGGTTGCCTCGGTCTGCCCATACATCATGAAGAAGCAGCCAGAGTTGTCCGCGAGATGGCGCCGAAAGGTCTCGGCCAGAGCTTGTTGCATGCGTCCGCCGGCCACCGTCATGAAACGCAACTCAGGCAAGTCGTGCCTTCGGAAGCCGGCGTGGTCCATCATTTCGAAGGAATAGGGAACGCCACTGATATTGGTACAGCGCGCTTCGCGCATCTCTTGAGCGAAGGCGGCGTGGAAGGCACCGTGTTTCGGGAAATAGGTGCTGGCACCTGCCTCTAGATGAGAGTTCAGGACCGAGAGGCCGTAAGAATAGTGGAATGGCAGGATAAGCGCCGCCCGATCCCGATGGCCGAGTTCCAGATAGCTGACAATGGCCCCCGCATTGGCCTCGATTGCGGCGGCTGACAGGCGAACATACCGGCTCTTGCCGGTGCTGCCGGAGGTACCGAGCAGCACGGCGAGATCGGGATGCGGTGCGCCATTGGACTCCCCGGCTTCCGTGCGGCAGCGCCAGCGGGCGTCTACGCGTCTGCAGATGATTTCAGGCGAATAGTCGGCGACGAAGTCCTCCAGAGCCGACGCGTCGCAGGGCGGGATCAATGCGACGGCGTGCTTGCCGTGCATAGCTGCCAGATAAGAGATGACCGCGTGTTCCGTCGGCTCGGCTGCTACCGCGACTAGCTTTTTCTCCGGTCCGAACTCGGCTGCCAACGCTGTGACACGCCGCGCAAGATCGCGGTAGGTGATCGGCGTGCGTCCGGGAAAGATCAGCGCCGGACGATCGCCGTGTTCTTCCAAGCGCCGGGTTAACTCCATCCCCCTGATCTCCGTCAATTTGAAGAGGCCTATTGCACCCATCAGTGCAGTCGGGGACGGCGGCTATCACGTTTGTTGAGTGACTGCATCAACTTTTACCGGTTGTTGGCGCGCGACGGAGGGCGAGACTACGATGTCCAGCGTTGTCGCCGGCAACGTCTGCTATCGGGCAACAGCGAAGATCACCTCAATGACCGACTGCGCGTTGCCACCATTCGCAACGTGGGCAATGTGGATCACCGTTGGGTCAACGGCGTGAGTTTCGGCAGCCGACGAATTTCCTCAAAGGTCAGATCGGGTCATGCGACGCTCGCAACTGATCGACTGCAAGGGTCGGAGCTCGGTCGTTTTAGAGTGATTTGGGTTTTGGCAGCTAGAGCGACCCGGCACGAGGCGGTCCAGGGCGTGGCAGAGCGCGTCTCCTGGGGGACCCGCAAGCCAGTGCCGCCGACTAACCCCGGCGGCGGGCGCCTTGCCAACGTTCGTGGCCCTAAGTCGCAAAGGCGTATGCGGCCCTCAACCTCGAAGCGCAATTAGCGCTCACGGACCGTCGGACGCGAGATTCCCAACTGGTCAGCCAATTCCCGCTCCGTCGGCAGACGATCGCCAACGCCAAACTCGCCAGACCCGATCAGCTGTCTCAGTTGATCGGCGACCTGTCGATAGAGCCGACGCGGCTGAATAGCCTGAGTAGGCATCGCTCCCTGCTCCCCAAGTCGTCTTTTATCTAATTTGGCGAAATTTGGTCAATTGGTCTGGCCAATTGACCTTTAGTGTGGGCAGCAGGACTCAAGAGCGATGAGCCCCCCGCGACGGACAAACTACTTTTCGTAGTTCGGGGCTCCGAATATCCGTCGGATCACCCTGTTAGCATCCGCATGAAAGCAGCGGCCATGGCTGAGCACAATTCGCTGCGGTTGCCATGAGTAAATCGTTGCGATGGTCGCCTTCGCCTTTCGCCGCTGGACGATCAGCGGCAGGCGCATTCCGAAGAATATTTGGCCGTAGGGATGATACATCCCAGCGATCTTGGTCGCCGTTCGCCACGGTTCGGAAATCTTGTCCAGTTCGATGTTGATGATCGTATCGGTGAGTATCAGCGTCCTCGAAGGCTTATGGAAGAAAATGAACTCCTTGAAATAGCCGCCGGGAAAAAGCAGTTGGTCGATCTCCCGACGCCATTCTTCGGGCGGACTGACGTCGAGATCTCTCGTGAAGTCGATATCCACATGCCGTGCCCGTGCCCGCCGGCGCACACCTGGAGAGGCCCAGGAGATCGTTTCAGGAAAGGCCCTCGCCCATTCTCCGATGTGGGCATAATGGAATTGGTTGGGCGACACGAGATGGCGAACCCTCCCCAGGCCGCGCAGTTCCCTAGCCAGTCTCTCGTCTAACTTGATCGGCGAATGGAGGAAGAGGTCGCCGTTTGAGAGGCGCACGACTGTCATTCGGGTGGTGAACGGAAGCGGCAGCCTGATTCCGCCTACAGTCAAATATTCCAATGGTCCATCGACGATGCCGATGTCCGGCGCGAGCGGCTTATAGACGTTGATTGGCTCGTAGAGAGATGCACCCATGTTTCAAGTTCCAAACATGCCGGCGAAGCCGAAATTACCGGGTGGCCTAGGCTGACTAATGCTCCGAAAATCCTTGGGCGAAATCGGTCCTCTCAGAAAGTGCATCCGTCCGGTGCAAATCACCAGGCCTCATCTGAACGATTCCCACGGCCGGATACGCTGGGGTAATCCCTTTCCTTCAAAGCTGTCCCCAATGTCATATCCCGCGCGCGCTGGCGATCTGCCGCAAGCAGGAACTTCATGACGACATCCTTGTTCCTGTCGCGGCGCTGCTCACGCCTCGATACCAGATCGGCGCGCCCGGTCGAGTGGCGCAAGCGGTTGGGCGGGCGCTGGCCCGGTTGCCTGTACGGCTCGTGGCGTAAGTTGGTCAGCCAGCAAAGACGGCCCAGTAAACGCATCGTAACCGGGGAGGACGTGAGTCCGTCTTCGCGTTCGACAGGAGCACGCTTGAGAGGGCGGCAGACTCCTATAGCACCGCCTCCCGTCTCGCAACTCGCCCGCTGGTGGCGGTGGCGGTGGCGAAGGTTGGATACAGTTGTTCTGCGTCTAATTGGTCACATAGACCATTTTGGGCAACCACAGCGTGATGGCGGGAAATACGATGCACAGAGCGACGCCGATCGCTTGCAGGCACAAAAACGGAACGGCGGACCGGAAGATCGTGGCCATGGTGATCTGAGGTGGGGCGACGCTCTTCAGGTAGAACAGCGAATAGCCGAAAGGCGGGCTGAGGAAGGCCATCTGCATATTGACCATGAAAATAATGCCGTACCAGAGCGGCACATCGCCTGGAGCGACCCCGGGCAGGCCAAACAGCCCATCGAACTGCAGGCTCTTCAATATCGGCAGGAAGATCGGCACGGTAAGAAGCAGGATACCGACCCAGTCGAGGAACATGCCGAGCACGAACAAGATCACCATCATCAGCACAAGCACGCCATAGGCCGCCAGTCCGGTGCCGAGAATTGAATCAGCGACGAAGGTCTGGCCGCCCTTGAGAATGAAAAAGCCGACGAACATTGTGGCGCCAAAAAAGATCCACATCACCATGGCGGTCGCCTTCAACGTGGCGATGCCTGCATCGCGAATGGTGTCCCAGTTGAGTTGGCGGTGGGCTGCGCAGACGATAAAGGCTCCAAAGGTACCGATTCCCGCCGCCTCCACAGGTGTCGCAATGCCGAGGAAGATGACACCTAGAACGAGGATGATGAGCAGGATAGGCAAGATGGTACGGCGCAACAGCTTCATTTTTTCGACGAAGCTCACCCGCTCGTCGACCGGCAGCGCCGGACCCAGTGCAGGGTTAATGTAACAGCGCAGGGTTACGTAGGCGACATACATACCCGACAGCAGAAGGCCCGGGAAAACCGAACCGACGAGCAACTCACCGAGCGACTGCTGGGCCACAACCGCATAGACGATCGCCATGACCGAGGGCGGGATGAGGATGCCGAGCGTGCCGCCGGCGAGCAGAGCCCCACAGGCGAGCTTGGCGTCGTAGTTCCGCCTCAGCATCGCCGGCAGCGCAATCATTCCCATGGTCACCTCGGTCGCGCCAACGACACCGACCATGGCAGCAAGCAACGTGCAGGAGATGACGGTGGCTGAGGCGAGGCCGCCTTTCAGCCCACCGAGCCATTTGTAGACGACATCGAACAGTTCCTCGATGATGCCGGCCTTCTCAAGGATCGCCGCCATGAAAATGAACAGCGGCACGGCCGAGAGCTGGTAATCCGTCATGAACGGGAAGATTCGCGAGGGGAGCATATTCAGCATCGCTGAATTGCCGAACAGAAACAGGAAGAGCACGGCGAGGCTGCCCGTGCAGAAGGCCATTGGCAGGCCGAGCAGCAGAAGCACGCCTAGTCCGCCGAACATGAGGACGCTCAGCCACAGGATCGGAAGCTCGAGCCCCATCGCTATTCGCCCCTTCCCGCCACGGTTGCGATATCGCGCAGCAGGCGGGACAGGCCTTGCAGAATAAGCAGCGCCGCGCCGATCGGCATGGTGAGTTTTACTGGCCAGTACTGGATGCCCCACTCGGTGAATGATCGCTCTCCGATCGCCATCGCGTCGCTGGCGAAACGCCAGCCCGTTACAAGCAGGGCGCCGGCAAAAAGAAAAAAGAAAAAAGAAGTGATGATGTCGCATATCGCGCGGCCGCGCGGCGAAAGCTGGCTGTAGACGATGTCGACTCTGACATGAGTCTCGTCGCGATAGGCGTAGGCGCCGGCAAGCATGTATTGCATACCGAACATGAGGAACATGCTCTCGTGGACCCAATTGGTCGGTGAATTGAAAATGTAGCGGGCGACCACCTCGTAATAGTAGGCGAAGACGGCGAGCACGGCCCAATACGCGACGAGTTCGCCCGTCACTCGCACGAGCCAGTCGACCGGCCGAAAGGGCGGCAATGGTGGCCTCACCGCGCTGAGGGGCACGCCTGTCTCCAGAGGATGCGCCAATAGCGGCGTCGGCATGGTCTCACGTTGCCGCCGCCGCATTACAAGACCTGGCAGAAGGAAGGCGTCGCCGAGGAGAAGAATCCCAAGCAGGACACCGGCGATGCGTGCGTATCCGTTCGCGCGATGGAGACCAGCGGTCGAGGCGGCGTGACGATCGCGCGCCGGCGGGGCATCAGCTTGAGCTTTGGCAAGACGCTGGGCTGCTCCAGCCTTGCCGGCGGCGAGGTCGGACTGGGCGCGCGTGAGCAGCCGTTCAGCGTGCTCGGCCTCGGAGCGGGCGAGAGACAGGCTTTCACGGGCAGTGCGTATGTCTGCGCTGGTCCACAGGACCGCTAGGAAGAACGGAATGAAGACCAGACCCAAGGCGCTCTTGAGATAAAACCGGTGCATCCCAAGAAAGCCGGCGGTGACCAGGAAAAGATAAGCCAGGAACAGGCCCGGTCGGCCGGCGTCGCGCCGCTTTTGCTCGCGAGATACGAGCCAGGCGGCGACCAGCGGGAACACGCCCAGCGTCGACCAGTAGAGCCAGTGCGGCATGACGAAGGTAAGTGATGGCATGGAAGCAACTGCCGGTGTTGAAAACCGAGCGAAAGAAAGCGCCCGCCTCTATCTGGGCGGGCGCCGATGTCTACAGGTTGATCGACAAGCCTTGATACATATCGGGCGTGACGTAGCCGACCGTTGGGTTTTCCATGACTTCCAGCTGCAGCTTGAAGATGCGGGCGGCATCTTTGTCCTTGTTGGCCCATTCGAACCAGATCGGGACCGCAATCTCCTGGAATCTCTGCAAGTCGTCCGCGCTTAGGCGATTGATTTCCGTGCCGGCGTCGATGAATTTCTGCCAAGCTTCCATGTCGGCTTTCTGGATCGCGCCGAAATGGGTGTTGGAATAGACTTGTACCTCGCCCTCGATGAACTGCTTGAGATTGTCGGGAAGCTTGTTCCAGACATTCATGTTGACCGCGAAATCCATCAAGTCGACGGGTTGGTACATCGACATCAGGCCGGGGGGACCCATGGAAATGTACTTCGTCACCTGCTGGAAGCCGAGCGCCCAATTAACCGCCGGGCCGGTATAGTCAGCGGCGTCGATCGTGCCCTTTTCCAATGCCGAGAAAACCTCGCCGCCGGGCAGCAGTGTCGTCTTGGCGCCCGCCTTGGCAAACGTCTCGGCGATCATGCCGCCCGGAACGCGCAGCTTCAGATCCTTGAAATCGTCAAAGGAGCGGATTGGAGTTTTCGAGTGAATGATGTTGGCTCCATGATGGATGCGGTTAACGTAGTAAAGCCCCTGCGCGGCGTAGATATCGCGACAGACCTGCAATCCGCCCTTGGAATAGAAGAAGATGTCCCATTCATGCGGATAGCGAAGGCCCATCGTATAGGAGCTCATAAATGCGGTCGCCGGGAGTTTTCCCGCCCAGTACAGTGAGAACGAGTTCATGGCTTCCAGAACGCCGTTCTTGACCCCGTCGAAAAGTTCAAAGTCCCCGACGATATCCTTGGCCTTGAAAGGCTGAAGCTCGAGCTGACCGTTCGTTTTGTCCTTGATCGTTGCACACCACTTCTGAAAGGTTTCCAGACCGACGCCAGCCGGCCATGAGGTCTGTATCTTCCAGGTTATCGTCTCGGCCGCCTCGGCCTTGCGCACCCAGGGCGCCGCAATGGTGACGGTCGCTGCGCCAGCAGCGAGCCCACTGGTTTTCAAAAAATTCCGCCGCGATGTGGGTGACTTGTCCTTCTTCATTTTGTTTCTCCTCCCTTAGTTCGGCGGACTCCGAACCTCAGAACGTCCGTCGCATGCGACATTAACGCACATGTAGCCTTCCAAGCCAATGTCGAATGAGCGCTGTGGTGCCAGTGCCGAAGCCGGTCCCAGAGACCTTCCAGCGACGAGTTCGAGCCGGCAATGACTAAAATTGCTAGCGTCCGTCCGGGCGTTAAAAACCGAAAAGTCTTGGGATTCGACTCGGCGTGAATACGCTCACAAGAGGCTCACCGAGGAACCGCGCGCTTTTCGGCGTTTTGGAACCCAGAAGACGAGACTAGAAAAAGCGCCAGTACAGCCTGGCAACCAATATCGGGCCCTTTCCGCACGGACTTGATATTTGCAGCGAATGAGGTTGTTGGATCTATTGAATCATTGGCCTGTTCGACGCAAAGACCGCTTGCAATCTGGTTTCTGCAGGGAAACTTGAACCACTACCAACAAGCCCGTTGGTCGATCGGCTTCTCTCAAGCGGATTGGTGCAGCGGCCCTCGGCGTGGGCCCGCATCGTCAAAATGCCTCGTATCGTCCCATACAGTCCCTCGGCCAATCGCGACGTCAGGTCCGAAGGTTCAGATCATGGACACGCAATCACCGATACGGCCGTTCGCCGATGGCGGCAATTGAGAACGTTGTCGATCAAGGTCCCGATCGGACTGGTGCGTACTCATTGGATTCGAAGACGTGATGATGAACGCGCCCGGTGAACATTTTCAGCAATTCTCCGGTCACGTCGCGGCTTTGAAACCTGACATTGGACTGCAGCGCCCGGCTGCAGGTATCCATGTCGGGATAGCGGATGGCAAGCGCCATGGCATAGACGGGAGCGCCGTCGTCACGCGCGGTGCCGTCCAGGACGCGCACCTCTTCCGCCCCAGGAAACTGCGTCCACAGCGGCACCAGCCTCTCCTTGACGAAGCGCCGGAACTCGCTCTCGCGCCCGGCGTGGATTTCCCCTTCGAAGAGGGCGTAACGAATAATCATGTCGGAGGTTTCCCGATTTTCTGCGGTTGAGAAGGCTGTCGCCCGATGGCGGAATGTGAAAAACCGGACAGTTCCGGATTTGCGGTGGGATGACGCCACGGTGCGGGCGCATCACTTGATGCGCCCGCATCGCTGCGCGGCTACTTGCCCCAGATCTTCTGGTATTCGTCCCGGTAGCCATTGCCGGGGTCGAACGCATTGTTCGGGCCGCCGTCGAACTCGACATTGTCGGCTGTCACGACATGCAGCGGCGATAGATAGCCCGACCATTTTTCGCCAGCGATGGCGCGGTTGAGCTCGTCGACCAATTGCCAGCCCTGCAAGTTGAGCGGTTCGGCGACCGTCACTTTCTGGAACTGGCTGGCGCGGATGCGCTGATACGCCGATTCCGAACCGTCGCCGGCGGCGACATTGATCGGCGCGTCGGTGCCGGCTTTGCCGGCGGCGGCGAGCGAGGGCCCCATGAAGTCGAAATAGAGATCGTTGATCGCTAGTGAGTGGGTCCAGGCGTCGCCGTATTTCTGCAGCAGCGAAGTGGTCAGCTGCGGCATGCGCTGGGAAGTCTCGGCGATCGGCGTGTCGACATATTCGAGCACCTTGCCGCCCAACCGTTCGATCTCCGCCTTCATCTTGTCGGCTTTGGCGATGGCGATGGCGTAGGTTGAATCGGTGAAGATAACGACGCCGGGCTTGCCCTTGGCATCGGCGTAGGCCCAGTCGGCCGCAGCGGTGGAGACTTGCATGGCGTCCGTCGACACGTTGGCGAACACGCCGCTTTTCTCGTCGGGCCCGATCACCGGTCCGGCATGCCAGGAGACCAACGGAATGCCGGCGGCCTTCGCCTGTTCCAGTGCCGGCGCCTGCTCGATGGCGTCAAAACCGTTGATGACGATGCCATTCGGCTTCAACGCCATGGCCTGGCCGAAGGCAGCGGTGCGGCCGCCGATCGAGCCGGCGCCGTCAATTACCTTGACCTCCCAGCCGATCGCCTTGGCCGCTTCCTCGACGCCGTTGGTAACGCCCAGAATGCCGCCGTTCTTGAGGTCGCCGGCGAGCACGACGATCGTCTTGCCTTGCTGCGCCTTCGGACCGGTGGTCGGGCCATCCCAGGCCGTGACCTTCTGCGCATATTTCTGGACGATCGCCATGGCGTCGGCCATCGCGTCCGCCCGGGCCTGGCCGGCGAACAGGGCCGGAGCAGCGATGGCGATCGTCATCAAGGCGACGGACGATTTCAGGAATGTTCTGCGTTGCATGTTGGTACCTCCCTTGGTTTCAAGAAATTGCATGGTCTTTCCGAACTCGGCTTTCGATTGGGGTTGCCGTCATGTCACTGACTGATATCGCCCGCCACCGGACCAACGCCGGCCGGATGTGCGTTGACGTAGATGGCGTAGAGGGATGTCTGCGCCGTGATGTAGAGGCGGTTGCGCTTGGGACCGCCGAAACAGACATTGGATACGAGTTCGGGAACCAGGATCCGGCCGATCAGGGTTCCGTCCGGTGCATGGACGCGCACCGAGTCGGCGCTGGAGGCCCAGATGTTGCCGTCGCGATCGAGGCGGAAACCATCGAACAGGCCTGCCCCGCATTCGGCAAGGATGCCGCGTGCACGCGCCGACCGGCCGTCGGCAAGATCATAAATCCTGATCGCGCGCGGCAGGCCGAGCACGTGACTGGCGCCGCTGTCCGAAACATAGAGGATCGTCTCGTCGGGCGAGAAAGCCAGGCCGTTCGGCTGCACCATATCGGTGATGACGGCGCTCACCTCGCCCGAAACCTCGTCGAACCGGTAGACATGGGAGCCGCCGATCTCCGCTCTGGCGATCTTGCCCTCGTAGTGGCTTTCGATGCCGTAGACCGGGTCGGTGAACCAGATCGTGCCGTCGGATTTGACCACCACGTCATTGGGTGAATTGAACCGCTTGCCGGCAACGGTCTCGACAAGCGTCCGCCAGCGCCCGTCATGCTCGAGCCGGGAGACACGGCGTCCGCCATGCTCGCAAGCAACGACGCGGCCTTCGCGGTCGAGCGTGTGGCCGTTCTGATTGTTGCAATGGGTCTCGAAGACACTGACGGAACCATCGCCTTCGTCGTAGCGCAGCAGCCGATCGTTGGGGATGTCCGACCACAGCAAATGCCTTGCGGCCGGTACATACACCGGTCCTTCCGCCCAACGGCTGCCGGTCCATAGCCGTTCGAGCTTGGCATGCCCGATCGTCAGCTTGCGGAACCGATCGTCGAGAACCTCGTAGTGGCTCATTTCATGATCCACGGGGTTGGTTCGGCTAGTCACTTCGAAGACTGTGCCACAGTCTTGATGCTGGCCCTGTGGGTGGCGCCGCGCTTGCGCTGGGCGTAGCCGGCAATGCCGATGGCAACGAGCAGCGTCACGCCGTTGAACAGCGGCTCCACGAAGAACGAGCCGCCGAACTGCTGAATGCCGGAAATACCGACCGCCAGGATGATGACGCCTGTCATCGTGCCCCAGACATTGACGCGTCCGGGTTTGATCGTGGTCGAGCCGAGAAAGGCGCCGACGAGAGCCGGCAGGAGATATTCCAGCCCGACGCTGGCCTGGCCGATGCGCAGCTTGGAGGCGAGGAGCACACCCGTCAGCGCCGTCAGGAAGCCTGATGAGATGAAAGCTCCGATGACAAAGCGGCGCACCGGAATGCCGTTCAGCGCCGCAGCCTTCGGATTGGCGCCGATGGCATAGACGTAGCGGCCGATCGGCAGATATTCGAGGATGATCCAGAGCACGACGGCAATGCCCAAGACGTAGAGGCCAGTGATCGGAAGCCCGAACACCATGGTGCCGTTCAGCGCGTAGAAGCCGTTGGGCAAAACGCCGACAACCTGCCGGCCGCCAGTATGCCAAAGCGCCAGGGCATAGAGAACCGTGCCGGTGCCGAGCGTGGCGATGAAAGAATCGATGCGGGCGACTTCAACCAGCAGGCCATTGAGGAAGCCGGTCGCGGCGCCGAGAAGCAGCACGATCATCACCGCCAGCGGCCACGGAACGCCGAACATGGTCTGCAGGCTGATGGCGAGGATGTGCCACAGCACGATGCCGTAGCCAACGGTAAGGTCAATGCGCCCGGATGCCATCGGGATCATCGCCGCCAGGGACAAAAGCGCGATGATCGCCTTGTCGGAGATGATCGAGCGCAGGTTGAGCAGCGTCGGGAACGTGTTCGGCAGCAGGATCGAAAACAGCAGGATCAGCAATACGGTGAGGATCACCAGGCCGTAGACCGGCAGCAACCTGATGATCTTCTGGCTAAGTGGCAAGCCCGCCATTTCGCCGCGGGTCGGTTCGAGTGCGCTGGATTCGATCGATTGCATGGCTTTGCTCCGGAAAAGTCAGGCGGCTTCGGAAGCCGATGCCGCGGTGATCACGGCGGATGTGGTCAGGTCGTTGCCTGTGAGTTCGCGAACGATGCGTCCTCGCGAAAACACCAAAGCGCGATGGCAGATATGGGCGATCTCTTCGAAATCGGTCGACACCACGACGACGGCGAGACCGGCTTCGAGCGCGCGGCCGATCAGCCGGTAGATCTCGGCCTTGGCGCCGACATCGACGCCGGCGGTCGGATCCTCGGCGATCAGCAATGTGCGACCGGTATGGAGCCAGCGCCCGACAACCACCTTCTGCTGATTGCCGCCGGACAACGCCTCGATCGGCAGGTTCGGGTCGTTGGGGCGCAGTCCGACCGAGCCGCCGATCACTCGGGCGAGAGCAGCCTCCTTGTGTGGCGCCAGGAAGGAGAACAGGCCGCGCTGACCGGCGCCGGGATTGAGGAAGCTGTTCTCCCGGATCGACAAGGAGGCCGCGATCGACTCCTCTGTCCTGTCGCGTGCGATCAGGCCGACGCCGGAGCCCATGGCGGCGATCGGGCTCGACAGGTCGGGCGCAACACCATTGATCGTCACCGATCCAGAAAAAGCCTGGCAGCCAAACAGCGCCCGGCCGACCAGCTCCTGCCCGGCGCCGCGCAGGCCGACCAGGCCGAGCAGCTCACCCTTGCGCACGTCGAAAGATACCGGGCCGGCGCCGGCGCAGACAAGGTCGCGCACGGCGCAGATCGTCTCGCCGGCCTGCGTCTGAGCCTTGCTGAAAACCTGGCTGACCGGACGGCCGACGATCATCTCGACCAGTTCGTCGGGTTTTGTATCGGCGACCTTCTTCTCACCGACCAGCCTGCCGTCGCGCAGCACGGCGACCCGGTCGGCGATGCGGAAAATCTCATCGAGGCGATGCGAGACATAGATCATGCCGACGCCGCGCTGCTTGAGCGGACGGATGGCGTCGAAAAGCCGCTCGACCTCGTCGGCCGGAAGGCTGGCGGTCGGCTCGTCGAGCACCAGCACATCGGCCTCGGTGGCCAAGGCGCGGGCGATGGCGACCAGTGATTTTTCGGTGCGCGTCAGGTCCTGGACACGCGTCGTCGGGTCGAAGTCGCAACCGACGAGCTTCAGCGCCTCGTGGGCACGTTGTTCGGTGGAACGCCAGTCGATCAGACCAGAGCGAAGCGAAAATCCCTGGGCGAGGCCGACATTCTCGCCGACCGTCATCCATTCGATCAGGCCGAGATCCTGGTGAATGAAAGCGACGGACTGGCGCTGGTTCGGCCGCGGCGGCCGATGATGATAGGGCTCGCCGCGAAACAGGATGTGGCCGCCATCGGGCCGGTAGATACCGGCGAGCGTCTTGATCAGCGTCGACTTGCCGGCGCCATTCTCGCCGAGCAGCGCCAGAATTTCGCCCTTGTGCAGATCGAGCGTCACGTCGGAGAGCGCGCGGGTGCCGCCGAACTCCTTCGTAATCGACTTGAACTCGATCAGTTTTTCCTCAGCCACGAAGCGTTTCCTCCCGAGATCGCAAAATTATGTTATCGATAACATTTCCGGGCGTCAAGCGGCAAGATCGAAGGCCCCCGATCAGCTTATCTTGCCGTCGAGCAGTCGCATCATCTCGGCCGAATCCCTAGGCCCCAGTCCGGCGGCGCACAGCAGGCGGTGAAGCTCCACGACCTGCCCTGTCATCGGCAGGGGCGTCTTGGTCTTCAGCGCGAAAGCCTGCAGCGAATCCAGATCCTTCAGCATATTGTCGATGCGGCCGGTCGGCGAAAAATCGCGGGCGGCGAACTTCCCCATGAACTCCTGCATGATGCTGGAATCGGCACGGCCGCCCTTGAGCGCCTCCGGGATCGCCTTCGGATCGACTCCGCCCGCTTCGGCGAGTTTTACGGCTTCGGCGACGGCCTGGAACAGCACCGCGCAGAACAGCTGGTTGATCAGCTTGGTCGTCTGCCCTGCCCCGCTCGGCCCCATGAGCGTGTAGTTGGCGCAGAGATGCCGCATCACCGTACGGGCGTGTTCAAAATCGGCCGCCTCACCGCCCGCCATGATAGTCAGCCGGCCGGCCAATGCGCCCGGAACGCCACCCGAAAGCGGGCAATCGAGCCATTTCATGCCGGTCTCGGCCGAGAGCCTGCTGGCCATTTGCGCGGTGTCGGCAGGATCGATCGAGGACATGTCGATCAGCAATTTTTCGGGTGACGCACTCGCCGCGACACCGCCATCGCCAAACACCACCGAACGCACGATATCGGCATGGTTGAGGCTGAGGATGACGAAGCTGCTCACCCGTGTTGCCTCGGCAACTGACGCGGCGGCAGCCGCACCCTTTGCAGTCAGGGCGGCGACCTTTGCCTTGTCCAGATCGAATACCGTAACCACTTGCCCCGTCTCGATCAGACGGGTGGCGATCGCCGACCCCATGATGCCGGCGCCGACAACGGCGACTTTTACTGCTTGCGTCATCTCAACGTGCCTTTTTCCTTGATCCTGACAGGGGCGACCCCAAAGGCGCCCAGCCCCTGCAACGCCGCATCGGCAATCCTGTCGACGGGCGCGGCGATGTCCACCGTGACCACCAGCGGTTCGTCGCCGGGATACTCCAGTGTGGCGAGCTGGCTGTCGAGCAGCGCCGGTGGAAAGAAATGGCTGCGTCGCTCGGCGATCCTGGCCTGTAGCAAGGCATGTGACCCGTCCAAAAATACGAAAAGCAACCGCCCGCCAGACCCGTGGCGAAGGCGATCGCGATAGGATTTCTTCAGCGCCGAGCAACTCGCGACGAGCCCATGGCCTTCCTCATCCGCATGGCGCAAGGCTGCACCCAACAGGTCAAGCCAAGGCCAACGATCATCGTCGGAAAGCGGTATGCCCGCCGACATTTTCTCGACATTGCCGCGCGGATGCAGCGTATCGCCTTCGACGAAGGCAAGCCCAAGCCGCGCGGCGATCTCGACGCCGACTCTCGTTTTGCCACAGCCGCTGACGCCCATCACGACGATGAGCGGGGGCTCAAAGGCAGGTTGTGATGCCGCCATCGACATAGAGCGTGTGTCCGTTGACAAAGGATGAAGCCGGGCCGGCCAGAAAAACCGCCGCGCCGACCAGTTCGCCGACATTGCCCCAGCGCCCCGCCGGCGTGCGGTTGGTCAACCAGGCCGAAAACTCGGGATTGTCGACCAGCGCCTGGTTGAGCGGCGTCTTGAAGTAACCCGGCGCGATGGAATTGATTTGCAAGCCATGCTTCGCCCAATCGGCACACATGCCGCGCGTCAGGTTGCGCACAGCGCCTTTCGTGGCCGTATAGGGCGCAATGTTCGTCCGTGCCAGTTCGCTCTGCACCGAGGCAATATTGATGATCTTGCCGCGCCGCCGCGGGATCATGTGCCGCGCCGCCGCTTGCCCGACGAAGAACACGCTGGAGATGTTGGTGCGCAGCAATTCATCCCACTTGTCGGCGGGAAACTCCTCGAGCGGCGCCCGAAACTGCATGCCCGCGTTGTTGACAAGGATGTCGATCGCGCCGAGCGTGGCCTCGATCTCGGCGACGCCTTTGACGACCGCTGCGTGATCGGTGACGTCGAAGACGGCGCTGTCGACCTTGTGTCCCTTCGCTGTCAGTGCATCCGCCGCCGTTCTGACTTTTTCGGCGCTGCGTCCATTGAGCACGATTTCGGCGCCGTGCTGCGCCAACCCCTCGGCCAGCGCCAGGCCGATCCCCTGACCCGAGCCGGTGACCAGCGCCCGCATGCCGGTCAAATCGAACAATGAACTGCTCAAATGCTCCTCCCGAAGAATGTCCCCTGAAGTGGTGCGATTTCCATCGCGCCGCGGCCAGACCCTATTGACATGAATGTTATCGATAACATAGTCAATGGGAAAAATGAACTCGCACAGGAGATGACGCGGTGACCGACATTTTGATGACAGGCCCCTATCCGGCTTGGGACATGGGAGACCTTGAGGCGAAATATCGCGTCCACAAGCTTTGGCAGGAAGAGGACAAGGACGCGCTGCTCTCAAGCCACGCCGGCGCGATCCGCGCCATCGCCACGCGCGGCGAGCTGGGCGCCAGCGCCGCTCTGATGGCAAAACTGCCGAAGCTCGAAATCGTTTCCTGTTATGGCGTTGGCACCGATGCCATCGACCTCGACTACGCCAGGGCGAACGGCATCCGTGTCACCAACACGCCGGATGTCTTGACCGAGGATGTGGCCGATATCGGCATCGGGCTGCTGCTCGCCGTCGCGCGAAAAATCCCGCAGGCAGACGCCTATGTGCGCGATGGAAGCTGGCGCAAGGGCAATATGGGGCTGGTTACGCGTGTCTGCGGAAAAAGGCTGGGCGTTGTCGGCATGGGCCGCGTCGGTGCGGCGGTGGCGAGGCGCGCGGCTGCCTTCGACTGCGCAATTTCCTATTTCGACAATCGCAAGCGCGACGATCTTCCTTATACTTTTGTCGGCGATCTGCTCGAACTGGCGCGCGACAGCGAATTTCTGATCGTAACGCTGGCGGGCGGCGAAAGCACGAAACACATCATCAATGCGGCGATCCTGGCAGCGCTCGGAGCGGACGGCATCGTGATAAACATCTCGCGCGGCAGCACGGTCGATGAGACCGCGCTGCTCGCCGCGCTGGAATCCAGCGCGATCAAGGGCGCCGGGCTCGACGTGTTCTGGAATGAGCCGACAATCGACGAGCGCTTTCTGAAGCTTTCCAACGTCGTGTTGCAACCACACCACGCCAGCGGCACGGTTGAGACCCGCAAAGCCATGGGTCGACTTGTCCGCGACAACCTCGCCGCCCATTTCGGCGGGCAATCCTTGCTGACACCGGTCGTTTGAGAAAGGATCGCGTTCATGAAGTCGATCGTCATCCATGCGGCAAAAGACCTGAGGATCGAAGAGACCGATCCGGGCGTTCCTGGCGATGGGCAGGTCGAGATCGCCGTCGAAGCGGGCGGTATCTGCGGCTCGGACTTGCATTATTACAACCATGGTGGCTTCGGCGCGATCCGCCTTCGTGAACCCATGATCCTTGGCCACGAGGTTGCCGGCACGGTGCAGGCGATGGGCGGCGGGGTTTCCACCCTCGCTGTCGGCGACCGCGTGGCTATCTCGCCCAGCCGGCCCTGCAATGCCTGCCGCTACTGCCTGCAAGGCATGCAGAACCAGTGCTTGAACATGCGCTTCTATGGCAGCGCCATGCCCATGCCGCATATACAAGGGGCGTTCCGCCAGCGCCTGGTCGCGGAGGCGTGGCAATGCCACAAGGTCGCGGATCACGTTTCCATCAACGAAGCTGCCTTCGCCGAGCCGTTCGCGGTGACGCTGCATGCCCTCAACCGCGCCGGCTCGCTGCTCGGCAAGCGCGTCCTGGTCACCGGTTGCGGGCCGATCGGCGCGCTTTGCATTCTCGCCGCGGGGGGGCCCCGCGCGGCGGGGGGGGGGGGCCCCCCCGGGCTGGGCGGCGGGGGGGGGGGGGGGGCGGGGGGGGGCGGGCGGCCGCCGGGGCAGGGGGGCCGGAG
>NZ_JAMYKV010000081.1:0-20367 GCF_040317535.1 Mesorhizobium sp. M1409
TCAAACATAGCATGGGAACAACACACAGGATCCTCGGGTCTGCGCTGCGTCGCTGCGCTCCTTGCTCCGCCCGTGGATGACGAAGGGATGGGCGTTTTCGCCAATTGCAACCGGCGGCTCCGCACGATCCTTCGCGATGCCGAGGCGACGGATCGCCAGCGCTTCCCATCGCAGCTTACCCTCCTGACCGGTTCGCCCACACCAGCCCAATCAGGCCGACCAGCATGGTGACGAGGCCGATATAGAGCCATTGCGACTGGCCGGTCATGAAGCTGCCGCCGATCACGCCAACGCCTTGCAGCGACCACAGCGCACCAATGGCCAGCACAACCAACGCCAGCAGATTTTTGGTCAGTCTCATTGATGGATCTCGCTTTCAAAGTCGATCGGTTGCGGGGTTGCGGCCACGATGAAAGAGCCAAAGGAAGGGACCCGATCGCGCGCACTTCTACTTGGATATCAACGTTCGATCTTGTCAAACAAATCCCGGATATCGTGTCGAAGATCATGATCAATTGATCAGCGCGCGCTGGAAAATCCCTGACAGACTGTTACCCAGTGACTCCAAACGTGTGCCATCGCCACGGAACCGACAGATGATTGCCGCATTTCCCGCCTTATTTGGCTCCTAACGGCTGGGGTCTGTCGAAAACGGAGCCATCCCTCAAATATGAAGAACTCAAAACAGACCGCGCTTGTCGCGGTAACGATCGTTGCTGGCCTAATGGTCGGCGCATCTTCGGCAACCGCCGCCAGCCAGTGCGGCCGCGCCTCGTGGTATGCCCTGCACTCGAAGACCGCATCGGGCGAGCGCATGAACCCGTCGGCAATGACCGCCGCCCACCGCACTTTGCCTTTCGGCACCAAGCTCAGGGTAACCAACAAGAACAACGGCCGCAGCGTCGTCGTGCGCATCAACGATCGCGGCCCGTTCATCAGGGGTCGCGTGCTCGACCTGTCGAAGGGTGCGGCCGGCCAGCTCGGCTTCATTGGTTCCGGCCACACTTCCGTGTGCATGGCGCGCGTCTGAGCTTCCTGTTTCCGGCAAGAGGGGCCGGACACATTACTTACACATTTCGCAGCCGCACACTGAGCCGGCTGGCGCCATTCAGGGCCGATTCCCAGTGCCTTGAACCAAAGAAGCATTGGTCACGCCGCGTGACGTATTGCATCGCAGCAATTAGTTGTTAACTTCGCCGCGAGACATTTAAGGCTCGGCGCTGCTCGTCGTCCCTTCGGTCGCAGCAGCAGCGGGGTTCTCGATGTTCTACCAGCTCTACGAAATGAACCACGCGGCCTTGCAGCCGGCGCGCCTCTATGCCGATGCGGTGCGGCTGTTCTACAGAAATCCGCTCAATCCGTTTTCGCACACGTCCTTCGGCCGTTCGATCGCGGCGACCGCCGAATTGTTCGAGCGCACGACGCGCCGCTACGGCAAGCCGACCTTCGGCCTCGACAAGACAGTGGTCGACTGGAAGAGCGTCGAGGTCGCCGAGAAGACCGTCTGGTCGCGGCCGTTCTGCAATCTCGTCCGCTTCGAACGCTCCGTTCCCGCCGGGCGCAAGCCCGACCCAAAGCTTTTGATCGTGGCGCCGATGTCGGGCCACTATGCGACGCTGCTGCGCGGCACGGTGGAAGCCATGCTGCCCCATGCCGACGTGCACATCACCGACTGGGTCGATGCCCGCATGGTTCCGCTGGCCGACGGCAGCTTCGATCTCGACGATTATATCGACTACATCATCGACATGCTGCATGCGCTGGGTCCCGACACGCATGTGATGGCGGTGTGCCAGCCTTCGGTGCCGGTGCTGGCCGCCGTGGCGCTGATGGAAACCAAGGGCGATCCCTTCGTGCCCTCGACGATGACCCTGATGGGCGGACCGATCGACACTCGCCGCAACCCGACCGCGGTCAATCTGCTGGCGCAGGAAAAGGGCATCGACTGGTTCCGCGACAATGTCATCATGAGCGCGCCGTGGCCGGTGCCGGGCTTCGGCCGCGAGGTCTATCCGGGCTTCCTGCAGCTGTCCGGCTTCATGAGCATGAACCTCGACCGCCACATCATCGCCCACAAGGACTTCTTCATGCACCTTGTGAAGCATGACGGCGACAATGCCGTGAAGCACCGCGATTTCTACGACGAATATCTGGCTGTCATGGACCTGACGGCGGAGTTCTACCTGCAGACCGTCGATACCGTCTTCGTGCGCCAGGCCTTGCCCAAGGGTGAGATGACGCATCGCGGCACCAGGATCGATCCGTCTGATATCCGCAACGTCGCGCTGTTCACGGTCGAAGGCGAGAACGACGATATTTCCGGCCTTGGCCAGACCAAGGCGGCGCACGATTTGTGCCCCAACATCCCCACTGAGCGGCATGCCCACTACATGCAGCCGGCGGTCGGCCATTACGGCGTGTTCAACGGCTCGCGCTTCCGCTCCGAAATCGTGCCGCGCATCGTCGACTTCATCACCAGCTATGGCCGCCAGAACCGTGTCGCGGTGAAGCCGAAGCTGGTCCGTACAGCCAAAAGATAATTCACGGGCGTGACCCGAGGTCGCAGTGGCTTCGGGGCACGACATGCATAAAACAAGGCCTGGAGGCGACAATTCGGGCGATTCGGTCGGCAAAACCGCCGGCGCTTCTGTTGCACAAGTGCCGCTGTCCAGCCCCTCGGGTAACCATGCCGACAATCCGGCCGTCGTCGTAATTGACATGGACTGTAAATCCCCCTTAACCTTTCGTTAATAACAAAGGGTGAGCGGGGACAATGATTTCCTCATCAGTGGCGCGAAGGCTGCGCGCATGTGCGGCGGCTGGTCTGGCGGTAACGGGAGGCTGGATAGCACCGGCTTTGGCGGCCGGAGCGATGGCGACCGGGGGCCTCACCTCGCAGCCGATCGGCCACTATGATTTCTGCAAGCTGCATCCCAGCGAATGCTCGATCCGCCCATCCAATCTCGCGCCGGCCCCAATGACCGACGGGCTGATGCGCAAGCTTCTCAACGTCACCGCCAGGGTCAACGCCGCCGTCAAGCCGATGAGCGACATGGACATTTATGGCAAGGACGAGGTCTGGGCCTATCCTGACAGGGACGTCGGCGATTGCGAGGACTACGTGCTGGAGAAACGGCGCCAGCTTTCGCGCATGAGCATCTCGCTTGCCGATCTGCTGATCACCGTCGTGCGCAAGCCCGACGGCGAGGGTCACGCCGTGCTGACGGTGCGCACCGACAAGGGCGACTACGTGCTCGACAATCTGACCGACAAGGTCAAGGCGTGGGACGCGACCGGCTACCGCTTCCTCAAGCGGCAGGCGATCGACAACACCGGCCGCTGGGTCTCGATCCGCGGCGGCCAGCAGGTCCTGGTCGGCGCGGTTCAGTAGTAGCGGCTGGACGCAGCCGCTTCAAAGCGTGACGGCGCTCGCGCCTCCCATGGGATGCGTTTCTCCGTTGTTTTACAATGCCAAGGTCGGCGCCGCCCCTCATTGCCCTGCCGGGCATTTCTCCCCGTATAGTGACGGGGAGAAAGACGCCGTCACCAACAGTTTCGCCAATCATCAACGTTGCAAGAAGAGCGACGAGGTCGCGACCAGTTCCCTTCTCCCCGTCACTATACGGGGAGAAGGTGCCGGCAGGCGGATGAGGGGCGGCGAGGCGTTGCCAACTGGATCCCTGTCGCTGCTCGCGACACCACCTCCGACAGAATTTCACATCTCTCCGTGAACCATTTCCTTCCGGCCGACGACACATGGCCGTAGACGGAAACCAATCATGGAGACTTCAGATGACTTTACTTTTGCGAAATGCATTCCTCGCCGCCATCGCGTTATCGGCACTGGCCGGACCCGCCTTGGCCAACCAGACCATCCCAAGCTGCGCCAACACCTCTACCAACGATTTGTGGATCGGCCGCTGTTGCAGCGTCGGCGAGTCGAACTGCCTGGGCGGTGGAAACAATGGCCACGACCATAACGACAAGGGCGGCCGGGGAAACAATGGCGGCACGGCCGGCAAGAAATGATCTCACCACAGATGCCTGCTGGCGGATCGCCGGCGGGCATCTCTTTGCGTAAAGCGGGACGCCTTTGCGAGAAAATCGCCAAGGCGCGCCTCCGGCGCGGATCGCGAAGCTACGGCCGCCGGCCCAGCGCCGCGCGGATCGATGCGGTGATGCGGCGAAGCTCCGCCTCGTCGAGTTTTTCGATGTTCTCGGCCAGCAGATTGGCCAGCTCGGTAGCGGCGGGGCTTAGACCCGACGTGTCGAGCTTGACGCGGGGATGCGAGGCTTCGGCCAGCCGCGCCAGATCCTCGGCGTCGTCCCAGATGATGTTGAAATAACCGATGATCTTCTGGATCAGCGTCCAGGTCGGCGCGCCGCGCCTGCCATGCTCGAGCGCCGACAGGTAGGCGGCGCTGACGCCGATCGCCGCCGCCATGTCCTTCTGGCTGACGCCGCGTTCGCCTCGCAGCGCCCGCAGCTTCTCGCCGAACGGGGTCATGCACCCACCTTCATGAGCGAACTCCTCACGATCGAAGCCGCCGCAGCCGGATATAAAGCGCGCCCGAACCGCCATGGTTGCGGGCGGCGTGGTCGTGGCTGGAGACCAGCGGGCGGAAAGCAGGCGTCGACAGCCAGGCCGGTACGGCGCGCCGCAAGACGCCATCGCCGCCTGAGGACGATCCCTTGCCGGTTATGACCAGCACATAGCGGATGCCGCCGGCATGCGCCCGGTGCAGGAATGAAAACAGCAGCGAATAGGCCTCGTCCTGGGTCAGGCCGTGCAGATCGACCCGGCCCTCGATCGGCAGCCGGCCCTTCGACAGCTTGTCCAGCGTCGGCTCGTCGAGCGCATGCGCGACATGCTGCGTCTTCGGCTTTGCCGCGCCGGGCGGATTGGCGGCGGCCAGCGCCGCTTGCGGCGGTGTCGGCCTGGCCTCGGTGGCAATTTCGGGAATGTCGACGGCGATCCTGCCCTTGAGCGGCCTGGCCGTGCGCGCCACCAGGTTCCACAGAACGCGGTCGTCTTCGCTCAGCTTCTCGGTGCGCCGGATCATCGATTCGCGTCCGAAATAAGCGCGCGCGGCACCAGCGCATAAAAATCCGCGGCGTTGCGCACCACGCCCGCGATCTCGCCGGCCGCATCGCCGGAACCGGCGAAGAGATCTCCCCGCGCCGGCCCGGTGATGGCCGAGCCTGTGTCCTGCGCGATCATCAGGCGCCGGAACGGTTTGGCGTCGAAGGCGGTGAGCGTCGGCGCATCGATATAGAACGGCGTGCCGAATGTGTGCAGCAGGCGGTCGACGGCAATCGATCGTCCCGGCGTCAGCGGCACCTTGGCGGCGGCGATCGGACCGAGCGACCTGTCCTCGACATTGGCCTCGCGGAAGAAGATGTAGGAGCGGTTCCGCCACAGGATCTCGTCGACGCGGTCCGGATGCGCCTTGAACCAGGCGCGGATCGACTGCATCGTCACCTGCGCCAACGGGATTTCTCCCAGTTCGCTCAACACCTTGCCGGGCCCGGTGAAGCGCTGGCCGGATTTGGCGGCATAGGTGACGCGGGAAAGCCGGCCGTCGGTCATGTTCAGTCGTGCGGCACCCTGCACGTGAATGAAAAAGGCATCGAGCTTGTCGGCCAGCCAGGCGATTTCCAGGCCTTTGCCGGCCAGCGCCCCGCGCTCGATCTCGCCACGGTCGGGATATTCGACCAGCCGGTCCCCGGTCTGGCGAGCGAAGGCGAGGTAAGGGTCCAGGCTGGGCGGCCGGTTGCCGTCGTCGATATCGACGAGATCGGCCGGGCGCGACAGCAGCGGCACCGAAAAGCGCTCGGTTCGCACCGGCGACGCTTCGACGACGGGCTCATAAAAACCGGTGACGAGGCCGACGCCGCCATTCTCGCCGCCGATATGCGCTGGAATGAAATGGCGCTCGAAAAAGGTGCGGGCCTCCTTCCCCGACCGATTCGGCGGCGAAACGGTGCGAGCCTCGGCGTAGGCCTTGGTGAAGGCATCAAAATCGACGCCGAGCGCACCGCTGCGATACGGTTTGGTCAGGACGTGAAAGGCTGAACGGCGAAAGGCTTCGAAGGCCGCCAGATGGTCGTCATCGTCCCAGCCGGGGAGATCGGCAAAAGATTTTCCGACAAAGAGAGGCGATAGCGACACCGGAGCCTCGCCGCCGTTCCGGGTTCAGTCTTCTTCCTCGGTGGCGACGAGCTTCCAGTTGGGATCGCGCGAGCGTGTGTCGCGGGCGAAGGTCCAGACGTCCTTGACCTCGGCCACGGTTTCCGGGTCGCCATCGATCACCGCGCCGGCCTTGTCGCGGGTCGCCGAAATCAGCTCGCTGATGATGCGAAGCGTGACATGCGCCTCGCCGCCCTTCATCTCGGCCGAGACGATGTCGGCCTTGTCGATGCCGACGAAAGACGACTGGATCTTCTCCGCCTTGGCCTCGCGCTCGCCTATTGCCGCGACAAAGCCGTCAAAGACCTCGCGCGACAACAGGTTCTTCAGCGTTTTGCGGTCGCCGTCGGCATAGGCCATGACGATCATCTCATAGGCCATCTTGGCGCCGTCGACGAAACTCTTCGGCTCGAAGGACGGGTCGTTGTCCTTGATCGCGCGCAGCCCCTTGTTGAGGTCGGTGTCGGGCTTGGCGAAGGCGTCGATCGCCGCATAGGTGTCGGCCGCGGGCTCGCCCGGCAGACGCTTGCGCGGCAGCGAGACGACGTTCTCGGATTTCTGGGCGGCATCCTTGTCGCCACCGCGGGCCGCCGTATAGGGATCGAAGGGCGGCCGTTCGCTGCCGGTGCGACGGCCCAGCACATTGCGCAGCTGGAAAAAGATGACCACCGCCGCAATCAGGAAGAAAATCGTGCCGAAGTCGAAGAAACCCATATCTTCCGCCAATCAATCCCTGCCCTGTGGCCGGACCGTCGGGCCCAATGGCCGCGGTCGCATAGCGTTCAACATTCAAAGCATATAGAACGCAAGGCGCAATCATTCAAATCAAAGGCAGGCATACCTATCTAACGGCCTCAGTGCCAGCGGCGATTGCTCGCCGCCGAAACAATCGAAACGATCACAACGATCCGAAAGGTTGCCAAGACTTGCGCATTTCGTTCCTTCCGCTTTTTGTCCTGGCACTTCCGCTGCTGGAAATCGCCGGCTTCGTGGTCGTCGGTCGCCAGGTCGGCGCTTTGGCGACGGTCGGCCTGGTGCTGGCGTCTGGTATCGCCGGCGCGCTGCTGCTCAGGCATCAGGGTTTCGGCGTCATGACGCGTATCCGCGCCGAAATGGACGCCGGCCGCGATCCGAGCGGGCAGCTTGCGCATGGCGCCATGATCGTGCTGGCGGCGATCCTTTTGATCATCCCCGGTTTCATCACGGACATTATCGGCCTGCTGCTGTTCCTGCCGCCGGTCCGCGACCTCGCCTGGCGGGCCTTGAAGGGCCGCGTCGTGCTGGCCACGAATTTTTCGACCGGTGGCTTCCGCGGCCGGCGGCGCGACAAGACCATCGACCTCGACGATGGCGATTATTCGCGCGAAGACGACTTCAAGCGCGGACCGGACCACAACTCGCCCTGGCGCCGCCTCAAGGACGATTGAGGCCGCCGCCTAGCGCCATCCCGGGACGGGAGAAGAAGGCGGCAAACCTTGTCTTGTCATCCCCGCCATGGTAGCGAACGCCCGATTTCAATTCGGTCAGCGACGCTGCCCAGGCAAGAGGACAAGGCTTATGGCCAGCAAAGATGACGCGCCGGTCGGCGCAGCCAACGGAAACGGAAACGCGGCGCAGCCGTCGCTCAACGTTCTGGCGCAATATGTTAAGGACCTTTCCTTCGAGAGCCCCGGCGCGCCGAATTCGCTGCGCGGCCGCGACAAGGCGCCCGGCATCGCCATCAACGTCAACGTCAACGCCAACCCGCTCTCCGACAAGCAGTTCGACGTCAATCTGACGCTGAACGCCAAGGCGTCCTTCGACCAGGAAGTGCTGTTCAATGTCGAGCTGGTCTATGGCGGCGTGTTCGCCGTCGCGGGCTTCCCGCAGGAACACATGCTGCCGATCCTGTTCATCGAATGCCCGCGCCTTTTGTTCCCGTTCGCCCGCCAGATCATCGCCGAGGCAACCCGCAATGGCGGCTTCCCGCCGCTGATGCTCGACCCGATCGACTTCGCGCAGATGTTCCAGCAGAAGCTGGCCGAGGACCAGGCGGCGTCCAAGGTCAAGGTGAGCTGAGGCCTGCCTGCGACGGATTGTGAAAAGCCCGGCCCTCGCGCCGGGTTTTTTGTTTTTGGGGGTGGGATAGCGAATCTTCGAGGTTAGCCGAAGTCCTCGCGTCTTCGTCATTCTAGGGCGGAGCAAGGAGCGTAGCGACGCAGCGCAGACCCTAGGATCCATGCCGTGACGTTTGCCTTAGAATGCAACGGATCAGAATGGCGCTTGTCCCCGCGCCTATGCTCGCTACGCTAAAACCATGACCGGTTATGTCTACATGACTGCGAGCCAGAAGGGTGGCACCATCTATATCGGTGTTACCAGCGATCTTGGTCGCCGCATGCCGGAGCACAAGTCGGGCCAAGGCTCTCATTTCACCGGCCGCTACGGCGTGCAGCGGCTGGTCTGGTACGAAGAATTTTTCGATATCACCGATGCCATCCAGCGCGAGAAGTCGCTGAAGCGCTGGCCACGTCAATGGAAGATCGACCTGATCGAAAAGGCCAATCCGGAATGGTTCGAGCTGTTTCGCGGGACGGGGTGGTAGCGCTCGATCTTGGGCCGTTTTGATCCGCCGCTTGCGTCACGGCATGGATCCTAGGGTCTGCGCGCGTCGCTTCGCTCCTTGCTCCGCCCTAGGATGACGAAGACGAGGAGGGCTTCGGCCAATCTCCGAGGTTGGCGCTGGCACCTCGTTGCAACCAACCTCCAACCGTCGCTAATTCCCCAGAACCTTCAACCACAACGCCTTCTCGCCCAACGTCGCGACCATGCCGGCGTGCGCCGCGCGCTCGGCTTCGGTCAGGCGGAGCGGCAAGGATGCCGGGCGCTGGCTTACCACAATCTCGATCTGGCGGACATTCTCGCCGCCTTGCGCCGGCGCGGTGGCGCTGTCGAGGATGAGGGCTGCCTGCTTGCCGCCGATCAGTTCGATATAGATCTCGGCCAGCAATTCGGAATCGAGCAGGGCGCCGTGCTTGGCGCGCCTTGTGTTGTCGATGCCGTAGCGCCGGCAGAGCGCGTCGAGCGAATTGGGGCCCATCGGGTGCTTACGGCGCGCCAGCGCCAGCGTGTCGACGACAAGACCGTTGTCGATGAGGGGATGACCGAGACGACCGAATTCGACATTGAGGAAGCCGACGTCGAAGGTGGCGTTGTGGGCGACCAGCTTGGCGCCCTCGGTGAAGTCCAGCCATTCCCGCGCAATTTCGGCGAAGGTCGGCTTGCCCGCGAGATCCGCAGCGCTGATGCCGTGCACGGCCTGCGCCTCGGCGTGGATCGCGCGTCCTTGAGGATTGATGTAGTGGTGGAAGGTCTTTCCGGTCGGAAAGCGGTTGACCAGCTCGACGGCGCCCAGCTCGATCACGCGGTCGTCGCGCGAATCGAGGCCGGTGGTTTCCGTGTCGAAGATGATCTCACGCATCGAATCAGTTGCTCCTGGGGAGCAGAATCGTGAGACCGGAACAAAATGGCAATGGGAAACCGCGCTGGTCACAATAATCACTTCAGGTTTGTGCCGCCCCTCATCGCCCTGCCGGGCACTTCTCCCCGTATAGTGACGGGGAGAAGTGGGCTGGCCGCAACCTTGGCACCTTTTCCGCAACGTTGGAGATTGGCGAAATCCTTCGCGAAGGCGTCCTTCTCCCCGTCACTATACGGGGAGAAGATGCCGGCAGGCAGATGAGGGGCGGCGCCGACATCAGCAAATGTCAGTGGCCCGGCTTGCCGACCCCTGTCAGCTGCCTGATGATCGCATTCACCTGAGCTCGCGCGGCGTCGAAACCCTGTCCCGTGTCGACGACGAAATCGGCCTGACGGCGCTTTTCCGCATCCGGCACCTGCTTGGCCAGGATCGACGCCAGTTTCTCCTCCGTCATGCCGGGCCGCGCCAGCACGCGTTCGCGCTGGATTTCGGCTGGCGCGGTGACGACGACGACCTTGTCGACGCGGTCGCGGCCGCCGGTTTCGAACAGCAGCGGAATGTCGAGAACGGCGATCGGCGCGCCGGCGGCACGATGACGCGCCAGGAAGGCATCGGCATCGGCGCGCACCAGCGGATGGATGATCGCTTCCAGACGCTTCAGCGCGGCGGCGTCGCCGAGCACGCGCTGGCCAAGTTTTGCACGGTCGACCACGCCGGCAGATGTTGTGCCGGGAAAGGCCGCCTCGACCAGGGGCGCGGCCTTGCCGGCATAGAGGCGATGCACCGTCTCGTCGGAATCGTGGACCGGCACGCCGGCCTCGGCGAACATCTTCGCCGTGGTCGACTTGCCCATGCCGATCGAGCCGGTGAGACCGAGCACGATCATGGCTTCGGCACCAGATCGGCAACGATGATCGCGCGCAGTTCGGCCGTGACCCGCGGCCTGACGCCGAACCAGCGCTCGAAGCCGGGCACCGCCTGATGCAGCAGCATGCCGAGGCCGTCGACCGTCTTCAGGTTTCTCGCGCGGGCCGCCGCAAGCAGCGGCGTCTCCAGCGGCACGTAGACGATATCGGTGACGATGGCGTGGTCCGGCAGCATAGCGGGATCGGCCGGCAGGCCTTCATTGCCATGCATGCCGAGTGCGGTTGTGTTGACCAGCAGGCCGGCGTCGCCAAGCAATTCATCGGTCGCCGCCATGCCATGCGCCGAAACGCCGGCGCCGAAACGATCGCGCAATTCCATAGCCCGGGCGAGTGTCCGGTTGACGATGCGGATGTCGGCGACGCCGCGCTCCTTCAGCGCATGGACGACGGCGCGCGATGCGCCGCCGGCGCCGAGCACGACCGCCGGGCCGTTGCTCGCCCAGCCCGGCGCATGATCGTCGAGGTTGGCGGCGAAGCCGTGCGCGTCGGTGTTGCCGCCCCACAAGGCGCCGTCCTCGAACCACAGCGTGTTGACGGCGCCGATCTCTTGCGCCGCCTGGTCGCGGCGCTCGGCCAGCGCGAAGGCCGCCTCCTTGTGCGGGATGGTGACGTTGCCGCCGCGGTAGCCGTTCGCCTGCAGCGTCTTCACGAACGCGGCAAAATTTTCCGGCGCGATATCGATGGCCTCGTAGCTGCCGTCGATGCCATGCCTGGCCAGCCAATAGCCGTGGATCTTCGGCGAGCGCGAATGCTTGACCGGGTGGCCGGTGACGAAGGCCTTTTTCGACGCCTCAGCCATCGATCGCTCCAAGCGTGCGCAGTTCGGCCAGCAACGGCAGCAGCGGCAGGCCGACAATGGTGAAATGATCGCCCTCGATCTTGTCGAAGAGCTGGATGCCTTCGCCTTCGATCTGGTAGGCGCCGACGCTTCCCAGCGCCTTGGCACCGACGCGGGCGAGATGGCGGCCGATGAAGGCCGGGTCGAGCTTGCGCATGGTCATCGAAGCGATGCCGACATGCCGCCACAGCACCGCGCCGTCGCGGATCAGCACGGCAGCGCTGTTGAGCTGATGGGTCTTGCCCGACAGCGCCAGCAGATGACGGCGCGCGCCTTCCCTATCGGCCGGCTTGTGGAACACCTCGTCGCCGAGCGACAGCGTCTGGTCGCAGCCGAGCACCAGGGCGCCCGGCCTGCGCTCGCTGACTTCGGTGGCCTTGGCCTCGGCCAGCACCAGGGCGACATCCTCGGGCGAGACACCGCTGTCCTGCAAGGGCGCCTCGAGCGCCCGTTCGTCGACATCGGCCGGAACCGCCTCGACATCGACGCCGGCATCGACGAGCATCGCCTTGCGGAACGGGCTGCCGGAGGCGAGGATGATTTTCTCGGTCATGCTGATTCACCCAGGTTGGCGTTCCGTCACGCACCCCTCATCCGACCGAGCTTCGCTCGGCCACCTTCTCCCACAAGGGGAGAAGGGAAGTCCTGCGCGTACGCTGCTGCAGATCGCCAACTGGCGGTACCTTGCGGAGACGACGGCGCCACGTCCTTCCTTCTCCCCTTGTGGGAGAAGGTGGCCTCGCGAAGCGAGGTCGGATGAGGGGTGTTGGTGCTCACTTATCTTACCTGCCCTAGCGCGACTTCCCTCGCAGGGCAACGATAGCCGCCGCCGTTTCCTCGATCGAGCGGCGGCTGACGTCGATCATCGGCCAGCCGTGGCGCGTGCAGATCTTGCGGGCATAAGCGAGCTCTTCGCTGATGGCGGCGCGGTCGACATAGTCCGATGCCTCATAAGAACTGCTGTTGCCGAGGAGGCGGTTTTGCCTGACATGCGAGATGCGCTCGGCGGTGGCGATCAGCCCGACGATGAGCGGCTTGCTGGCGTTGACCAGGCTTTCCGGCACCGGCACGCCGAGCACGATCGGAATGTTGGCGGTCTTGATGCCGCGGTTGGCGAGATAGATGCTGGTCGGCGTCTTCGAGGTGCGCGAGATGCCGATCAGCACGACATCGGCATCGTCCATGTTGAGCGGCAGCTGACCGTCATCATGGTCCATGGTGAAATTGAGTGCGTCGATGCGGCGGAAATATTCGGCGTCGAGAACATGCTGGGCGCCGACGCGGCGGCCGGCCGGCGTGCCGAGATAGGACTGGAACACGGTCAGCACCGGCTCCAGCACCGACACACAGGGCAGGCCCATCGTCGCGCAGCGCTCGTCAATGCCGCGCGCCAGCTTCTGGTCGACGACCGTGTAGAGGATGATGCCTGGCTCCTCCTCGATGTCCTCGAACACTTTCGCCACCTGCTTTTCGGTGCGGATGAGCGGATAGATGTGCTCGATGGCGCGCGCATCCTTATATTGCGCCGAAGCCGCCCGGCCGGCGGCGAGCAGCGTTTCGCCGGTCGCGTCGGAAATCAGGTGCAGATGGAAGAAGCTTTGGGGTTTGTTCACAGGGGGTCACCTGAGGCTGTGGGCTTCTGTGGATAAAGCGGGATGAAAAGACGGGCCGATGGGAGGTGACTGTATCAGATGGCGGTTTGTCCACAATTCGTTGCCCTGTCAGCTTCGTCGGGCGGCTGGGGACAAGTTTGGGGACGGCTTCTCTTGCCTCTCGTCCGTCCACAGGGCGGGCTTTTCCCCGCGTCTCGTAACGCTTTGACTCCAGTGGCGGATTCCTGTTCGTCCCCAGAACCCCGCAGTTTGGAAAAAGAAGCGCGCGACAATATGTTGGCTGGTGTTTTCCGGAGCAAAGCGGGACAGGTGACAACCACCAGAACCAACAGACTCTTAGAATCAGAAGAATCTTAGATATAAGAATCTTTAATTATAGAAGAGGCTGGGAGAAGCGAGCGCTCGATGCCCCAGAACCGGATCATGCTGGACGTCCTGAAGGGCAAGGCTCACTTTCCGCCTCCGCTCTGGATGATGCGTCAGGCCGGGCGCTATCTGCCTGAGTATCGGGAGACACGCAGACGCGCCGGATCGTTTCTCGACCTCTGCTATGATCCCGACCTTGCCGTCGAAGTGACCTTGCAGCCGATCGAGCGTTTTGGTTTCGATGCATCGATCCTGTTCTCGGACATCCTCGTCGTTCCGCACGCGCTTGGCCGCGACGTCCGCTTCGAAGAGGGGCGAGGGCCGCTGCTGACGCCGATCACCGCGCCGGAGATTGCGGCTCTGGAAAGCAAGGTGTTTCACGTGAATCTCGAACCGGTCTACGAGACGGTTCGCCGGCTGCGGGCCAAACTGCCCGATGAGACAACCCTGATCGGCTTCTGCGGTGCGCCGTGGACGGTGGCGACCTATATGATCGCCGGCCATGGCACGCCCGACCAGGCGCCGGCGCGTTTGTTCGCCTATCGCGAACCGGCGGCATTCCAGCACTTGCTGAAAGTGCTTGCCGATCATTCGGCCGCCTATCTCATCCGGCAGATCGAGGCGGGTGCGGATGTGGTGCAGATTTTCGATTCCTGGTCCGGCGTGCTCGACGATGCGTCCTTCGACCTGTTCTGCGTTCAGCCGGTGGCGGAGATCGTCAGGCAGGTTCGAGCTGTTCATCCCGATGTTCCGATCATCGGTTTTCCCAAGGGCGCCGGCGCCCGCTACCAGACCTATCGCCAGAGGACCGGCGTAACGGGTCTGGGGATCGACTGGACGGTGCCCCTGGAGGCGGCGAGGGATTTGCAGCGCTCGGGTGCGGTTCAGGGGAACCTCGATCCCTTGCGCCTCGTGGCTGGCGGCAAGGCGCTGTCCGACGGCGTCGAAGCGATCCTGAAAGCGCTGGGAGAGGGGCCGTTGATTTTCAATCTCGGTCACGGCATCACGCCGGAGACGCCGATCGCCCATGTCGAAGCAATGGTGAGACAGGTGCGGAGCGCGACACGCTGATGGCCGAGATGAAAAACGCGAACAGCACCGGTCAGGCGATGATGCGCATGATATCAGGTATCGCCGTGCTGGCCCTGCTCACCGCGCTTTTGTATTTCGCGGCACCCGATAGTTTTTATCCGTGGGCCAAGGCGATCCATATCCTCGCCGTCATCTCGTGGATGGCCGGCATGCTCTATCTGCCGCGGCTGCTGGTCTACCACGCCGATGCCGAGAAGGGCTCGGTGCAGTCGGAGACCTTCAAGGTGATGGAGCGGCGCCTGCTGCGCGGCATCATCAATCCGGCGATGATCGTCACCTGGGTGTTCGGCCTGTGGCTCGCCTGGAAAGGCTTTGGTTTCCAGGGCGGCTGGCTGCACGCCAAGATCGGGGCGGTGCTTTTATTGTCCGCCGTCCATGGCTATCTGGCCGGCGCGGTGCGCGAATTCGCCGAGGACCGCAACGAGAAGCCCGCCAAGCACTGGCGAATCGTCAACGAGATCCCCACATTGCTGATGATCGCAATCGTCATCCTGGTTGTCGTCAAGCCGTTCTAAGGCTTTGTAGCTCGCAAAACTCAGCTTGCTCTTTCACCAGACCGACGATAAAAGACGGGTCTTCCTTCCCGTCATGCGCCGCCCTTCAATGTTTTCGGCCGCGCCCGGCATTTGTCGCATCCCGCCGATATTTTCCCAAAGCTTACCCAGACTCCATCTATTCAAGGTCCGTCTATGCAAGAAATGAAACTCGCCGAGTTCAAGAACAAGAAACCGCCAGAGCTGATCGCTTATGCCGAATCGCTCGAGGTCGAGAACGCCAGCGTCATGCGCAAGCAGGAGCTGATGTTCGCGATCCTGAAGAAACTGGCCGCCCAGGAGATCGAGATCATCGGCGATGGCGTGGTCGAGGTGCTGCAGGACGGTTTTGGCTTCCTGCGCTCAGCCAACGCCAACTATCTGCCAGGTCCCGACGACATCTACATTTCGCCGTCGCAGATCCGGCGCTTTTCGCTGAAGACCGGCGATACGGTCGAAGGGCCGATCCGCAGTCCGAAAGAGGGCGAGCGCTATTTCGCCCTGCTCAAGGTCAACACGATCAATTTCGACGATCCCGAGAAGATCCGTCACAAGATCCACTTCGATAATCTGACGCCGCTCTATCCGACCAAGCGGCTGAAGATGGAGATCGACAATCCGACCACCAAGGACATCTCGGCGCGGGTGATCGACCTGGTCGCGCCGATCGGCAAGGGCCAGCGCGCGCTGATCAACGCGCAGCCGCGCACCGGCAAGACGGTTCTGATGCAGAACATCGCCCACTCGATCACCGCCAACCATCCGGAATGCTATCTGATCGTGCTTCTGATCGACGAGCGGCCGGAAGAAGTGACCGACATGCAGCGCTCGGTGAAGGGCGAGGTGATCTCCTCGACCTTCGACGAGCCGGCCGTTCGCCACGTGCAGGTCGCCGAAATGGTCATCGAGAAGGCCAAGCGCCTTGTCGAACATGGCCGCGACGTGGTGATCCTGCTCGATTCCATCACCCGCCTCGGCCGCGCCTACAACACCGTGGTGCCGTCATCCGGCAAGGTGCTGACCGGCGGTGTCGACGCCAACGCGCTGCAGCGGCCGAAGCGCTTCTTCGGTGCCGCCAGAAACATCGAGGAAGGCGGTTCGCTGACCATCATCGCCACCGCGCTGATCGATACCGGCAGCCGCATGGACGAAGTCATCTTCGAAGAGTTCAAGGGCACCGGCAACTGCGAAATCCAGCTCGACCGCAAGGTGGCGGACAAGCGCATCTACCCGGCCATGGACATATTGAAGTCGGGCACCCGCAAGGAAGACCTGCTGGTTTCCAAGCAGGATCTGCAGAAGATCTTCGTGCTGCGCCGCATCCTGGCGCCGATGGGAACCACCGATGCGATCGAGTTCCTGATCGACAAGCTCAAGCAGACCAAGACCAACGCGGATTTCTTCGATTCGATGAACACGTAAGCGGTGGATTCGAGGGCGGACCTGCCCTCGTCAACCTCTGCACTGCCTTCGCGACTTATCGCAAACGCCGGTGCCGCCCCTCACCTGCCTGCCGGCATCCTCTCCCCGTATAGGGACGGGGAGAGGGACGCTGTGATCGACGCTTTCGCCAATCTCCAGCGTTGCAAGGAAAGTGCCGGCGTTGCCGCCAGCTTCTTTCTCCCCGTTACTATACGGGGAGAAATGCCCGGCAGGCGGCACCGGCGCTTGAAACATATGGCGAAGTAGACCTGGGACAGTCGCCCGTATGTGGCGCCTCGCCTATCGCCGTCGCAACAACTGCTCGAGCACTCCAGCATCCGCAACCACCGGCAGGCAAACCTGCCCCGTACACAACCACGCACCCGCTCTGTCGGACGGCGGCAGGATTCCGCCGGGCAGCAAGGATCGATTCGCTGCCGTACCGATCGGCACGACAATGTCGACGCGACGCGGGTCCGGGTTTCGATTCGCGACCGGAACGAGCTTTGGATCCTCCAGCCCATCCACGATGACCAGCTTGATCGGCTCAATGGCCAGCGCGCAGGCGTTGACGATACCGGCCTGGCCATAGGTCTGCTGTGCCGCGCGGCCGGCCGCGTGTTCGGCGACTTCCCAGGCTCTTTCTTGCAGCGCAAGATCGCCGGTGACGGAGGCGAGGCGTACCAGCGCCTCGATGATCTGGCCCGTCGCTGAAGGAATGGCCTCGTCGACATCGCCCCGGATGCGGATCGGAACGTCGGCGCTGTCCGAAGCGGTCAGGTAATAGCCTTTTCTTTCGGCATCGGCATGCCACAGGTCTAGCTGCCCGATGAACTGGCTGGCTTGGTCGACATAGCTCCAATCGCCGGACGCTTCGAACAGCGAGATCGCCGCATTGGTCATGGCGGCATAGTCGCTCGACAGAGCAGGGAACAATTTCCTGGCGCCAAGCATCGAATGCGGCAAGCGGCCCTCGCGGGGGGCGGCGCTGATATGGGCAAAGGCCTTTGCCGCGGCGTCGATCCAGTCAGGCCGCGACAGCGACCGGCCGGCCTCGGCAAGCGCTGCAATCATCAGGCCATTCCAGTCGGTGAGCGTCTTTGCGTCGAGGCCGGGCCTGACCCGCTCTTCCCGGGCGGCGAGAAGTTTCGCCTTGAGCGGGCTGAGGTCTTCCCGATCGATCACACTTTGCGTCTGCTGGGGGCGGGTTTGGTGGACGATTGGCTTGCCTTCCCATCCGTGCGGGCTCGACAGGGTGAAGTGTTTGAAAAACAAGGCGGAATCGTCACCGAGGGCCGCTTCTACCTCGTCCCTGCTCCAGGTGTAGAACAGCCCTTCCTCGCCGTCGCTGTCGGCGTCGAGACTGGCGGCAAAGGCGCCGCCGTCGGCGCGCATTTCGCGCAGCAGCCAGTCGACCGTCTCTTCGATTCGCAGCCGGAACAATTCATTGCCGCTCGCCGCGTAGGCCCAGTTGCAAAAGCGAATGAGCTGGGCGTTGTCGTAGAGCATTTTTTCGAAATGCGGCACCAGCCATTCGGCATCGGTCGAGTAGCGGCTGAGCCCGCCGCCGATATGGTCATAGATGCCGCCGCTCAGCATCCGTTCGAGGCTGAGCAGGACATCGTCGCGATGCGTGGCGTTGCCGTCGCGCAGCCAGGACAGCCAGAGGGTTTGCATGAAGGGCGCATTGGGAAACTTCGGCGCGCCGCGAAGGCCGCCGAGATCTTGGTCGACCATGCCGTCTATGCCCTTGGCCAGTTCCGCCAGCGTGGCGCGGTCGAGCGCTGTTCTCGCATGCGAGCCGGCGAGCCGCGCCTCGACATGGGACGTCAGGCCGTCGGCGCTCTGGTTCAGGCTTGCCCTCTTCTCCCGCCACGCCTTGTCCACCGCCTCCATCACCTGGATGAAACCGGAGCGGCCATAGCGCGGCTCGCGCGGGAAATAGGTACCGCCCCAGAATGGCTTGCCGTCCGGGGTCAGGAACATGGTCAGCGGCCAGCCGCCTTGCTCGCCCATCGAGGAGAGTGCGGCCATGTAGATCTGGTCGATGTCCGGCCGCTCCTCGCGGTCGACCTTGATATTGACGAACAGACGGTTCATGACGGCGGCGACGCCGTCGTTCTCGAAGCTTTCGTGCGCCATGACATGGCACCAATGGCAGGCGGCATAGCCGACCGAGAGCAGGATCGGCCTGTCCAGTGCCTTTGCCTCTTCGAGCGAAGCCGGCGACCAGGCCCGCCAGTGCACCGGATTGCCGCTGTGCTGCTGCAGATAGGGGCTGGCTTCTTCGGCAAGCAGGTTTTGGGCGGGTAGCGTCACGACGGGCATACCTCGGTTGGGAGTTGTCATATGGACGTAGAGCTAGGGCGGTTCGGCAGAGCGGGCAAATGATTTCAGGAGATTCCATCGTTGCGTTGTCGAGCGGCCGACTTCCGGCCGGGGTCGCCGTCATACGTATTTCAGGCCCGCAGACTCGATTCGTGGTCGAAACGATCGCCGGCGCCATGGTTAAGGACCGCGCGGCGGTTTTGCGCAGGTTGCGGGCGCCCGATGGAACCGTCCTCGACAACGGCCTCGTGGTGTTCTTTCCCGGACCAGCCAGCTTTACCGGCGAGGATGTCGCGGAATTCCACGTCCATGGCGGGCGCGCCGTGGTGGCCAGGATGCTGGAGGTGATCACCGGTTTCGACGGCGTCAGGCACGCCGAACCCGGGGAATTCACGCGCCGCGCCTTCCTTAACGGCAAGGTCGACCTGGTCGAGACCGAGGCGTTGGCCGATCTCGTCAATGCCGAGACCGAGGCGCAGCGGCGCTTCGCGGTGCAAAGCGCCGAGGGCGTCCAGAGCGAACTCTATCTCGGCTGGCGGCGCAGGCTGATCCACGCCCGCGCCATGATAGAGGCCGAGATCGATTTCGCCGACGAGGACGACGTCCCGGGTTCCGTTTCGGATATGGTCTGGTCCGATGTCCGGACGATGATCGGTGAAATCGATCGGCACATCGCCGGGTTTCGCGCTGCCGAGATCATTCGCGACGGCTTTGAGGTCGTTATCCTTGGTGCGCCAAATGCCGGTAAGTCGAGTCTGTTCAACGCCCTGGCGCGGCGGGATGCCGCTATAGTAACGGATGAACCTGGCACGACGCGGGATCTGCTTGAAGTGACACTTGATCTTCAGGGGCTGCGCGTCAGGCTTACGGATACGGCCGGGCTGCGCGAAGCCCCTGGCAAGGTCGAGGCGATCGGCATCGAGAAGGCCAGGGCCAAGGCACATGGCGCCGATCTCTTGCTGCTGCTTCAGGACGTCGCGGATCCCAGGCCCATCGGTTCGCTGCCGACCGGGGCCCCGAGCTTGCGCGTCGGCACCAAGATCGATCTCCCGGAGAGTCGCGCGGCAAGCGATGCGGCCGGGAGCTATGATCTTGTCATCTCGGTGAAGAACGGGACCGGCGTGGAGGCATTGCTGGCCGAAATCGGTCGGCGTGCCGCGGAGGCGGCCGGCAGCGCCGGCGATATCCTTCCGTCGCGCCTGCGCCACGTGGAATTGCTTGGCGAGACCAACCACCATCTGCTTCGCGCCACCGACGGCCGGACTGTCGGACAGGAACTGCGCGCCGAGGAGCTCCGGCTCGCCGCCGACCGCTTGGGCCGGATCGTCGGCGCCATCGACGTCGAGGATATGCTGGACGTGATTTTTTCGCAGTTCTGCATTGGGAAATGATTCACGTGAAACAATGGTCCTCGAACAAGAGTTGGTTTCTGGCGCATAGGCTTGACGGCGCGCTTGCGGACTGCGTGCGTTGGCAAGTGGTGGAAACGCTTAGCGTTTCGTCATCCTAGGGCAGAGCAAGGAGCGCAGCGACGCAGCGCAGACCCGAGGATCCTGTGTGTTGTTCCCATGCTATGTTTGAAGTGGGAAGGAGACCGAG
>NZ_JAMYKV010000082.1:0-19052 GCF_040317535.1 Mesorhizobium sp. M1409
GATCAATGCGACAAGCGGCGCGGTCACGGTCGAGCAGTATCTGTCGCTGGATCATCCGACGGAAGCGACGGCCGGCAACGGCTTTGTCAGCTATGACGAGACGCTGGCGCTGGCCAGCGGCAGCCTCGGCGTGACGGTCACGGTCAAGGACGGCGACAATGACACGGCAAAGAGCAACACCGCCGATGTGTCGAGCCAGATCACCTTCGACGACGACGGGCCCTCGGTGACGGTGGCCGCGGCTTCGACGGTGAAGGTCGCGCTCGACGAGACAGCGACCTCGAGCGGCGTTGCCACGATCAACACGGGCGCCATCGTGAAGGGCGACGATCCCGATGTGGCGGGCTCGGGCTATATCTCGACAGCGACCAGCGCAGGAGCGCTGGTGACGATAAGCGCGCTGTTTGGCGCGGATGGTCCCGCGGCCTCGGCGAGCACGGCCTATGCATTGACGGTGACGAATGCCAACTCTGGCCTGACGCTGACGGATGGCTCGGCGATCAGTCTCCAGCTGGTCGGCAACACGGTTGTCGGCATTGTGTCCGGCGGCGCGTTCAATGGCCAGGCGGCGTTTGCGATCTCGATCAATGCGACAAGCGGCGCGGTCACGGTCGAGCAGTATCTGTCGCTGGATCATCCGACGGAAGCGACGGCCGGCAACGGCTTTAACAGTTACGACGAGACGCTGGCGCTGGCCAGCGGCAGCCTCGGCGTGACGGTCACGATCAAGGACGGCGACAATGACACGGCAAAGAGCAACACCGCCGATGTGTCGAGCCAGATCACCTTCGACGACGACGGGCCGACAGTTCTCGACAAGACAGATCTCTATTTCGCCAATAGCGGGACCATCAGCGGAACCGGTGTGTTCGACTACTCCATCGGTGCTGACGGACGTACGACTTACAGCAGCGTCAATTCTGACTTTGCCGCCATCACTTTGGCCGGCACTGTGGCCGCAAACGCGATCACGTCGCCGACCGTAACCTGGGCTTCTGAGACGTCAACAGCGGCCGTATTCAACCTCAGCTTCAGCTATCTCACGGGTGGGGTGTCCACCCAGGAAACAGGCACCATCACTTTCGACAAGGTGGCGGGAACCTACACCGTGGATCTGGCCGCCCCGATTTCCGCAGTGACGATCAGCACTGTGAGCAATTCTTCTTCTATAGTCGGCTATCATGAGGGAACCTCGACGCCTGACGCCAGCCAGCCGGATGTGGCGGTAGCCCAGGTCAATGCAAACCTGTTCATCCAATTTACCGGCTATGCGGAACCGGGCTCTGGAACTGATGCCAATAACCTGCAATCGGGCTCGCTTGACGGCAATTCGCTCACCTACGTGAATGGAGAATATCTCACCCAGGATTCGGCATTCGTGTCCATCTCCGGTACGGCAAACGGCGTTGCCGGCGACACCATGGGCCAGGGAGAAGTCATGGACATGGACTTCTTCACCACAAACCCAACTGGGCTCACAAGTTTGACGCCCACTGCCCAGGTGAGTTCGATGTTTCTGAAGTTCGATGGTATCGGAAACGCTGAGGACTTCATCGTTATTCTGAAACTCTACGATACGGTAGCCGACACCTATACGACGAAGGCCATGTACGTAGAGAACGCCGACATCTTCAAAGGCCCGGGCACTGGTCCGGGCATCTACTCCAGCGTAACGCTCGACAACAATGACGGCCTGTTGATCATCGAATCGAATGACTACAATACTGCCGGTGAGCACTATGTGCTGGTAGGTGCACAGATCACTCCGACCGATGAAGGCATCACCGGCACAGCGATCAATCTGAACGGTGACATCGGTGCCGGCGGAGCGAGCACCGGGTTTCAAAACCTGAACTCCGATACCAATGATAACGGCTTCAAGATTTCCGATATCGGGCTCGTCAGCACCACGACGACGGCCCAAAATGCCGATCTCACCTTCAACGTAACCGTGAAAGACGCGGACGGCGATACCTCAACGGCACAGCAACTGGACGTTCACGTTGTCAACGGTGTTACCTATACTGGCACGGCGGATGCCGAGACCATGCAGGGTACGGCCAATGGCGACACGCTGAACGGCAATGAAGGCAACGATATCCTGCAAGGGTTTGCCGGAGCCGATACTCTGAACGGTGGCGACGGCAATGACCTTCTCATCGGAGGCCTCGGCCAGGACACCATGACTGGAGGAAACGGCGCCGATACGTTCAAGCTCGATGATCTCAACATCAAGGATGTCATCATCGACTACAATGGCGGCGACGGCGACAAGATCGACCTATCGGCGCTGTTCGACACGACTCCTGGCAACATCGGCAACTTCGTGAACTACGATGCGGGAACCGGCGCTCTGAGTGTCGACACGGGCGGTTCGGGAGATCCGGCCAATTTTGTCCCAGTGGCGGAGCTAGTGAATCACCCCGTGGCCAGCACTATCACGCTGCTCTACGACGATGGCGTAACCCAGCATCAGACAACGGCAAACCTGGTTTAACGCCATGGTGCGCGGCCGCGTAATTATGTTATACATCGCTAATATCGAGGGGAGCTCAACATGAAACGTTCTGCAAGACTGCTGGTTTCCGCTGCGACGCTGTTGCTGGCAGTCGGGTCGACGGGTTATGCCGCCGACATCATCGAAGGTCCGACGGGCGACTATTGCCGTACCGTCGGCACGTCCAACCTGGTGCTGAACGACAACATCGTCGATCTCAGGACGCAGGTGGTGAAGCTGATGGACGAGTCGGTGGCCGCCGCCAACAGTTCGGAGTGGATCAACTCGTCCCGGCCCGTCTTTGTCTGGGCGTCGGAGGCCAAGGTCGCTTGCGGCATGGCTTACGGCTACCTGAAGACGAACTACAAGGACGAAGACACACTCAACAAATGCGAGTGTTTTCACGATCGCATGGTCGAGTACATGCACTGACCGGATAGGCGAAGCCACGCCTGTTGGCCATCATGACAGCCGACGGATCATTCCTGAGCGCGATCGCCGGTGCGGTCGCGTTGATCGGCTTTGGCCATGCTGTCACGCCGGCCAGCGCCAACTGGCTGGAGCGACCTTCCGTGGAACAGTCCTCCAATCCGGTGCCACCGGTGCACTGTGAGGCGGCCACGCAGTGGACCCGGCAGACATTCAAGGCGTTTGCCAGCTGCCAGGCATCGATCTATGGCATGGAGCCGCTGCTGGCGCATGCCGTCATGGAGATCGAAAGCGGGTTCGATCCCGGCGTGCAGGGCGCCGATGGCGAAGTCGGCCTGATGCAGGTGATGCCGGCTACGGCCAGAATGCTTGGATTTCGAGGCTCCCTGGACGATCTGAGCGCGCCGGCGACCAACATCGCGCTGGGGGTCAGATATCTTGCGCTGGCCAACAGGCTGGCCGCGGGCGATCTGTGCACCACCGTCATGAAGTATCGCGCCGGGCACAATGAAAGCCGGTTCTCGGCACTTTCGGTGCGCTACTGTCAGCGTGCGCGCGCAATCCTGGCAAGGGAGGGGATCGACGTGACCGGCCCGTTGCCGGTGGCATCCTTCGGCTTTTCCGCATTTTCGCCAGGAGGAGAGGGTGGAGCGCCTGCCCAGGCAAAAGGAGTTTGCGTGCGCCGCGTGTTCGTGCCCGGGCCGCGGTACATGAAATGCGCCTGGTATCGGAGTGCCGGGCAGGCACGACAGATCAAGGCGCTCAGAGCCAGGCTTTTCCACGGATAAAAGAAATGCAGACGGCACGGCAAGTCCGCCGTAACATGTCTTGAAGGCCAGACCGGGAAGCCGGTGGCAAATAGGGGTGGAGTATTCATGGAAGCTGGCCGACCGATCCCCTGTCCACGGACATGGGCAATTGCCCTTGCGCTCGCCATCATGGTGTCGGGCTGCCAATCGAAAGATCGCGTTTCCGAAGCGCTCGATCCGGCGGCGGTTGCCGTACCTGCCGGGCAGAATGGCGCCGCTGTTGCCGGTCCAGTCCAGGCGACCCAGTCGCTGGGCACCGGTCCGACGAAGATCACCATGTTGCTGCCGCTGTCCGCCGCCGGAACGGCAGGGGAAAACGGCAGGAAGATGCTCGATGCCACCAAGCTGGCGATGACGGATATCGGCAATGGATTGCTTACGCTGACGGTAGAGGACACCAGAGGCGACAGCACTCTGGCCAGCAAACTGGCGATAACGGCCATAACGACGGGGTCGAAGGCCGTCATCGGCCCGACCGAACTGCCGGCGGCCCAGCATATTGCCAGACTGTCGGGATCGACGCGGCCACCGGTGCTGGCACTTGCCGATAATTTCGCCGGCGGCGCCGGGGTTTATGCCGTGCTGCTGGGCGAAGCGGACAGCGCCGCCGCGGGCGCCGCGGGACTGGCGGCGAAAGGCAGCAAGAAGTTCGTCCTGCTGGTCGCGGCAGGGCCAAACGCCGGCGCCGTGGAAAAGCGGGTCGCAAACAGCCTCAGCATCTACGGCGCGACGCTGGCGGTCACCGTCCCGTATTCGGCCGGCGACAGTGGCGCGAAAGCGGTCGACGACATGGGCTCGCTGGTGGAAGCCCCCGACGCCGTCATCGTCGCCAGCGGCGATGGCAGTCCGTCAGCCATCCTTGCCGCCCTCAAATCAAAGGGCATTCCGGGGAAGAAAATCTCCGTCGTCGGAACCAACCGTTGGCTGGACCATCCCATGGATCCGCTTTTCGAGGGGGCCTATATCGCCACACTCGATCCGCGCGAAACCGGGCCGATCGCCGACCGCTTCAGGACGACATACAACTACCCGGCCGACGTCAACGTGGCCTACGCCTATGATATGGTTGCCCTGACCGCAGGGATTGCCAGTTCGGTCGGGCCTGAAGGCTTCAGCAAGAAAATTCTCGAAAATCCAAACGGGTTTCGTGGATCGACAGGCCTGTTCCGGTTTCGGGCCGACGGATCCAGCGAACGATCGATGCCGTTCTATCGGATTGAAAAAGGTGCTCTCAAGCTGGTTGCCAAATCGACGTCGGGTTTCTGATCGGCGAGAAGCCTTGAGAACCCGTTCGAGCTGATGGGCAGGTTTGTCCGCAGCCGCCAGGCGATCGGGCTCGGAAGCCTGCTGCTTCTGGCTGGGATCCTGCTGATCGGTAGGGCCGGGGCTTTGCTCCCGATCGATCGGCCTGTCCTGGCCCCTTCGCAGGATGGTGACGACACGCAGCCAATCCGACCCCCCGCGACTGTTATCGACGAACAACGCCGAGAGCCGGCGCGCAAGGTTGCTCAAGACCTCATCGCTCCGCCACGGCTCGATCCCGCGGAGATCGAACGGGTCGAGCCCCGCCCGCCGCTCAGCGAGCTCGGTCTCGCCGTGCCCCCGAAAACGCCGATGCCCAAGGATTGGCGGGAAGTCTTGCTCTACCGCCCGATCGCGACGGAGTCGGTGGTTTTCGAATCCGTGGGCCGGAAGGTGATCATCAGCGGGGCGCAAGGCATCGACCTCGACAGATCCTGCTCGTTTCACGACGTCAACTGGCCATGCGGTCAGCGCGCACGCGCCGCTTTCAATGCCTGGCTGAGGGGACGCGCGCTGAAATGTTTCGTGCCGCCGGACGTCGAGCGCTTTGCCATCGCCGCGCCGTGCAGGCTGGGCAAGCAGGATGTCGGCGCCTGGCTTGTCTCCAATGGCTGGGCCACGGCGCTGCCGAGCGGCATCTACGGAAAGGCGGAGGCCACAGCCAGAAATGCGCAGATGGGCATATTCGGTTCGGCACAATAGCCGGCCATTCAACCCTGATATTTTGTTTGTTAACCGTCACGGGTGCAGCTTTCCCTAAAGCGCGTCGCCTGAATCCATTTAAAGGATTCAGGCGACGCGCTTTAGGTCTTTGTTTTTATGCATGTCGTTTTCCCAAAACCGAGGTCACTTTTGGGCGACATGCATTGGGAGCGAACCATTTCGTCCGCAGCCTTTCATGGGGTCATCGCGCAATCGATTAAATTGCAAGGTTCCTTGAAACTGAAATTGCAACACACCGGCCTTATACAAGCCCATCCACAGGAGATCGGCCAGTGACAAAGACAACGGCGACCACCACCGCCCAGGGATGGAAAGGCGTCGCTTGGCTGACCTTTCTGGGAACCATGGGAATCCTGGCCTTTTCCGTCGGCCTCAACTATCTGCTGCTGTTCTCGGAGGCGCTGACACCATTTGGGCGCAGTATGATCACGGCGATCCTGCTGCCTGTTATCCTCGGCGTTCCGCTTTTTCTGTTCGTCGGATTGAAGCAGATCGAGGTCCGCCGCTATCGCCGGGAACTCGACAAGTCGGCAACCTTCGACACCACGACAGGCTGCCTGAACGGAGCGGTGTTCACGTCGATGGTCGAACGAAGAACAGCAAGGCCATCGGCGCCGGGTCCCAAATCGGGCGCCTTCCTGGTCATCCATTCGGAAGATTTGCGGTCCATCAACCTGCGCTTTGGCCTTGAATGGGGCGACGAGGCCTTGCGGCTGGTCGCCTCGACCATACGATCGTCGGTGCGCGCGGAGGATCTGGTTGGACGTATAGGGGCTTCGATGTTCGGGGTCTTCCTCTCGGGCGCCACCGAAGCGGAAGCCAGCGAAATCGGCGAGCGTATCCGGTCGCGTATCGCGCAAGTCTATTTCGCACCAAAAGGGACCGAGGATGCGCTGAGCGTCAAAGTCGGCGGCGTGATATTCGAAAACGAGGTGGAGTTCGAGGACATGTTCCGGTCCGCCGAGCAACGCATGGCCGGCGTCCGGGATGGAGCCGCGCTTGAATTGACGCATCTCCACAGCTGACAATCGTCGGGCGTCGGCGCGAGGGTTATTCAAAGCCCGGGGAAATGCCAGATGCAGCGGCCGTAGGGGCTAAAGCGTGCCGCGTCTGAACGGATTCAGGCGACCCGCCTAGTTAGGTCATTGTTTCTATACATGTCGTTCTCCCAAAACCGAGGTCACTTTTGGGCGACCTGCATCAATGCTCCCTGAACCCGCGATTGAGCGAGTCGCGAACCGGCGCCAGCATGTAGTCGAGCAGCGTGTGCTCGCCGGTCAGGATCATGACTTCCGCCGGCATGCCGGGCGACAGATGGACGTCGTGCAGCTTTTCCAGGTCGGCGGTATCGACTTTGACCTTGGCGAGAAAATAAGGCTCTCCGGTCCTCTCGTCCGTTAGCCGGTCCGCCGACACCGAGGTTAGCAAGCCATGGATCTGCGGCAGGTGCCTGGTCGGATAGGCCGACAGCACCACGCGGGCCGGCATGTCGGGATGCACCATGTCGATATCGGCCGGCTTGATCCTGGAATCGATGACAAGATTGGGCTCGTTAGGAACGATATCGAGAAGCGCCTGGCCGCTTGAAATCACACCGGATTCGGTCGTCACGCGCAGGTTCATCACCGTTCCCGCGATCGGCGCGGCAATGTCGGTCCTGGTCAGCACATCCTGGCGTGAGGGCAGCTGGCTGCGCAGTTCGGCCAGGTCGCCGCGCACCTTGGCAAGGTCCTCATTGGCGCTCTCGCTGTCCTGCTGGCGTAGATTGAGCAGCTGCAGATTGGTCTCGCCGATCTGCTGCTCGTTGCGCGCGACCTGCGACCGGTTCGACGCCTGGTTGGCCCGGATGTCGGCCTGGGCTCGCTGCAGAGCCAGGATTCGCGGCAGGCGCTCCAGTCCCTTCTTGTAGAGCACCGTCGCGGAACCGATCTCCTGGTCGATCAGGCCGAGCTGCTCGCCTTGCGCCGCGATCACTTCCCTCGATCCCGTGATCTGTTCTTCTATCTGCGCTATGCGCTTGTTGAGGATCTGCTCGCGACCTTCGCGGGTCGCGAGGCGGCTGTTGAGCAGCGCCTGCTCCTCGACAACCACCTTTCGGGCGATCTCGCTGTCGATCGACGTCAGCTCTTTGGGAAAGATGATCTGGTCTTGCTTGGCAAGTTCCGCAAGCAGGCGCGCCTCGGCTGCCAGGAGACGGATGTAGCGCCCCTGCAGCTCGTCGTAGCGGCCCTGTGCGTCGGTCGTCTTCATGCTGATCAGGATCTGGCCGGCACTGACCTTGTCGCCCTCCCGCACATGGATAGCCCCGATGATGCCGCCCTCCAGATGCTGGACCGTCTTGCGGTAGCCTTCCGGGCTGACGACGCCGTTGGCGACGACGGCGCTTGCCAGGAGCGCCACGCTTGACCAGACCGCGATGCCGCCGACAAAACCGATCGCCGAGACGTAGCCCAGCATGCGCGCCGGCCGCGTACGCTGCTTCAGATCGCACTTGCTGGCGCGAAATGCATGCGATCGCCGCCGGAAGAAGTTGGCAAGGATAGGCAGAAGCAGCGCGGCTGCCGCTGCCGCCACCGCGATACGTGCAGGCAGGCCCAGCCCGTCGAACCAGCTCGAGGCCGCGCCCGTCAGATCTCCGAGAGCGATGGTCAGCTTGTCCACCATGTCGCGCAGGCTGACCATCAGCAGGTCCAGCATCGTCGACAGATCGCCAAATCGATCGTCCATGGGTTCACTCCACTGCCTTCAGCTGTGCCGGCACATTGGCGGCGATCTTGTCCCGCACGGATGCCGGCACGGCGATGCGCTTGGCCTGACCGGCCAGAGCGCCGAGCACCTCGTCGCGCGTGCCGAACATCGAGATGCAGCCGTCCTGGAGCAAGACGACACGATCGGCGGTGCGCAAAAGGTTGGTCTGGTGGCTGATGAGGATAACGGTGCGGCCTTGTTCCTTCAGATGTCGAAGCACGTTGAACAATGCCATCTCGCCGTCGCCGTCGAGGCCGGTGTTCGGCTCGTCGAGCACCACCAGCGCCGGATCGCCGAACAGCGCCCGGGCCAGCGCGATGCGCTGACGTTGGCCGCGCGATATCCGAGCTCCACGTGACCCGACCTCGGTCTGGTAACCGTTCGGCAGCCGCAGGATCATCTCGTGGATGCCGGCAAGCTGCGCCGCGGCGACGACCGCGCCGCTGTCGACGTCGCGCAGGCGTGCAATGTTCTCGGCGATCGTGCCGGGGAACAGCTCGACCTGCTGCGGCAGATAGCCGATATGCATGCCCATCTGGTCGGATGGCCAGCTCGATACCTCCGCACCGTCCAGTCTGACATGGCCGAGCGACGGACGCAGCGTTCCGACAATGAGGCGGCAAAGCGTGGTCTTGCCGGAACCCGACGAGCCGATCACGCCGCAGGTCTCGCCCGCCTCGACACTGAAGGCCACCCGGTTCAAGAGGGCCTGCGGCGCTCCCGGCGCATAGTAGTTCAGGTTCTCGAGCCTCAGCCGCCCTTGCGGGCGCGGCAGCTTCACGCAGGCGTTTTGCATCGACCCGGTGTCGGCGAAAAGCCGCATCAGGTTGCGGCGTGCCGTGCGGGCGGTAACCAGGCCGCGCCAGGCGCCGATCGAGCGTTCTATCGGCGCCAGCGCCCGGCTCAGCAGGATCGAGGCGGCAATCATCGATCCCGCGGTCAGTTCGCCATGCAGGACAAAATAGGCGCCAAGCCCCAACACCGCCACCTGAAGCGCCAGCCGGAGCGAGCGCGACAGGCTGCCGATGGTCGTTGTGCGCCCGAGCAGTTGCGCCTGGATTTCCATCAACGACTGCTGCCTTTCCCCCCAGCGCCGCAGCGCCGGCTCGGACATGCCGAGTGAGCGCAGCGTCTCGGCGCCATCGATGTATTGACCGGCCGCGGCCTGGTTTCGACGCAGCCCCGCCGCCGCTTCCTGGCCCCTGTGACGGGTGAGGAAATCATTGGCGAGCGCGCCGCAGAACAAAAGGATCGCTCCGGCAATTCCGACCAGGCCCAATGCCGGGTGCAGAAGCCACATGAACATCAGGAAGACGGGCGTCCACGGCGCATCGAGAAAGGTCAGCATGCCGTCACCGCCAACGAAACCGCGCAGATCCGACACATCCTTCAGGCCGGCCTCGACGCCGTTGCCGCCCACGAGGCGAGCCTCCATGGCGCGCTCGATCACAGGAACACTCAGCTGGTCGTCGAGCCATTGGCTGATATGCCCGAGGATCATCCGGCGGGCCTGTTCCAGCAGGCCATAGACGGCGATCGCGCCGATCACCGCCACGGTCAGCCACATCAGCGTGTCGATCGAGCCGCTCGACAGCACCCGGTCGTAGATCTGCAGCATGTAGACGGTGCTGGCCAGCAGCAGAATATTGGCCAGCAGGCTGAAGAGGAGCAGGGCGGGTGCCTGGCGCCGTGCCAGATGCATCACGTCCTGGAACTGCGGTCTTGGCTGCGTCACGGTAGCCCCCGGGGTTCAATGCTTTGTAGTGTCCGGCCGAGCGTCGAGTCTGGCGTCCGGCCGGTGTCGTGTCAGGCAATGCCGTCGTCGAAGACACCGGTGCCGTCGACGCCGACCGAGAAGTTGGCGAACGCATCGGCGGTACCGCCGTCGACGTCGCTGTCGTAGTCGGTGATCTGGACAGCGAAGTCGAACGATTGGTCCGGCGTGTCCTGCCCTTGCAGCAGGTTGAAGCCGCCAATGTCGAACTTGCCGGCGACAGCCTCGATGTCGGCCACGTCGTGCCCGGTTTCGGTGTCGAACTCGACCGTGTATTTGGCGCCGAGGCCGGACACCCGCGCGCTGTAGATGCCGGTGGAGACCAAGTTGAAGGTGACGCTGTCCGTCAGATTAATGTCGAACGTCTTCTCATAGACACCGTCCAGATTGCTGTCCGTCCAGCTTTCGACCAGGTCCCCGTTGGCATCGAGCACCCTGACCCCGGTGATGTTGACCGCGGTGGCGTCGGCTATGGGATCCAGGGCAAAGGCGCGGGCCTCTGCATCGGTGTCGACCTGGCCAAGGATGGCGTTGTCGATGTCGTAGGCGAAGATGTCCATCGTCGCCAACGTATTGCCCTGCACCTGCGAGATCTCCACGGAAGCAGAGGTCACCTCGGTCGTGCCCTGGAAGCCGATGGTGTCGGCATCGTCGGCCGTTTTCTGCGTCAGCCCGCCAGTGACCCCGGCGACCGAATCGTCGTCGGGATTGTCGAGATAGACGAAGAATGCGCCGTCGTGCGGATCGAACATCTGGTTGCCGATGCCGATCGTCACCGGTCCGCCGCCCTTGGAGGTGTTGATGGTGTCGCTGGCATTGGCGCCGCTGGTGACATAGGTTCCATCGGCCTTGAGCTGCACGTCGGAACCGATCACCAGTAGAGCGGTGCCGTCGAGATCCGCCTTGTCGGCGGCGATGACGCCGAACAGGTTCTGGCCCGATGGCAGGTCGCTGAAGTCAAACGAGGTGAAGGCCGGCGGCGGATTCTCGTGGACGGTGAAGGTATACTCGCCGCTGCCGTCCTGATCGAGCACGATGTCGTAGACCAGCGTGCCGAGCGTGGCGTCCGAGTAATAGTCGATCGTCGTCTTGTCAGGCGACAGCACCGCCGTGAGGGTCGGGAAGACGTTGGTCGGCGTCGTATAGTCGGTGAAGGTGTAGGTCTTGGTGCCGTCGCCCGACAGGTTGTCGGCGGTGTTCTCGTCGGCGCCGATGATGCCGTTCAGCGAGTTGCTGACGAAATCGCCGGCCGCGAAGTCGACAACGCCGCTCAATATCTGCGCGCTGATCACCGGCACGTCGTTTTCGACATTGATGACGAAGGCATTGATGTCAGGCGTCACCGTGTCGCCGTCGGCATCCGTCGCCACCAGCATCGACGACAGGTCGAGCGCCAGGGTACCGGCATCGCCGCTGGCGGCTGCGTGGTCGATCTGGTCCTGAAGGTCAAAGGTGTAGCCGCCGGTTGCGGCCAGCGCCAGCGTGAACACGATGCGATCGCCAGTCCCGTCATTGGCGGTGGCGGTCAGCAGATCGCCCGTCCCGTTGACGCTGTAGGTGATCGTGTCGCCCTTCGAGGTCAGGTTCTGGCTCACCAGGCCGGACGTGTCCGTCGACAGGCTGAAGGTCGCCGGCGCGTCGGTTCCGGACGACACAAGGGTCGCCACCGTTCCGCTGGTTTCGTCCTGATTGAGTAGTAGAACGTTATCGTCGTTGCCGTCTGAGGAATCGCCGTCTGCCCTCGCCAGGTCGTCCTCCGCCACCGTCGCCGATACCGGCTCTCCGGTCGCAGTCGGGCCGTCGTCCCTGATCTGCACCTTGTCGCCGATGGCGATGCTGGTGCTGTCGGGGTCGCCGTCGCCGTCAACGGTGTCGACCACCGCCAGCAGCGCGCCGTCGTTCATCGTCAGCACATCGTCGGGGTCGCTGGCGTCCGGATGAGCGATCGCGACATATTGCGCGACGCTGAGGATGCCGGTTGTCGCGTCGAGCGAGATGGCGATGGCCACCGCGTCGGTGTTGTCGACGCTGCCATCGTCGAGGGTATCGACCCGGCCGACGACGAGGTCGCCCTCGAGATTGAGCAGGATTTTGTGCCCGTCCAGCGTTCCGAAGCCGGAATCGGCATTCGGGCCGCTGACGTTGAGCGACAGCGTTTCGCTGCCGGGTCCGTCAGTGCCGAAGTCCGAATTGGCTGTGACCACCGCCGAGGCACTGGCTGCCCAGCCGAGCACAGTCCCGAGCGCGGTAAAGTCGGCAGGCGGGACGCCGGACTGGTCGTCTGAACTCGGGTCGACGCCCGCCGTCTCGTCATGCAGCACCGTGACTGTTGTGTCGGTCAATGCCGCCGTCGGGCCGTCGTCCTCGAAGCGAATCTTGTCGCCGATGTCGACATGCTCGACCACGCCTTGCGTCAATCCGAACTGGCCGATGTCGAATTTGCCCTCGACGTCCTCGACGAGGACCTGGTTGTGATCGGTCGCGGTCGTCCATTCGACCTTGTCGCCGGCGCCGAGGCCCGCGATCTCGACCTTGTCGTGGACGCCGGCCAGGTTCGAAACCGTGATGCCGTCCTGAGTGCCGTCGGCGCTGAAGGTGTAAACGGTCCCGTCGGCGGTCACCGTGATGGACGTGATGTCGATCACGTCGCCGGTTCCGAGCGCGGTGTCGAAATCGGCGCCGTCGGCGTTGGGAGCCAGAAAGGCTTCGATCGTCAGCGTTGCGTCCGTATTGCCCTGGATTTGCGAAATGACAAGGAAGCCACCGGTAACATCGAGTGTGCCGCCGAACTGCACGTTGTCGAGGTCGTCCGCTTCATTCTGATCGAGGCCGCCGACAACGCCCGACAGATAGTTGGGGTCCGGATCGGTGACATAGGTGAAGTAGGCGCCTTCACCTGCATCGAACATCTGGTTGTTGATGCCGATCGTGACGGTGCCGCCGCCTTGCGACGTGTTGATCGTGTCGCTGGAATTGGTGAAGGTGTTGTCGGCCTTCAGGTCGATATCGCGACCGATGACCACGATGGCGGCGTCGGCGTCGCCGACCGTGCCGAACAGGTTTTGCCCCGAGGGCAGAGTGTCGAAGTTGAACACCTTTGGCGAAGTTATCGCGACATCGATAAGGCCGCTGAGATTGACGGGATCGTCGGGATTTGTCGTATCGGGGTTGTCGATGGCTTCGAACTGCACCATGGAGATGGTGACGTCCGATCCACTGGTCGTGATGTAGGCGGCAAAGACCACGTCTCCCGACGCGTCGACGCCAAACACCAGGTTATCGCCAAGCCCGCTGGCGCTGTCGATGCAGAGATAGATAGCCTCGCCGTCGAGCGTCGTGAAACTGGTCGCGACCGTGGTGGGTGGGGGACCGCCGCTGACTACGTCGTAGACGGGCAGTGCACTGCCGTCATCCTGGACGAATCCTTCCAGGGTGGAGCCGCCGCTCAGCGTGGCCACGGTATTGGTCGCCGCACCGTTCGTGGTGGAGAAACTGCTGCTCAGCCCGAGGTCGGTGAAGAGACGGGTGGAGAATGTGGCATCCAGTGACGTCACAAGGATATCGTTGTCGTTGTTGTCCTCGATGCCGGGGATTGCAACGTTGGTGTTCTGCAGTCCGGAAGATTCGTCCAGCGTGACGGAATCGGTGATGGTAATTGCCATGATCGTTGTCCCCTTGGGGTTAGATTCTAACGATCCACACATCCGATAGCCCCGGGGTGCACCTGCCAGTGTGCACTCCGGTCGCGTCCTGGATGAGCGGCCCTCATACGCCATTATGTCGCCAGTGAAGAGGACGCGTCCATTCTCAGTTCGATAGTATTGGGGTCAATGCCCATACCTGATCGAACGATGTACATCGTTCGATAGATCAAGCCGCGACAGGCGCTTGCGGGGTAACCGCGCTGGTTGTGATATGCTTCCGGCGCGGTCTTGGCTGCGTCGCGGAAAGCCCCCGTGCGATGTTTTCGGTTGTGCCCGGCCGGGGCGTCCAGACTGGCGCCCGGCCGTTGGGCGGCCTACGATTATTTTTCCCGCATGGCCCGGCGGAAGTTCTGCGTGATCGGCTCGGCGAGGTAGGAAAGCACGGTGCGGGCACCTGTCCGGATCATCGTCTCGCTCGACATGCCAGGCAGCAGCTTGCGGCCCTCCAGCTTGGCGAGTTCGCTCTTGTCGATCAAAACGGTCGCGGCGAAATACGGTGCCCCGCTGCGCTCCTCCACCATGCGGTCGGCCGACACGATCTCCACGACGCCCTCGAGCGGCGGCAGGTTGTAGCGGGCAAAGGCCGGGAAGCTGACGCGCGCGGGCTGCCCGGGGGCGATCGTCTCGACGTCCTCTGGTTTGACCATGGCCTCGACCACGAGTTGCTGTCCGAGCGGCACGACCGTCATCAATGTCTCGCCGGGTTTCACGACACCGCCCGCCGTATGGACCTTCAGATCCATGACGATGCCGTCAACCGGTGCGACGACATTGGTACGGTTAAGCACGTCCCTGGCGGAGCGCTCCTGCTGTCCGAGATCGAACAACTCCGCCTCGACCTTGCTCAACTCATCGACGGCCTCGTTCAGCCGCACCGTGTCGAGGTTCAAGACTTGCATGTCGATCTCGGCCATGGCGCTTCTGGCACGAGCGATTGCCGCGACGTTGGTGGCGCGCTCCCCCTCCATTGCCCGCTGTTGTCGTCTGAGCAACAGGTTCCGTTCGCGGGTGGTCAGCCCCTTCTTGAGTAGGCTCTCAAGGTCCTTGCTTTCACCCTCGATCGCCTCGATCTGCTTGTCTTCGGTGACGATGAGCTCCTCCAGTCCCTTTACCTCATCCTCGGTCTGGTGACGGCGCTGGCTGAGAATTTCCCGCTCGTCCGTCAGATTGTGGTGCTTTGCCGCGAACACGTCACGCTGTGCGGCCACCGAGTCCTTCACGGCCTTGGCGGGGTTTGCGAGCAACGCCGGGTCAAACCCGATCTCGGCCTTGCCGTCGCGCTCGGCCCTGAGACGCGCGGCCAGCGCTTCACGCGTCGCTATCCGGTTCTGGACCAGGTCAAGCTGCGCCTTCGCCTGTGTGTCATCGAGGCGGATGAGGACCTTGCCCGCCTTGACGATATCACCATTGGCGGCGTTCAACTCCGCGATGATGCCGCCCTCGAGATGCTGGATGAGCTTGCGGTCGCCGGCGACCTTGACAACGCCCGGTGCGACCGCGGCGCTGTCCAGGGGTGCCAGGGCCGCCCAGCCCCCGGCCACGCCGAAGAACAGGAACATGATCGCGAATCCGGTGAACGTCACGCCGGCCAGACGCAGGGGTACCGGTTCCAAAAGGGAGGGCGGCGCGACGGGTAATGGCACAACGTTCAATGCTGGGGAGCGGGTCATGCTTCCTTGACCTCTTTGCTGTCGTTGACTTCCTTGACCACTTCGAGGGTAGGCAGTTGGGTTACCTTTGGCATCTGGGTCACCTTGCGGGCGCGGCTGGCGAGTTCGCTGAACACGGCGTCGCGAGGCCCGAAAAGGTCCTGTGCGCCGTGGCTAAGGACCAGCACCTTGTCAACCTTTTCCAGAATGCTTGGCCGGTGCGAAATCAAGATCAGGGTCGTACCTGCCGCCTTGAGCCCGCCGATGACTGTAGCCAGTGCTTGCTCTCCCTCATGGTCGAGATTGGAGTTAGGCTCGTCGAGGACAAGGAACGCCGGGTCGCCGTAGAGGGCTCGCGCCAGCCCGATGCGCTGGCGTTGCCCGCCGGACAGTGCTGCACCACCTTCACCGATCTCGGTGGCGTAGCCCTTCGGCAACCCCTTGATGAGTTCGTGGACGCCGGCCAACTGCGCGGCCTTGACCACATTGTTGAAGACCGCAGGGTTGAGCGACGCAAACCGGGCGATGTTCTCGGAGACGGTGCCGGCGAAGAGCTCGATGTCCTGTGGCAAATAGCCGACGTGTCGACCCCTGTCCTCGGCCGCCCATTCGACAATGCTCATGCCGTCAAGCAAGGCACGCCCTCCGGTCGGACGCCAGGCGCCGGCAAGGATTCGCGCCAGGCTTGTCTTGCCGGCGCCGCTCGGGCCGATCAACGCCATCGCTTCGCCAGGCTTGAGCTGGAAGCTGACGCCCTTCAGGATCGGTTCGCCGCCCTGACGGGCAAGCACAAGGTTGTCGGCCTCGAACCTGCCTTTGGGTCGTGGCAGTGGCAGAACCGGCGTGGCCTCCTGACGCTGTCCGGCGACCGCGGTGAGACGCCGGTAAGCGGCACGCGCTCCGACCGTCGCCTTCCACGTGGCGATCGCTTGCTCGACAGGGGCCAACGCACGGCCCATCAGGATCGAGGCGGAGATCATGATGCCGGGTGAAGCCTCGTTTTTCAGCACCAGGTAAGCGCCGAGGCCGAGGATGGCCATCTGCAGGGCCAGGCGGTGGCAACGAGCGATGGCCGCAATGACGCCGCCCCGGTTGGCGGCAAGAACCTGTCCTTTGTTTGCCTCGTCCTGATGCGCCTTCCAGCCCTCCAGCAGGGGCTTCAGCATGCCCATAGCCTGGACGACCTCGGCGTTGCGGATCGCTGCCTCTGCCTGTGTGTATGCCCGCGATTGAGCGCTTGTGGCCTCGGTCAACGGCTTGCGTGTGATGTATTCGTTCAGCAAAGCGAGTGCGAACAGCACGAGCCCGCCGCAAAGAGCCAGCCAGCCCAGCCAAGGATGCATGAGGAAGATAGCGGCGAAGAAGATCGGTGCCCAGGGCGCGTCGAGGATCGGGAAGATGCTCGGGCTGGTCAAGAAATTCCGCACCTGGTCGAGGTCGCGCAGTGGTCGCGCGTTGATCTGGCCTGGGGCAGAAGCGGCGTATTCCACCGATGCGGTCAGGAGAACTGGGCCCAACCTTGCGTTCATCCATGACCCGACCTTGGCCAACAGACGCCCGCGTACCACTTCCAGCCCCGCGAGTGTCCCGAGCGCCGCCAGCGCCATCAGCGACAGCATCACCAGCGTCTCCAGGCTATGGCTGCCGAGTACGCGGTGGTAGACCTGCAGCATATAAAACGCCCCGGTCAGCATCAGCACGTTGATGCCGCCGCTGAACCAGATTAGCGGCCGGATGGCGCGTCTGGCCTCTTTCATCACCACCTGCAGGGCAGGTGGCTGTGGATTTGCCGTTTTCATCGTTTTCATTATCTCTGGACTGTGTGCGGGTCATAGCGGGATGGTAATTGGCGACAAAGACCGGCCCACAGCAGGTGGGGGCCGGTCTGCCGGTTGGGGGGCAGTGTTAACCGCCCCCCAAGTGCGTTGCTCAGATGACGTCCACTAAAATGTGTTGGATGGTGGTCGTGTCACCGTCGGCGTCCTGCAACTGGACGCCGAAGTCGAGGTGCGCCTGTGGTGTCGTGGTCTGCGTCGAGGTGAAGCCGAGGTCCACGATCTTCAGCACGTCGTTGTCCGTTGCGTCCCAGTTTTGTAGAGCGAAGGTCGTGCTACCACCATCAGAGCCCGTCGCCCGCTGCAGGTCGATCGCCGTGGTGTTGCCGGTGATCCCGTTGCCGGATTGCATGATCTGGGCACCTTGAATCACCCAGTTCTCGTTGGCACCGTTGTAGTCGTTCCTCTCGATGATCACGAGCCCGTCGTTGTTGTCGAGCGGGAAGTCGGCGGCGTAGGCGTCAGGCACCTGCCCTGTCTTGAAGATGTCGGCGTTCGAGATGTAGATCGCCTTCGTGGTGTGTCCGACACCGTCGGCGCCGACGAGGTCGAGGATGACCATCAGGTCCTCGCTGTTGCCGATACCGTCGAACTTGATGGCCATGTCGTTGGCCGTCTGGTTCGGGGTGATGATCTCGCTGGCGATAGTGGGGCTGTGGTCGAAGAACCGCAGCGTCAGCAACTCGCCTTTCTGGATGGTGTCACCAGCAACCCCGTTCGTGCTCTGGGTGGCTGATACCCAATCCTCGTGGTTGTTGGTGACCAAATCGCCGATATTCCATGCGGTGTCGCTGGGGGTCGCGTCGTCGCTGTCCCCGGTCGTGTTAAGACCGAACTTGATGGTGTTGGTTGTCGAGTTCGCCGTGAACTGCACGAAGAAGTCCTCGTCGTTCGGATCCGACGTTTTAGTCGCGTCGAAGAGCTTCTCCACCACGATGTTCGGGTGGCCGACGTTGCTCGTGGGCTCCTTGGATAGGAGTTCACTGGTGTGCAGGATGTCTTTGGTGAAGCCCTCCAGCGCGTCGTTCAAGGTGATGGTGTAGGTGTCGGCATCCTTGTTGAAGACGAGGGTGCCACCCGCCGTGGCCGGCGGATCCACTGCACTGTTCGGGTCGCTGTCGTATGTGATTTGCCAGTTGAACGTTGCCTGGTGGGCGTCTTCTCCCGGCTGGAGCGTCGCGTACGAACTGATGAACGGGGTCTCCGTGTTGGGCACAAGACCGGTGAGGTTACCAAACAGGCTGAGCTGGATGCCGTTCAAAGGGTCGCCATCCTGATCGACAAAGTCGGAACCCCCAGCCCCATAGAATGCGGCCGAGTGAGAATCTGCACCGATGGAGTATCCGAAGTCTCCGACGGCTGAGGAGGGGTTGACGTTGGCCAAAATCTCGTGGGTTCCGATAAGCGGGTCTCCGGTGAGGTTGTTCCGGTCACCGTCGAACGGTTTCGTAATCGTCGGCGTGTCGTCGTCGACATTGATCGTCAGCGAGCCGGGCGCCGTGTCGCCGTCATGGTCGGTGGTCGTGTAGCCGACCGTGAACGCCACGTCGTTCTCGTTGGCGCCCGCCGGATGGTCGATGGC
>NZ_JAMYKV010000083.1:0-18951 GCF_040317535.1 Mesorhizobium sp. M1409
GCGGCGTTGAAGGAGTCTAACGCCCGTTACGAAGGACTCTAATCCACCAAATGACAGCTGCCCTCGGCGTCTGGCCGCGGGCAGCAGTCCATGCAGGGTCAGTGTATAACCAATGCCATTGCGTGAAGTACGTGCTGCACAAAATTGAGTATAAGGTATTCGAGTGATTCGCGTATTGAAAAGACCGAGCCGAGCTCTAAGATAGTCGATACGCTAAGGTGAACCAGAATCGTTTGCGTTTAAAGGTCGGCTTCGGCTGGAAATTTTCGCTATATGCCGAAGGGGCGAAGATCACTACCTCGTTCGCTATGCGCGGTCTGATCGCCGAATATGCATATCCCGGATTCTTGCTCGCCCGATTGGCACGATGAACGCACTCGATTTCCTTTGCTCGGTGTGCATCGTAGACCGCTGCTCGAAAGCGGATCCCATTGCGCTAGGCTGCCAGCAAGGAGGTTATCCTTCATCCTTCAGCTGCTTGATGGACAGGCGGGCGAAGATCGGCTGAAACAGGTGCCGATCGTTCGGAACGAATTCAGTTTTGAAGATCAACAACAGGGCCTGCGAGCATTCGCCGGGAAGCGAAAGCCTCTATGGAAGGGGCGGTTGGGCAGACGTCCTGTGAGAGAGCCTAGCTATTCAACCGCTCCTTCGGTTCCTCATTTTGGGGAGGGGGCCTAAGGTGCCATGAGACCTGCGCCAATCAACCGCTTACACATGTGCCGCCTCTGCGATACGCCGGCACGCAACTCGGGTTGACAGTTACGCGAAAAACTCATCCGCGCAGTGATTTTAAACAGTTACGCGAAAAACTCATCCGCGCAGTGATTTTAATTCGAATTGTGATCCCGGTTGACGGTCTATAACGGATTCCAGAGGTGCGGATACCTTCGGAGGGGTTAAATGGATCAGCGAGCGAATGGAACACGGCAGGAGCGTCTGAAGCGCATGCTGACACCGCAAAGCGCGGTATTCCTGGGTGGGGCTTCCAACATACCTGCGATCGAATATTGTCGCCAGCGGGGCTTTCGTGGCCAGATTTATGTGGTCAACCCACGCCGTAGTGAACTGGCCGGTATTCCTTGCTACTCTAGCGTAACAGAGCTACCCACCGTACCCGACATGGCCTATGTCGCGGTGCCAAGAGAGAACGTGATCGATGTTGTTCGCGACCTGTCGCAACTCGGTGTAGCTGGCGCTGTCTGCAACTCATCCGGTTTCTCGGAAATGCAAGGCGGCGAGGTTTCTCAGCGCAATTTGGTGAGAGCCGCGGGCGACATGCCTTTGATCGGACCAAACTGTCCAGGCGTTGCCAACTTCGCAGACAGATCCGCGTTCATGATGTTTGAGATCGGTGCTCAGGGCACTGACGGCGCTGTTGCAGTTATTAGCAACGGCGGATCTTATATCTGTGACATTGCCTGGTCGGACAGGGCGATACCGTTGGCGTATGCTGTTGGACTGGGCAATCAGGCCATGGTCACGGCCGCCGACTTCATGGATGTCGTGCTTGACGATGATCGTGTGCGGGCCATCAATCTGTATATGGAGGGGATCGCAGACGCTGCTGGGCTCGCGAGGGCAGGTCTGAAGGCCGCGCGGAAAGGCATCCCCGTCGTTGTGATTAAGGGGGGGCGGACAAGCGCCGGCAAGCGCGCCACCCAATCGCACACTGCCTCGCTGGCGGGGGACGAGAGTGTCGCGTCGGCACTGTTTCGTCGGCTCGGCTTCATTGAAGTGAGAACGCCCAGCGAGGCTCTGGAAACCTTGAAGATGTTGTTATCCACGCCAAGGCCCAAAGGTTGGCGGACGGCATTTACGACGAGTTCCGGATCATATGCTGTTCTCGGATCTGACCACGCAGAGGCAAATGGGCTGATCATGCCGGCCCCGTCCTCGGGCGCATCTGAAGAGCTGCACAATCACTTGCCGCCGTTCGTTCATCCTACCAATCCACTCGACATATCCTCAGCTCAAGGCGCGGAGTTTGGCGAGCAACTCAGTCTGTTCAGAGCCTACTTGTCGGATGAACCGGACCTGGCGGTGCAGGTCATGTGTTTTCCGCCTCCAGGGATTTCCGAGCGGGACAGCTGGACGCGATCGGCCACGGCGTTCGCCCAAGCGGCATCGGAGCGGGGCATGCCTGCTGCGTTTATCAATACGTTGCCGGAACCCATGCCGACAGCCGATCGCGACCAAATACTAGCTTGCGGCGTGGCAGCGCTGAGCGGTCTCGAGGACGGGTTTCGTGCTGTCGCGAACGCTGTGCGTTTCTCCGAACTTGCGGCCGAGCTTGCCGAGCGCGCTGACCAGGAAATCCTTCTGCCGGTGCAAACGGCGAACACGGGCCAAGCATACTCTCTCGATGAAGCCGCTGCAAAGTCGGAACTTTCTAAGGCCGGGCTATCCGTGCCTCTCGGCATTGTCATGGAGCCTGATCAGATCGCCAATCTTGATGGGCTTGCGTATCCTGTAGTGGTCAAAGCACTGAGCAACGAACTCTCCCACAAGAGCGAGATCGGAGCGGTTGCACTACGCCTTGGAACCCCCGAAGAAGCGCGGAAGGCCGTGCGAAACATGGCGGATAGGCTGGCAAACGCTGCCCCTGAGCTTTCAATCAGAAGCTTTCTTGTCGAAGAGATGGTCAAGGATGGAGTAGGCGAATTGCTCGTTGGAGTAAGGCGCGTAGACACCATCGGACTTGCTCTGGTAATCGGGACCGGCGGCACAGAAGCTGAACTTTTCAGAGACACGAAGACGCTCTTGTTGCCTGCCTCGCGCGAGACGATTGCCGAGGCTTTGCGTAGCCTAAAGCTGTTTGCGCTCCTGGACGGTTGGCGCGGACGACCAAAGGGTGATGTTGAGGCGGCAATCGATGCCATCCACGATTTTGGCCGTTTTGCTATCGCGAACCGGGAAAACCTTATCGAAGCTGAAATCAACCCACTAATTGTGCGCCAGCAGGGTCAAGGCGCGGTGGCGGTCGACGCAGTGATGCGACTTTGCGGGGAATTATGACGAGGAGGCCAGCCTACCGCCGTTCACGAGGGTGCGGTTCCAAATAGCTGTGTGGTCGCTCAGGGCGACTATCGTAGCGAGGTGCGACGGTGCCGAAATTTGTGGTTGGCAGGATGTTGTTTCGGTCACCCTAAGCAGCCCCATGCGGGCGTTTGAACGGAGGGTATGGTTTCCTGATCGTTCGCAACAATCGGCATCGTCCGCAGGGTCGCGCGCAGTCCGTGTCTCAAGCGTCGCCGGCTTACGGCATATCGGTGACGTCTGTGAAGGTATTCAAGTGGATGCAAGCGGAACGCCGAGGTGAGCGAGCCAGGTTCCTTCTTGATGCATTGAGGCAATCCAAGAGCATGATCCGGAACTTAGTTCTGGGTCTCCGCAGTAAGGCCGCGTGATTGCAAAAAGGGAGGTAAGGAAATGAGTGAGACCGAGGCAGTTTCCCGCGACCGAAGGACAATATATAACCGTTGGAGCGGAAGGAAAGCGGCTACGTTCGAAAATATCAATATCCCAGATGAAGTCGGTCCTATCGAAATCGAGGTGAACACGAGCATAGTCAAGCAATATGCGTTTTGCGAAGACGACTACAGGTCCTGGCATTTTGGTACTTCTCCATTCGGCGCTCCGATTGGCCATGCTGCCTTGCTGGCTAACGATCTGTATACGGTCTATTATGCGCAGTACGACCGAACGACCCTAGATGGCCTGCACACTAGTGAGGAGCTCTTCTTCCACGCTCCGGTGCCGGTTGGGGAGACCGTGACGATCACCGGGCGCTTCGTCGACAAGTACGTGCGCCGCGGCAATGGTTATTTGATTCTAGAGGCAGAGGCTCGGGACCGCCAAGGTAATCTGCTGGTCTCGCACCGGAGCAGCGAGATAATGCGGGTCGCCCCGGGATTGATTATCGGCCGGTCGAGTGCGCCGCCGCCCGACGATAAGGTCGTTGCCGAGACGAACGGCGCTAGACCAGTTGACAAGGCAGTACCTGCCATTGCGCCGGGAACGCCGATCCTCTCCAAAGTCAAAACGCTGTCGCAGGCGCAGATTTCGGTCTATGCCTTCGTTGGCGAGCACGACCGGAATTTGCATAATGACATTGAGATCGCTCGAAAGTCCGGACTTGACAATACGATTGCGCAAGGCTTGCAGTCTGCAGGATATTTCTCCGAAGTCTGTACAGATTTCTTTGGTGCCTCTTGGTTCACTTCAGGTCGGCTGAAAGCCAAGTTCGTTGCTCCGGTGTACTGCGACTCAACGCTAATTGTCTCTGGAAAAGTCGCATCTCAAGTTGCCGAGGAGGGCGCGATAAGGACGCATCTGGAGATGTGGGCCAAGGATCAAGACGGCCGTCTGGTTTCGATAGGATGGGCGTCGGCGCTGCACAACTTGTAGCTTGACGCTTCACCAGGGTTTGCGACTTTTGAGGGTTGCACTCTACCACTGGGGAAGGCGAAGGCTAATCGTAGCCTATGCGATGAAGAACCGGTCCCGCCGCGCGTAGCCTAAAGATCGAGAGAACATCAGCAAAATCGTCCACTGCTTAGGTTTCAAGTGGGTGTAACACACATGACAGACAACAGCGCTAAGTTCGGAGCCCGACCTCATGGAGTGGTACACGAAACCGTCTACTACGGTCAACTCCCGGCATCCGGGGGGAACATCGCTCCGGTACAGCGGCGCGATCGCGAGGCCTGAGGTCACTGCGAGCTTCAGGCCGGCGCGGCTGCCGCTGACATAGGCTATGCGATAAGCACGCCCGCTCGTTTCGAGAGAGCGGAGAACAAGGTCAGAGCTCGAATTTGAAGTCTCACAAATCGCCACCGGAACGGGAGATTGTTGGTGCGCATTGTGAAGCATCGAAGTTGACCATACCAGCGGGTCAGCCAACAGGATCTCTCCACTCGGCTTTTTCTCTTGCGAGACCATCAATGCCAAGTCCAGGTCACCCTGGTCCAGAGCCTGTTGCAGCGCTCCGGTCATCGCAAACTGAACGGTGGTCTCAACATCTGGGAATAGATCTCCGAACGCGCGAAGGGCGTGCCGGAGATCAGACGCCGTATTCCTCAGGGATTCCGATGCGGATGCGCCCTGTCATCGGCGGGCCGCGTAGCAATTTTTCAGTTTTGTGAAGAAGGTCAAGAATTCGCCGCGCGGATCTGAGAAGTTCATTTCCTGGCACGTCAAGATCACGCTCGGGCACCTCTCTTGAACAATTCGGTGCCGGCCATCTCTTCGAGATTCTTTAGCCGCCTGCTGATAGACGGTTGCTTGCACCCTAGCGCGGCTGCGGCGCGGTTAAAGTTTTCTAATTCGGCTACCGCGACAAAGCTCCGCGGCAAGTCATCATTTTTATGAATTGGCATGGCGAGCGTAGAACCCTGTGGAAATAGCACTGACGAGCAGGAGCATTTGTCGTCGACCATCAAGCTTGGTTGAGCAGCTTGCAGTTTCTGACACTCTTCGGTCCAAGTTGTGTCGGCGGCTCTGCCCCACCGAAGAACCTGATGGTTGCCATCACCGTCTGCATGCCAAGTGCCGTTGAGAACGCGCTCCCATCGTCGAGCTACACAATCCACGAGACGACCGTGCCGAACGGTGCAGCTCGAACTAGTCGGCAGATTGTTAAGCTGCGCTCTTAGGCAAACCGCGCAGCCATTCGGTCCGGCGAGGGCGTCAGGGCTTACTACACAAAATTGGTCCGGACCGAATGGCACGCTTTCAAATGGCACCCATATTTCAACTGGCGACAATTCTGGATCGCGCCAAACGTAACAAGTCAAGCTTCCGCGAACCACCAGCGTTCGGCGCAGCGTAAACCGTCCAGATTCCAGTTGGACGCGATCTTGCTGTGGCCGACTTTGGTGGAAAGCGCACTCACGTAGTTTGCGAACACCGGAATGACCGTGCCGCCATCGTCTCTGCAGAGGGCCTGCATCTCCCCATACATCTTCGACCGCTTTGAATCATCCAGCTCAGATCGGGCAGCAACCAAGAGTTCGTTGAAGCGGGGATTTTTCCATCGCGTTTCGTTCCACGGCGCGTCAGCCGCGTAAACCTGCGAGAACATCCAGTCCGCAGTAGGTCTGCCATACCACAACCCCATCATCCAGGGCTTCTTCCTCCAGACGGTATCCCAATAGCCGTCGCTTGGCTCCCGGACAACGTCGATGGTTATTCCGGCCTTGGCGGCGTTCTGCTGATAGAGTACGGCGGCGTCGACAGCGCCTGCAAATCCAGCTTCAGAAGTAGACAAGCTTACTTTCAAGTCTGAAAGGCCAGCCTTCTTCAAGTGGAACTTTGCCTTGTCCGGATCGAATGCGCGTTGAGGTAGATCCTTGGCGAAAAACCGGTTTGTTGGCGAAATCGGGTGGTCGTTGCCGAGCTTCCCATACCCGCTCAGCACGGTGTCAAGAAGCTGCTGCCTGTCGATCGCGTATTTTAGAGCCAGCCGCACATCCACGTTGTCGAACGGTGGAACATCTACAAGCATCGGCATACAATAGTGCTGAGTGCTGCTGACCGATACAATCTCCAGGCTCTTGTTCCGCTCCAGAAGATGAATGGTCTTCAGATCGCATTGGTCCATGGCATGGATCTGGCCAGTGATCAGCGCGTTGGTTCGCGCGGTAACGTCTTGTATGCCAAGGGCCTCGAATGAGTCGAACCAAGCTGCATTCGGCTTCCAGTAGTTCGCAAATCGTTTGGAAATCGCTTTGACACCCGGGTCGAACGCGTCAAGTACATACCCTCCAGCGCCAACGCCGGAGATGTCGGCCTTTCCGTCTTTCGCAGGCAAAATGGGTATATGAGAGTCCTCGAAGGCGAATGGAAAATCTGCGTTGCCTTCTTTGAGAACGATCATAACCGTTGTTGGACCGTCGGCGCGGATATCCTCGATTGGGTCCACGATGCTTTTCGCCGCCGATTTGGATTGTTCACCACGATGGTGGTTGATCGAGGCAATAACATCGTTGGCGTCCAGGGTCTTCCCATTGTGGAACTCGACGCCCTTTCGAAGCTTGAAGGTCCAGGTTTTGGCGTCTTTCGAGGGTTCCCAGGACTCTGCAAGTTCGCCTACCAGGTTGCCGTTCGCGTCAATCTCCACGAGATAACCGTGTAAACTGTGCCCGAAAAGCATCATGAAGCCTTGGTAAGTAGCAGGATCGAGCGTGTCCGTGGTAGCGCCGAAGCCAACGCCAATCTTGAAATGCCCGCCCTTCTTCGGGCTCATGTCCCCCGCAAGCGACGGAACGATGCCAGCTGCCGAACCGATTGCAAGAGCTCCGACAGCCGCTGCGGACTTTAGCAACCGCCTCCGGTCCAGGGCCGGATTAAAAGCTAGTACTCTATCCCATTCGTTCATTTCAGTTTCCTCCCATGCGCAGTTTGTTGAAAAGGTCGCTCCTACGCTTCTGCGACGACTGCGGAGCACTAGCTCGTCAAACCGGCGTTGATCACCCCGTTTGCTGGACAGCATTAATGACGAATTGTCTGCCGGTTAAGGTCCACGCTATCAAACCGGCGGGGCCGCAGGTCGCGAAAAAAAGTAACCTGTCAAATGACTTTATTTCGGTTTTTCAGCTGGGCTCATTGTCGCTAGGTAAGGCGGAAGGCGGAGCGCGCTTCTTGCCAACGTATCCGACTGGATAGGCGGTGGATTGGCTGGCTGATGTCCGATCAGATAGGGAAGATCGTGCGATCGGCGCTGTCAAAAGGGGTGAAGATCGTAGAAATGGCAGGGATCAGCCCTGGCCCATTTTGCGGCATGCCGCTGGCCGACCTTGGCGCAGACGTTATTGCAGTGGAACATCCAGACGTCGACGTCGGTAGACGACCAGGTGCTTTAGGTGGATTCAGGAGAATAAATTGGGGCAAGAGTCTAGTTCAGTTCTTACGGAGCGCCGGGGTCATATCTTGCTGGTGACGATCAACCGTCCTCAAGTAAGGAATGCGTTCGACATTGACACGGCCACAGCGATGCAAGCCGCGATGGATCTCCTTGATGGCGAAGAGGACCTATTTGTTGGTGTTCTCACCGGCGCCGGGGGCAATTTCTCGTCTGGAATGGATCTTAAAGCAGCGGCAAGGGATGGTCTTCCTCCCTCTCTTGCTCGCGGCGATTTCGGCATCCTCGGGCGTCCACCTCGCAAGCCATTGATCGCAGCCGTTGAAGGATATGCTGTAGCTGGAGGGTTCGAGACAGCTTTGGCATGCGACATGATCGTGGCAGCGCGGGACGCCAAGTTTGGTCTGCCGGAAGTCCGCCATAACTTGCTGGCGACCAACGCGCTCGTGCGCCTGCCACAGCGCATGCCGTATCACTTGGCGATGGAACTCGGTCTTACTGGAGAATTCAAGGAGGCCGCATACTTTGAGCGCTTCGGGATTGTCAATTCTCTTACAGAGCCCGGAAAAGCCCTTGAGGAATCATTGAAACTGGCTGAATCTCTGCTCGAAAACGGGCCACTTGCGTTAGCGGCGACGAAGGAAATCATCTTTCAGACATTTGACAGACAAGCGGACGAAGATCGGTTGAAGCAGCTGCCGATAGTTCAGAGGGTATTCAACTCCGAGGACCAGCGCGAAGGCCTGCTAGCATTTGCTGAAAAGCGAAAGCCCGTGTGGAAAGGGCGATAGCGCCAGGCTTTGGGGCTGAGCTGGACGTATTCTGTTGATCCCTCATATCCGATTGGAGAGGTGACCGCGCGAATCTAGGCGTACATCGCGCGTAGAGTCTTTGCTGCTGAATATTACCCCTGTCTTGGTTAGGGAAGGCCTTTAGGCCTCGCCATACAGCCGAAAAAGCCTTGATTGCGAGACCGCGAAAGTGTTTTGCGAAAAAGAATTGATGCCGCACGAAGCGCTAGTTGAGAAGGCGGGCGAAGTTCCACGTGAGCGTATCTGGGAGGGTACTTCGGAGATTCAGCGTCACATCGTCAGTCGCCAACTAATTCGCGATAGGAGTGCATGAACGATCCCGACTGCGAACTTGCAGTCCAGCCAGCGTGTCTTGGACGAGTTTGTTTTTGACCAGCGGTGACCGCGAGATCAATCTTGGTACCATCAAAACGTTCTTTGTATCTGTGCTGCCGAAATAACAAGGTGCTGACTGATGGATTTCAAGCTGACCACGGAATTGGAACTGCTCCAAAACACAGCGCGCGAATTCTGTGAGAAGGAGCTGATCCCACAAGAAAGGCTTCTGGAACAGACCAACGAACTCCCGCGAGAGTTGGAGCTCGATATCCGTCGAAAGGCGATCGGTTTAGGTCTCCATGCCTGCAACATGCCGGAGAGCGTGGGCGGGGCGGGGCTCGACTGTGTCTCGTTGATGCTTGTGACAAAAGGGCTTTCTCGAGCTTCGCTGGCCCTGGCTGAATGCGTCCGCCGACCCTGCACTATTCTAGCCGCATGCGAGGGGCAGCAGGCCGCTCATTTTCTCGATCCGGTCATGGCGGGCCATCGCAGCAGTCTGTCAAGCACGCGCGGAGCGCGCCTTTGAGATCGCGGTCGATCACGCCGCGCAGCGAAAGCAGTTCGGGCAGTCAATCGGCAAGTTCCAGGGGATAGCTTTTCCCCTGGCTGACATGGCGGTCGACCTCCGGCTCGGCAACCTTCTCTTGATAAACACTGCGTGGAGGGTCGATCAGAACTTTCCGAGCATTGTCGAGGATTGTGCTATGGCGAAGCTCTTCTGCTCCGAGATGTTGGGACGCGTTGCCGACCAGGCAATCCAGACCTGCGGCGGCATGGGCCTAATGGCCGATCTCCCACTGGAACGGATTTATCGTGATGCTCGGTTTGATCGAATCTGGGAAGGCACGTCGGAAATCCAGCGCCACATCATCAGTCGCCAACTCATGCGCGAAAGGGGAGTCTGAACCTCTGGCCGACCGGCGTGTGGCTGCATCGCCAGCCATGTCAGTGAAAGGAACGCGGAGCATGGCCAAAACATATGATCCGCCGATCCCATGGACCGCTGCCTTGGCACACATGGTCAACCTCTTGGGGCCGCCAAGATCGCATGTCGCTGGCAAGCTTCGAGTGGATCGGACTTATCGTGATGATCGCTTTGTTCGTAACTGGGAAGACACGTCCAAGATCCAGCGTCTGTCGCCGTCTGGTGCGCAGAAAGGGGAGTCTGGGCCGCAACTGCGCCGATGGGCTTGTGACTGCACTTGTGGGCGTCAGCGTCAATAAAGGAGCGTTAAACGTTAAACATGGTGGAAACATATGATCCGCCGGCCCCTTGGACTGGTCACCTGCCTGCCCCCTTTGTGCTCTTTCGAACAAACGTGCGGCCGGAGTGGACTGATGAGTTCGAGCATGTGAACTTCGCCCACTACCTCACCCTCCGGACCGGCGTCGTTCTGGGCTCCAGGCCGATGTCACGCGCCATCGCCCTGGTCTCGTGGGCGATGTAGCCGGAGCCGTTGTCGCTCAGCCACTCGATCGTGTCGGGCAGCCGGTTGACATGGCCGAAGCGGCTTTCGACGGCGGTGATGATGAGGTCGCGCACATCCTCGCCCTTGATGCCCTCGGTGGTGGCGACATGGGCGATGGCCTCGCGATCACAACAGTCGAGCGCGAAAGCGACGCGCACCTTCTCACCATTGTCGCAGCCGATCTCGAAGCCGTCGGAACACCAGCGCAGGTTCGAGCGGTCGACGGCGACCCGCCCGTCATGGCGGCGTTCTTCAAACCCTCCGGCGTGCCGATTGAGAAGCAAGCAGTGCAACTTCATGATCCGGTAGACCCGCTTGTGGTTGGGCGCCGGCGTTCCCGCTGCGCGAGCCGTTCTGCGCAGCACGGCATGAACGCGGCGGTAGCCGTAGGTCGGCAAATCCTTGATGACTGTTTCGATCTCGGCGACCAGTTCGCCATCGGGCTCGGGAGGACGGCCAATTCTCGCCCGTTCGCTTCCCTTGGAACGCTCGGCGATGTTGGAGCGGGCAACACCAATCGTCTCGCACACCGCCTTCATCGGGAACCGTCCTTCGGCCACGACAGCGACCGCAATATCTGTTTTTTTGAGCCCGCCGCCACCTCAAGAGCGTCCTTGAGAATCTCAGCTTCGATGGTCTTCTTGCCAAGCAACCGCTGCAGTTCGCGCACCTGGTTCTGCAGAGCCCGATACTCCGAAGCCGCAACGACTTCGCCTTCGGCGCTCGTCGCCGTCAACGCACCTTGCGAAGCAAGCTTGCGCCAGTGGAAGAGCTGGTTGGGCTGAACCCCGTTGCGCCGGGCGACAAGGCTCACCGTCACGTCCGGCGCGTAGGTCTCTTCGACCATCGACAGCTTCTCCGCCGTCGTCCACCGCCGCCGTCGCTCACGGCCGTCCAGGATCTCTATCTTCGGAAGGCTACCAGTCATAGACACGACATTACTCCTATCCCTTATCAAGATGGAGATCGTTTCCGGGTCATTCGGGGGCTATTTCAGATTCAAGCTCGATCCGGTCCATCAAATGCCGGGACTAAACACCTATCGTATCCTCTCGCGTTGCGCTCAGGGAAGATTGATCGGGCAGGGGACGACCGCGCCACCCACGCGCTGCTCGGAGGAAGATCTGACATTGCGTGAGGTCTTCTCGGTCCGTAGACGCCTAGAAAGCCACCTGCCAACACGCCTTTGGCCCCTCGCGTCAACACCGCGGTCAAGCTCGCCAACAAGGCCACCGGGCTGAACTGGCAAAAAACTAACGAGACTGATGACTTTTTTGCCGCCTTGCAGCCGTTGAGTCCATCGCTGGCGCTCTCTAAAAGGACACTAACTCGCACGGAGGCACTTGATGCCGAATCCAGCTGACGCGCGCCAGAAGTGACTTTGGCGTCTGTCAGGCGTGATACGAAGGCGACGAGTACTAACTAGAACATTTCTAGCGGATGATCCGCCGCAGGCGGGTTGCTGACTGAAATCAAAAATGAATGATTGCGAGGTCTTGATGTCAAATATTCTCCCCCCTGACCTGGCGCGTACAATGTATCATGACATGTTTTGCATCCGACAGTTCGACAGCAAAGTCGTAGCACTGGTGGATGACAACGAGATTCCAGGAAGCTGTCATGAATACTGCGGCCAAGAGGCCGTGGCGGTAGGTGTCTGCAGCGCGTTGACAAAGACGGACATACTAACGAGTACCCACCGAGGCCATGGTCACATTCTAGCAAAAGGCGGCGATGTTGGGAAAATGTTCGCCGAACTTCTCGCAAAATCCACGGGCTACAATCACGGCCGCGGCGGCTCGATGCATATTGCCGATGTTGGATTGGGCATTTATGGCGCCAACGGGATAGTTGGTGCGGGTGCGCCAATGGCATGCGGAGCTGCCCACAAGTTCAAGCTCGCCGGCGAGAGAAATGTGGCCGTTTCGTTTTTTGGGGATGGCGCAATCAACCAAGGCGTCGTCCACGAGGCCATGAACCTTGCGGCGATCTGGCGCCTGCCCGTAATCTTTGTTTGCGAAAACAACCAATACGCCATCTCGACCCCGCTACGAGATGTGTCAATCTTGGACCCATACATACGGGCGCAGTCCTACGGGATGCCGGGCGTAAGCGTTGACGGTATGGATGTTGCCGCGGTGTTCGAAGCTGCTGTGTCGGCCGTAGATCGCGCACGATCGGGCGAGGGCCCAACATTTATCGAGTGCAAGACCTATAGATATCTCGGTCACTACTCCGGCGAACGTCATATGAAAGTGACCTACCGTAGTAATGAAGAGCTTGAATATTGGAAACGTCGGGATCCAATCGATTTATGGGCAGCACGCCTTATTGAAGGTGGGCTCTGCACGAGCGAAGAGATTAGCAAGTTGAACCAAAAGGTTGATGACGAGATTGCGCGTGGATTGCAATTTGCTCGCCAGAGCCCTGAGCCGCAGGTTTCTGAGGCGCTTGAACACATGTACGCCGTTTCGTACCCGAATACGCCAGCGCGCGGAGCAGAATTGTGAGACAACTTCGCTATCTTCAAGCCATGAATGAAGCCTACCATCAGGTTATGGCTGCCGATGAATCCGTCTTCATTATTGGAGAGGACATTCGAGGCGCCCTGCGGGGCGAAACCAAAGGTCTGCATTCCGCGTTTGGGGATGAAAGGGTCATTGATACACCTATATCCGAGGCTGGGTTTACGGGGTTTGCCACGGGAGCGGCCTTGGCGGGTCTTCGCCCCATTGTCCAATTCCAGGTGCCATCGCTAATCTATGTGGCGTTCGACCAGTTGGTAAATCAATCGGCGAAGATGAGGCTTATGCTTGGCGGTCAAGCGGATCTTCCAATCACTTACACCATTATGGTTTCGGGTACGCGAGGCAGCAACGCAGGCCAGCACTCTGACAATCCGTATCCCTACCTTGTTCACGCAGGGTTCAAGGTAGTGTGCCCCTCCACAGCCTATGATGCGAAAGGCCTCATGATCCAGGCTATCCGAGAAAATGATCCGGTCGTGTTCATCGCATCGGCGATGTCGTTACCCCAGAAGGGAGAGGTGCCGGAAGAGCTTTACACCGTGCCCTTCGGCCAAGGGGAGGTGAAGCGATCTGGGACAGACGTGACGGTTGTAGCTGTTGGGCATCTCGTGCCTGAGGCAATTGCGGTGGCCGAATCTCTCTCGAAAGAACGCGGGATCAATGTTGAGGTGTGGGATCCAAGGACGCTCCTGCCCTTCGATCGAGAGGGTTTGCTGAAGAGTGTTAGAAAGACCGGGCGCGTCGTCATCTATGACGACACAAATCGCACTTGTGGATACGCGGCTGAAGTGAGTGCTGTCCTAGGCGAGCATGCCTTCGGTTCTTTGCGCGCGCCCATCAAGCGCATCACGCGTGCCGATATCCCGTTGCCGTTTAACCCCGCCCTCGAAGCAGCGGTTTTGCCTACGCCAAAGCAACTTGAACAGGCTATCGTTTCGGCATGGAGTTACTCTAATGATTGATGTTCGGATACCCAAGATGGGAGCGGCCACGGTTGAAGTGGATCTTACAAAGTGGCACGTATCAGCAGGAACGACTGTGGTTCCTGGCCAAGTTCTCGCTGAGATCGAGTCAGAAAAGACGACGATCGAAATAGAGGCTGAAGTTGCCGGCGTTGTAGAGGAGATTTGCCTTCAGGAGGGCTCCTCTACGGAAGTCGGGACGATCATATGTCGCATCAAAGAGGCCTGATGGCGTGCCGTGCTCTTTCTAAGCACGGCAAGGAATAGCTGTTCGAGGATGCTTTGACGATGGCATAGGCAGAGCACTGCTCGTCGAAAACCCAACTGCGCCTGAGATCATGAGAATCGGCTTCGCCCGGCTGTATGCACCGTTGTTCATCGTCTGTCAAAAACGCGGTCACCACTTATTCGGCCAAGTTGAAGAGCGTCCGCTGACCGCGTCTTGGCGCTCAAACTGCCAAACAGGCGAGCATCATGAGGATGGGCAGATGCCGATTTATGCCTTGGCCTTCTCCGATCCGAAAGGGAAATCCGGGGCGAAGGTGGACTTCAAGCACCGCGACGGCGTTTGCCAAGATTTCCAAGCCTGGCACGAAGTCCCAAGTCCCATCTTGATCGCCGAATGCCATTCAAGAAAGTAAGAAAATGCATGACACGGGAAAGGCTGACCCGAACACGACGCCCACCAATGCGCAAGGCGCCGAAGCACCTCCGCGGGTACAGGCTGCGGTAATCTCCCGTGGAGTTGATCGCGCCTCGACTGTGGGAGTGGGGGCGGTGGCCGCTCCGTCGACTGAGGCCGTGCTGAGCCTGTTCAAGGAAGGCACCTATGAATTGATAAAGCACGATAAGATGCGCAAGACCATCGCCAGGCGGCTTGTCCAAGCCAAGCAGACGATTCCGCACTTCTACGTCTCGATGGATTGTGAACTTGACGCGCTGCTAGCGGCACGTTCACGTCTAAATGCCGCAGCGCCAAGCGAAGATGATATGCCAGCTTACAGGCTGTCAGTCAACGACATCGTCGTCAAGGCGTGGGCGATGGCCTTGCGCGACGTTCCAGCCGCCAATGTGTCGTGGACCGATGAGGCAATGGTCAGGCATGCGCACGCTGACGTTGGGGTCGCCGTGTCGGTTGCGGGTGGCCTAATCACGCCGATCGTACGCTGCGCTGACGAGAAGAGTGTGCTCGATATCTCGAACGAGATGAAAGACCTTGGCAAACGTGCCAAGGAGCGCAAGTTGAGACCTGAGGAATACGAAGGGGGCACGACGGCGGTTTCCAACATGGGAATGATGGGTGTTTCGAATTTCGCGGCCGTCATCAATCCGCCGCATGCGACCATCCTGGCGGTTGGGGGGGCTGAGCAGCGTGCTGTGGCAAAAAACGGCGCCTTGGCGATTGCCAACATGATGACGGTAACACTGTCGACCGACCATCGCTGCGTCGATGGCGCACTCGGGGCAGAACTGCTCGCTGCCTTCAAGCGCCACATCGAGAGCCCGATGGGTATGCTAATCTAGTCCCGCGGGCGTAATCCTATGAAAAGTATCGTCTGCTGCGCTGATGTCCTGATTGTGATCCCGAGCAGACAGGTCCACGAGTCTCCCGTTGCCCCTGCGGGAGCTATGCGGCTTGACGTCATTTCACTCAGCAATCGAACGATCGGTTAGAGCGAATGGTCACCATAATTAACACCGTTGAACAGGGCGCGCGGCCGCGCCACCCGGAAAAGGCGCATAGGCCGGATAATGAGATCCAGCGCAAGCCTGACTGGATACGCGTCCGGGCGCCGACGTCTCGCGGGTATTTCGAGACCGAGTCCATCGTCAGGAGCAACAATCTCGTCACCGTGTGCGAAGAGGCAGGCTGCCCCAATATCGGCGAATGCTGGGACAAGAAGCACGCCACGTTTATGATTATGGGCGACATTTGCACACGTGCCTGCGCCTTTTGCAATGTCGCGACCGGCAAACCGAAAGCACTCGACATGGCGGAGCCGGAGAACGTTGCCAAGGCGGTCGGCCAGATGGGCCTTTCCCACGCAGTCATCACTTCTGTCGACCGTGACGACCTGGTCGACGGTGGTGCAGAGCACTTCGAAAAGGTGATCTGGGCGATCCGCGCTGTGTCGCCGCGTACCACGATCGAAGTCCTTACGCCGGACTTCCTCAAGAAGCCCGGCGCCTTGGAACGCGTGGTAGCGGCCAAGCCGGACGTCTTCAACCATAACCTTGAGACTGTTCCGGGCAATTACCTGGCAGTGCGTCCAGGCGCACGCTATTTCCACTCCGTCCGGATGCTGCAACGTGTTAAGGAGCTAGACCCCAGTATGTTCACTAAGTCGGGCATCATGGTGGGGCTGCGCGAAGAGCGGAATGAAGTGCTCCAACTGATGGACGACTTACGTGTCGCCGACGTCGATTTCCTGACAATTGGCCAATACCTTCAACCGACACGCAAGCACCACAAGGTTGAAAAATTTGTAACGCCGGAGGAGTTCAAGTCCTACGAGACAGTCGCCTACACGAAAGGCTTTCTCATGGTCTCGTCGAGCCCGCTGACCCGCTCCTCGCACCATGCCGGCGACCACTTCGTCCGGCTCAAGATCGCTCGAAGCGAAAGGCACGCCTCGTAGGCAAAGTCTCAGACGTATCTTCGCTGCGATGCGAACTTGCAACAGATCGAATTAAGGCATGTTGTCCCTCTTTGGTCCACAGCGGATGCTTCACTCTTGACGCCTAAATCGCGCAACTCCTAGCCTCAGCCATAAGGGTCCAAAATTGGGTATGTTCGCCCTGACCGTGCCGTCCTGATGGATGACGATCCGGTCGGCACAGACATGGATCTCGACCGGATGGCCGACGGCGCGCGACAGCACCGAGTATTTGTTGTTGTCGCAGCGTACCGTGCAAGTTTCTGACACGGAAGCCACGGTGCAGTGGAAGCCGTCGAAGCGCCCGGCACGCTCTGGATGCCGGCGCGCCTTGGCGTAAGCGACGCATTTGTCGGCCAGCTAGCCGTTCAAATCCTCGAGCGTCTTGAAAGCGCAGCCGAGGCTTGAAGAAGCGCTCGCGTACAAGATCGACCTGGTTCTCGACCTGTCCTTCTCTCAGCCGGCGGCGGGCGTGCAGGCTTGCGGCTCAAGGTAGTGCTACACATCTGCAGGAAGCGCCGGTCATAGCGGCGATCACTGCCGATGAAGATCGTCCACCGCCGTCTTCATGTCGTAATGGACGCCGCGCGTGCAGGCACTGCGGAAGAAGCTGAACGCCCGATCATGGTCGTCGAACCCCATCTCCTGCGACCTGCCTGGATAGGCCCGCACGAAGAGCATGTGGCTGTGACAAGCCGCGGGTGCGCCACCTTAACTGTCATCGTCACGCCGTCGACAGGGCGATCTCGTTGCTCCAGTCGAACTGGAGGGCCTCACTAGGCGCAAATCTCAGCGGGATAAAGGCAAAAGCCGCGTCGCAGCCGCGATCCGATTCCCAGACCTGGGCGTGCCGCCAAACCGAGCTGTAGCTGCCGTCATAGCCGAGGCCGCGAAGTTCTTCGAAGATGCGGATTAGCGTCAGCAGCTCTCGCTCAGGCTTCGCTGCATTGGCCGGCAGCTGCCGATCCAGCTTCTCACGCGAGGCACTAATGCGCGGATAGGACTGATGCCCGTAGTGGAACTCCGTCTCTTCAGAACGCAGGACCTTGCGCACCAACTTGCGCGAGATCTTCAGCTCGCGGCAGATCACCTCATCGACTTCCCCTGTTGCGACCCCATCGATCTTAGCAGGTCGGCGTCTGCCAGAACTTGTCGATAGGCCTCCGACGCATATTGCGATCCGCGGTCCGAGTGGTGGATGCAGGCAGTAGCTGCTTGCAAGGTCGCCGCAGTCAGGCGTGCGTCGATGGACCGGCCGATGGCGTAGCCGACGACGAGGCGTGGCCAGGCATCGAGGATGGTGGCGACGTAGATGAAGCGCGTCGGCAGCCACATCGGTGATGTCGCCGACTCAAAGCTGGCCCGGGCCGATCGGCAGAAAGTCTCGGGCCAGGTTAGGATCGATCGGCCAGCCGTGACCGCTGTCAGTCGTGTCGATGAACCGACGCCTGATTTCGGCTGCAGTTCTACTCGCGCATCAAGCGCCGGATCTTCTTGTGATTGACTATAAGGCCCTGCTGCCGCAAGGCTGCGCCAACGCGACGGAAGCCATAGCTTTCGATACATCGCAGACGTCGAGCATGGCTTCGACAATTGCCGTGTCGTCAGTCGGCCGCTCCGGGCGATCATAATGGGTCGAAGGCGCAATGCCCCTCAGAGCGCATCCCTCGCGACGGAGACGCACGGACGTAGTCCCGCTTCTCGGCAGCGGTGCGTTTTTCACAGCCCCGTTAGGAACTCCGGCTCAGAGCCTGTTTGCCGACGAGCCGTTCAAGCGCAGCGAACCAAGCCTCATATTCCTAGATGAGATCGCATCCTCATCAATGGCGCATTCCTCATACTTGCGGAGCCAGACGCGGATCAATTGCGCTGGATATCTTGGCGATTTGCCACCCATAGCGCTCCAGACAGGGCCACGTAGTTTCCATCGTGTCCGGCCGCCTGCAGCAAGGAGCGTGTTAGGCAAATATCTGGATCTAGGCAGAGTCGCTCCACAACGCTTGATCAGTTGCAAGAGGATGTCGACCGCACCTGGCTTCTTCAAATCCAATATGATCGAGCGCTTGCCTCGGCTGCAGAGCGCCCACGAGCTTGGGTCCGGCGTCAGTGGCCGGACGCCCCATCGAGATCACGTCAGCACCAACGTCGGCAAACAACATACCGCAAAATTGGCCGGCCCTGAGCCTGCCATTTCAATGATCTTCATACCTTTCAGAACCCCCATCTGAAATAGCTCATTGCAATCCCGTCATCGGTGCTAGCCCGTCTTATTCATGACGGATCTGGGTTTGTTTGCCGCTGAGCGGCGGACAGGTGGCGGCTCGGCGTCTTTTTCACCGCG
>NZ_JAMYKV010000084.1:0-15657 GCF_040317535.1 Mesorhizobium sp. M1409
GGCTGGGGTCATTTTTTACAACCCCCCCCCATATTCGCCGGGGGGTTCACGGGGTGTGGGGGGGGTGGGGTTGGTGGGGGGGGGGCGCCGCGCGCCCCCCGGCGGCGGCCCCTTCGCCGTCATCGTGACCAGATGAGCTTGTGTTCGCCCTTGTCGCCCTGGACCAGGGAGGCATAGACCGGAGCCGTGAAGGACGGGTCATCGAGCTTGAGCGAGAGGTATTCAGCGCCGGTTTCACGGGCCGTCCTGCTCCAGCCTGCGCCGAGTTCGACCCCGCCGGCGGAGACACGGAAGTCGGGGGCGCGTTCGTTGTCGCGGTCGCAGGGCTTGATGCTGGCCTTGACGTTGAAGGCGAGGGTTCTGATGGTGCCGATGAAGGTGCCGTTTTCGTCGCGGGTGAAGGTGCCGATCTGAGCCATTGTTGTTCTCCTGACTGTTGCTCGAAGCCGCCCTGTGCGGCCTCGATAGCGGTCGTAAGGCGACGGACTGGACGGCTGCACCTACGGGCCGCAGCGTCAGCGGAGGACGGCGGCAGCCGAGCTTGTTGCCTCGCGAGGAATGCGGCGAAGCCGCAGGGGAAGAAGGTCGGCGAAGCCGTTGCAGGCCAAGGCCAGTCCGTTGCCAGACCAGCTAAAAGAGAGGCCGTATGGAGGCTTCACCGGCACGGTCGCTGAGATCGCGCTGGCTATCGGCACATCCCTGGTGAGTTCGACGCCACCGGTGTCATCCTGTTCCCGCCCATGAACCTGAGGTCTGAGCCCGTTTCCTGATCCGCGCCTGTGCACGTATCAACCTCACATCCGGTCGCCGCCCGAGCGGCCGCACCATAATCCCGCCTTCGGCGGCAAGGGCTCAGGAGGACGAGACCATTCTCGATGACGGCGTTTAAGCCATGCCGCATTGCGGTCGTCCACCTGGTTCCGGCGGGCTGATCAGGCCCGGGCCGAACTGCGATCCAAGACGGTTGTCATGGCCTGACGACGGCTCCCTCGATGACCACGCCGGCGCTGACGTACTTCCACAATGCCACGACCAGTTTGCGAGCCAGCGCCGTGATCATCACCTTCTTGAAGCGGCCGCCATTCTGGGCAACGCGCTCGTTGAACCATCGACTGAGCAAAGAACCGGGCTGATGGCGTAGCCACAGCCAGGCCATTTCCAGCAGTGTCGATCGCAAGCGTGGATTCCCGGACTTGCCGATCCCCTGTTCCCGATCGATCGATCCGCTCTGCCAGGGCGTCGGCGCAAGACCAGCATAGGCAGCCACCTGTCTTCGGTTGCCAAAGTGTCGGAATAGACCTTCGCCCCAGAGCACGGCAGCAAATTCCGGCCCGACGCCAACGACCTTCGACAGCACGGCGACTTCCCGGGCCGATTGCCGTTCCTCTGCAAGCATGGCGTCCCGCTCGGCTTCTACTGCCTTGATCTGAGCCAGCAGCATCTCCATCCGATCGAGCTCGCGCAGAACCTGACGCTTCATGTGATGGGGGAGCGCACGTCCATCACCCGTGTGTAATGTCTCAAGCCGCTCGCGGCGATCGCGCCGCAGAGGCTCGTAGTCGGTGATGCCCTGCGAGAAGAGAAGGCCCTTAATCCGGTTGCTATGCCGGATGCGCTCTTCCATCAGCACTTTGCGCTCGCGCACGATGCGGCGGCGGTCCTCTTCCACGGGCGAAGGCACATGCAGCATGGAGCAGACCCGCGGCTCCCCGCGCTTGAAAGCCAACAGCGCCCGGATGAGGCTCTCTCCGTCGAGTCGATCCGTCTTAACCCGTCGCTTGCGCCGTGATGTTGCAATTGACGCTGCATCGACGATGTGACTTTCGTGACCTTCTGCCTCCAGAACCCGGTGGACCCAGAAGCCGTCTAGCCCCGCTTCTTGAATGATGATGAATGGATATTTCCGACCAGTTCGGTCACGAGCCTTGCGCTTCAGTTGACCAAGGCGGTCAAGGAGCGCGGCAATATCACCTCCCGGAATGGTATGGCGCGACAATTTCTCGCCAGCGCCCGGCGAGATCGAGGTGACCAGCCACGTCTTCTTGCTCAACTCGACTGAAACGAAGATCGCATCCAGTTCCTTGTGAGCTGCCTTGCTTTCAAAATTACTCAGCGCCATCTTCCTGCTCCTTTCCTCAATGGCCAACAACGTCCACCGTATCAGAGCAGGTCGCCGCCATTACTCATAGGATCTCGTTGGAGGCAATCCATGCAACCATAGCCGCGACTTGTTCAATACGGCCTGTTCGACTCAATGGATGAAATAGCACCCAGCCGCTCCGCGCCTGCCAGGGCAAAGCAGCGACGAAATTGACGTTGAGATCCCCGTCTTGCCCGCCATCGGCCGCCACGGCACGCGTCAGGTTATGCAGCCCTGCCTTTGAAGCACAATAAGCCGCGTGCCCTGGGTTGGACGCCCTCTATCGAGCCTATATTGAGTTGGCGCCGCCGCTTCTGCGAAGATGAGGCACGGGGCGGCGGATCAGCAGGAAAGGGAGCCATCAAGGCTGAGCGCCATTGTGCGTCGCCACTCGTCGAGTCAGTCTTATCTACATTCGATTCAACCGTGCGCCCAGCATTGTTGACGAGATAGCCATCAATGTTCCCGACAGAGTCGCATGACTGCATCGACCGCCACTGCGCCTTGACCTTGCTGGCGCACAATTAGTGGGTTGATTTCAGCTTCGATAAGGTTTTCCTGGTTCGCGATCGCAAACCGGCCAAAGTCGTGGATGGCATCGATTGCCGCCTCAACATCACCCTTTGGTCGTCCGCGCCAACCGTCCAGGAGCGCAAACAGCTTTAGGCTACGCAAAGCCTCGGCAATCGTCGCGCGCGAGGCCGGCAACAAGAGCGTCTTCGTGTCTCTGAAAAGTTCAGCTTCTGTGCCGCCGATCCCGATCACCAGAGCAAGTCCGATGGTGTCTACGCGCCTTACTCCAACGAGCAATTCGCCTACTCCATTCTTGACCATCTCTTCAACAAGAAAGCTTCTGATTGAAAGCTCAGGGGCAGCGTTTGCCAGCCTATCCGCCATGTTTCGCACGGCCCTCCGCGCTTCTTCGGGAGTTCCAAGGCGTAACGCAACCGCCCCGATTTCGCTCTTGTGCGAGAGGTCCCGGCTCAGTGCTTTGACCACAACAGGATAGGCAAGCACCTCAAGATTCTCGTTTTGATCAGGTTCCACGACAATGCCGCGAGGCACGGATAGCCCGGCCTTAGAAAGTTCAGACTTTGCAGCTGCTTCATCGAGAGAGTACGCTTGGCCCGTATTTGCCGTTTGCACCGGCAGAAGTATTTCCTGGTCAGCGCGCTCGGCAAGCTCGGCTGCAAGTTCGGAGAAACGCACAGCGTTCGCGACAGCTCGAAACCCGTCCTCGAGACCGCTAAGCGCCGCCACGCCGCAAGCTAATATTTGGTCGCGATCGGTTTTCGGCATGGGTTCCGGCAACGTATTGATAAACGCAGCGGGCATGCCCCGCTCCGATGCCGCTTGGGCGAACGCCCTGGTCGACCTCGTCCAGCTGTCCGGTTCTGAATTTCCCGGAGGGGGAAAACACATGACCTGCACAGCCAGGTCCCGTTCATCCGACAGGTAGGCTCTGAAGAGATTTAGTTGCTGATCGAAGTCCGCGCTGTGAGCTGAGGATATGTCCAGCGGATTGGTGGGGTGAACGAAAGGGGGCAAGTGACTTTGCAAGTCTGCAGATGCGTTTGGCGAAGGAGCCGGCATTATCAGCCCATTTGCCTCTGCGTGGTCGGATCCCAGAACAGAATATGATCCGGAACTCGTCGCGAACGCCGTCCGCCAGCCCCTGGGTCTTGGTGTCGACAACAACATCTTCAAGGTTTCCAGAGCCTCGCTCGGCGTCCTCACTTCAATGAAGCCGAGCCGCCGAAACAGTGCCGACGCAACACTCTCGTCCCCCGCCAGCGAGGCAGTGTGCAATTGGGTGGCCCGCTTACCAGCGCTTGTCCGCCCCCCCTTAATCACAACGACTGGGATGCCTTTGCGCGCGGCCTTCAGACCTGCGCGTGCGAGCCCAGCAGCGTCAGCGATCCCCTCCATATACAGATTGATGGCACGCACCCGATCATCGTCGAGCACGACATCCATAATGTCAGCGGCCGTGACCATCGCCTGATTGCCTAGTCCAACGGCATACGCTAATGGCAGCGCCCTGTCCGAGCAGCTCATGTCAGAAATATAGGCTCCGCCATTGCTCACAACTGCGACAGCCCCGTCAGTGCCGTGAGCACCGAATTCATCCATCATGAATGCGGAACTGTCTGCGAAGTTGGCAACACCTGGACAGTTTGGCCCGATCACCGGCATGTCGCCCGCAGCTTTGACCAAATCGCGCTGCGAAACTTCCCCGCCTTGCATTTCCGAGAAACCGGAAGTGTTACAGACAGCGCCAGTTACACCGAGTTGCGAGAGGTCGCGAACAACATCGATCACGTTCTCTCGTGGCACAGCGACATACGCTATGCCTGGTACGGTGGGTAGCTTTGTGACGCTGGAGTAGCAGGGAAATCCGGCCAATTCATTGCGGCGTGGATTGACCACGTAAATCTGGCCACGAAAGCCCCGCAGGCGGCAGTACTCGATTGCAGGCATGTTGGAAGCCCCGCCCAGAAATACCGCGCTTTGCGGTCTCAGCATGCGCTTCAGACGCTCCTGCCGTGTTCCATTCGCTCGCTGATCCATTTAACCCCTCCATAGGTGCAACCAGCGTCGGACTGGAGCCGTCGCCATCTCGTTTACACGCTTCGGCGCGGTCTTTTGTTAGTTCAATGTCCGTTATCTCTCGCGTCGCCAATTCAAAGCCAGACCGCATCGCAGCAGGCGCGACTGCTTGCGAAGGCGCGTCGCGTTCCCCGAATCCTGCGACGCGATCAGTAGGGAGCGTTCATCCGCTGAAGGCTAAGTGGGGATTGCCGCGGCGCTCTGGTTCGCTCTTTCCGCCTATGGCGCCGCCTCCTTAGCTTCCCTAAGCGCAATGCGGCTCGAGGCCACAGGCAGACCCAGTGCTCGCTGCGCGTTGCGAACGAGTTCAAGCCTCTCAACGACTATCGGCCGCCAGCGTTCGGCGCGGCGACTTCTCAGGTTGAAGCCAAGGCATTTCATCTCGTTGGTTGCCGCTAAGGCGCCATCGTCCGACTTCCAGATTTGGTTCAGCAGTAGATAGCGCTTATCATCGTGGTCGATCAGTTGGGAAATAACGTGAATAGGTGCACCCAGAGCTAATTCATTGAGGTACCGCACGTGGTTCTCGACGAACACGTATTCGTGCCCCCGACGTTCTTCCATCGTGCCTTCTGGACCGTTTATCCAATTCCAGAAAGCCCAATTAGCGTGACCGCTGATCGTGAGATAGTGAGCGAAGTTCACATGCTCGAACTCATCAATCCACTCTGGGCGAACGCTTGTTCGAAAGAACACAAACGGAGCGTGCAAATGATTGGTCCATGGGATCGGCGGATCATATATTTCGGCCATGCCTAGCGTTCTCTCCTTGACATAGACGCTGTTGAGAAACAGCGAACACCCCTCCTCGGTACTTTAGGGGCGCAGCCACAAGCCCCAGCCGGCCCGAGGCTCAGACTCCAAACATGCGTTTGAGACGCTCCCGTCTGTTCACCGCGTCTTAAAAAAGTTCAAAATAGCCAGCCTCTCCCATTGTTAACAGAAGATGCGCCGAAAGCGTGTCGCTTTGAGCTGGAAGCAGTTAGCTCACCAATCCTATAAACAGTGTCGAATCCATACAAGTTAAGTATTATTATGAAACCACGTCAAATTTTTCAAAAAGTTTTGCACAAATTTCAGTTAATTTACATTCCTTACAAAAATCTAATCAAAATATGTATGAAATGTTGAAACATTGGACTTTCCCTTTTTTGCTCTCGCCTAGGTAACGCGTTTAAGATGGATTCTCTGATCGCGGAGCTGATTGCAAGCGCCTTTTCGCGGTATCCATGTTCCAGCCGGCTCTGTGGTTCTCTTCACGGTTAACACTAAGGTCGCCGCATTTTAGCGTCCGGGACGTGAGTGCCTTAATGTAATCGACGCAGTACCTTAAATTAGGGGTGCCTCCCCATCTACGAGTCACCGAAGCCATCGTCCCGGGACATAACCTCGCCTGTGGCGCGACAATTTTCGTCGCGCTGGTCTCTCCCAGATCGCCACGCCGACCTGGCAAAGGGCCATCCGGGCGCCAAGATCAGGGACGACGCGCTGTCGCGGACGCGCTTCGAGCTCAGGTGGAGGACGAGTTCAACCTCTCGCTCGATCCCGAGACGGCACGCGCCTTCCACGACCAAACCCTTCCGAAGGACTCGCACAAGGTGGCGCATTTCTGCTCCATGTGCGGCCCAAGGTCTGCTCGATGCGGTTATCGCGCAACATCCGCGCGGAAGCCCAGAAGGAAGGGTTGCGGCCATGGCAGCGAAGCACCAAGACGGCAGCGACCTCTACATGCCTGTCGAGATCACCACAGGAGCTTGACCAAGCCATGAAGGTGCTCGTTCGCAGCGCGGGCATCGCCGGGCTGACGCTCGCGCATGAGCTGACAGAGCGCGGCGCGGATGCAACCGTCATTGAGACGCGTCGAGAGATCCCCTGCAATGCCTCCTGGCAGGCAGGCGGTATGCTCGCGCCCTGGTGCGAGCGCGAGAGCGCCGAAGAGGCGGTGCTGACACTCGGGCGAAGCGGCCGACTGGTGGGACGCAGCCTTGCCCGGCCATGTCTCTCGCTGCGGCACGCTCGTGCTGGCGCCTGCCCGCGACGCTAGCGAGCTCGACCGATCCGGCCGCCGCACGTCCGGCCTCCTGCAGTTGGGCGCCGGTGACCGCGGTATTTGAACCAGGCCTTGCCGGCCCGGTTCCGGCGCGGACTGTTCTTCGCCGAGGAGCGCATCTCGACCCGCAAGGCATTGCCTTGACTTCGAGACAATCCCTCGGCATGGGCGTTCGGCTTGAGCGCGGCCGCTGCGCTGTGTCGACCGTCGCGATGTCGGGATTGACGGCACCGGCATCGCCGGCAGACGGTCGGAACTGCGCGGCGTACGCGGCGACGATGCTCGTTCTGCGAACAGGCCAAATCTCACTTGCCCAACCCCTACGACCTCCGACATAGAGGGTCGCGTCGCACTCTTCCTCCTGACAGCGCAACGTCCACCGCAAGGCTGGCGACGGCGACAGGAGCGCCTTCGAACGCATAGGCAACTGATTAGCCTATGTCGTTCCACAGCAAACCCAGTGCTCACCCCTCACAGTAAGTTCTTGTCGCGACCGATCTGGTGAGCGGACGCGAGACCGATGAGAGGACCTACGTGCGAGCCCAAAGCTATACATCGTGCAGCGCCGACGCCCAAGCTATCGACACCAGTCGGCCGTCTTGATCCTTGGCCCACATCTCCAGATGCGTCCTGATCGCGCCCCCTTCGGCTACCTGAGATGACACTTTTCCAGAGATGGTTAGGGTTGAGTCGCAGTAGACCGGAAGAATGAACTTGGCCTTCAGCCGGCCTGAAGTGAACCAAGAAGCACCAAAAAAATCTGTACAGAGTTCGGAGAAGTATCCTACAGTCTGCAGACCTTGCGCGATTGTGTTGGCAAGCCCGGCCTTACGAGCCATGTCAATGTCATTGTGCAAATTTCGATCGTGCTCGCCAACGAACGAATAGACTGAGATTTGCGCCTGCGACGGCGTCTTGACCTTGGAGACGATGGGCGTTCCCGGTGCAATCGCCGTGGCAGCCTTGTCAACAGGCCTAGCATTGATCGTCTCGGGGACGATCTTTTCGTCGGGCGTCGGCGCACTCGACCGGCCGATAACCAAGCCCGGATCGACGCGCATGATCTCGCTGCTTCGGTGCGTGACCAGCAGATTACCCTGGTGATCGCGAGCTTCCGCTTTCAGAAGCACATAGCCATTGCCGCGTCGCACGTATTTGTCAACGAAGCGCCCCGTGATCGTGACGGTCTCCCCAACGGGCACCGGAGCGTGGAAGAAGAGCTCCTCACTAGTGTGCAGCCCAGCCAGGGTCGTGCGGTCGTATTGCGCATAGTAGACAGTATACAGGTCGTTGGCGAGCAAGGCAGCATGGCCAACCGGCGCGCCGAATGGAGAGGCATCAAAATGCCAAGACCTGTAGTCGTCCTGGCAAAACGCATATTGCTTGACTAGGCCATCGGTCACCTTGATTTCAATGGGGCCGAGCTCCTCCGGGATCTCGATGTTTTCGAAGGTCGAGTCTTTTCTTCCGGTCCAGCGATTGTACGGAGTCATCCCGCTGCGCGAGGCCGCTTCTGTTTGAGTCATCTCGTTCCATCCTTCTGCAGTAACCCGGCCTGACCGTGGAGAACCGAACTCAGTCAGACATCAGATCCGTTGATTTCTTCATTGACACCAGCTCGCCATCAGCGACCGGTCGTTGCCGGTCGAACAGACTAGTCGTTCGTGGTACCCCGCGAGGGCGTGGCCGTCTCGATCATCCTCGCATCCCGCGTGCAGGTGGCCGTCAAATTGCACAGCGCTTGCCCGCAAGCGAATTGTGATCTGGATAATTGTGTACTTTAGTGGGGAGCTACCCCCGCCATGAGCGACGATACGTTGCCGCCGTTTTGTTTTCAGCCGTCAGACGCAAGACGATCACAGCTGCGTTTGAATGGCACGCGCTTCCCTCTGCTTCTGCCACGGCCACCGCGGGGCTCACGTTTGGCAGATTCGCTCGTAGAGATCGCCGAACGTAGCTGCCTCAAAGATCTCATCCAGTCGAGGCGGCCTCCAGCGGTCGCTATTCTTCAAGCGAAGTTGGAGTGCTGTGGCGAGAAGGCTGTCTCCCCCAACGTCGAAGAAGTTATCCTCGAACCTTATCTCCGTGGCCTGCAACAGAGATTTCACTTCCCTGAGGAAGACCTCCTTCAGATCGTCGCTCTGGACGTTCTCCGGCGCTTGTCCGACTTCTTCCGATGAAGATGTCTTGTCCACGTCGGGACCGTTCGGATCGTCGCTCTGGACGTTCTCCGGCGCTTGTCCGACTTCTTCCGACGAAGATGTCTTGTCCACGTCGGGGCCGTCGTTCATAACCGTCCGAACTTGCTCGGTCCATTGGCTTATACGGGGACACAGGGGCCGCGTCGCTATGATCACCTGGCCGTCGTCGACGGTTGTCAGTATGCGCTCGATGATATCGATTCCTTCGTCGGGGCTGAGTGCCAGATTCCTCGCTTCAGACGTCGCGTACGCGGAAGTCACCTGCCGCTCGTCATAGGAGTAATCCCAGTCATCCCAGTTGGAAGTGATCCACCGGACGCCGAGCTTGCCCGAGACGTGTCGTGCAAACGCATCCACGAACCTGGTCGCCGCCGCAAAATCTGCCATCGCTGGCCCGCCGAGAATGGACGCAAGGGACGAGAAAAGGAACACGAACTCAGGTGCTTGGGCATGTGTGGACTGCATCTGCTTTAGCGCACCGTAGAGGTTGCGGGTCCCTACGACTTTGGAGGTGAACTCGCTGGCGAAGGGCTTGTCGTCCATCTCTGAAAGGAACCTCAGATCGGCCAGTCCAGCGGCGTGAAAAATACCATCGAGCCGCCCGAATTCCCGAACCGTGGCGTCGAGCGCACCCGACAGACTGTAGAAATCGGACACATCGGCCTGGCGAATAATCACCCGACCCTTTGCGTCATCCAGCGCGGCCAGTCGCTGCATCCAGCCATTCTCATCGAAATTCGTGGACTTCGAGTCCAAAGAATCGGGTACCGCACGGCGGGTTACCGCGACGACTGTCGCTCCAAGCGTTACCAGATGTTCTGTCAAAGAAAGACCAATCCGCCCGAGAGCTCCTGTTATCAGATAGACGCCTTCCGGTCGCAGGATCTCTGCTCCGGGAGCTTGTGCGGCGAGGACCACCTCGGGAAAGTGCGGTACCCACCGCCGGCACCCGCGTAGTGCGACGACCCCATTGGGACAAGGCACGTCCCGCCCGATTTCAGCAACGAGCCGATCGGCGATAACCGGGTCGTCGACGTTCAGGTCAACAACCCGACAATCGACGGTCGGGTTCTCCTGTGGTAGCACGATGGCAGGGCCGAAGACGCACGCCTTTTCGGGAGCAACAGATTCCTCACCCACCTGGACCATTCGGTCACCCACAATCCAGACGTCGACCGGAGTCTGGAATGTCAGCGTAGAGAGAACTCGCGCTAAGTCGAGTATGGCGTCATAGCTCCGCAAAAGGTCGGTCTGCACCGTGCCTGGATCCCCGGACGCGTTGGCGCAGCCGTTCAGGTGCCAGAGGCAGACAACGCGGTTAGCGGGACGGTCCGAGGCGATCTCGGCCTCGAAGAGCGCCTTCAGGCCTTCTCGAGTGGGATCAATCATGATGATAGACCCCTTGGCTTTCATGGGTTGATTCGAGGATTTGGCTCGTCGGCAAACACGAACAACCTCATGGCCCGCCTCCTCCAACTGCTGCGTGATGCTGTTCGCCAGCGCGTCTCCCACGCACTTCACCTCCCGGGACGGCTGATCGGCAAGTACCAGCCAACGCTGTGTCTTCGTATTTGAATCAGGGGAAAGTGTGTGGGGAAGCAATTGCTCTGTCCAAGTCTGCGTGTAGGTGAATGCCTCCCTCCTGCGCCGCTCTCCCTCCGCAGTGTGCGGCAGAACCGTCGGGCCAGCAGGCTGGGTGTCCGGCCAGCAACGGTGGCGATCAAACGAGTATGTCGGAAGGGAAATCCGCCGGCGGGAAGCTAACGGTTCCACTTGATCACTGGCTCGCTTCCAATCCACCCCAACACCCAAGGACCATAGTTTCCCAAGACATTCTAGAATAGCATGGCGGTCGCTAAAACCTCGGTCGTTTTTGTCTCGCGCGGCTGCGACAATTGCCGAAATTCTGGTTTCGTTACCAGCCTGATCGATCGCTTGTTGTGCGAAACGCGCCAGATCGCACGACGGACCAAGGTCAATAAGCGCAGTGGCACCGGCTGCCACAATAGCCGAAAGAGAGCGGTCGAAACGGATCGTTCTGCTTACTGGGCTACTCCAATAGGTCTCTGGTAGGGGCACTTTCGCCTGGTGCAAATATTCCCCTGAATTTAGAGCTATCGCCAAATTCGGCCCTTGCTTCTCAAGTGTGCGGACATGTGCGTCAATAGTATCACCCGCCGGCTTCATCAAAGGAGAATGGATGGGAACGCCAGCTGTATTGAGGAACTGGTTGGGAACCTCTGCTTTTTCGAGCTCCTCTTGCAGCCTTTCAATCAGTTCCCGTTTCCCGGTAAACACGACGCTGGTTTTGGAGTTCACGACACCGACACTGATCTCGCCAGCTTCAGCTCTGTCATGCCAAGCGTCCTCCGCGAGCATGCGTTCAGCCTCCTCCGGACTGCATTTGACCGCAAGCATAGCACCGTCAACGCCAAGGTTCGCCATCGCGCGACCACGGGCAACCATCAGGGCTATAGCGTCTTCCAGTTTGAGAATACCTGCTAGAGTGGCTACGACGTATTCGCTTATGCTGTGTCCGACAAGGTAGTCGGGATGCACGCCACACGCTTCCAACAAATGTGCCATCGCGTACTGCACGGAGAAGATCATGACGTTGATTTCTTCGAAGGAAGCCGCCGCGTAGACGTGGTCTTCCCCGAACACGAGTGAGTCCAGATCACTATGCAGGACCGGTCGACTAGCGGCGGCACAACGCAGGAACGCCTCACGAAAGTCCGGCACCTGGTCAAACAGGTCCTTGAACATCCTCGCGTGCTGCACTCCTGCGCCTGGCAGCATGAACGCAATTGAGGGGGATGAAAGGGTTCGATTACCCGCTCGATCCGCCTCTTCCTCTAGCCTCTTGATGGCCATATCTAAGTTGCGCGCCACTACGACCGTCCGGTGATCAAACTGGCATCTGGCCACCCGTAGCGTATGAGCGACATCACCGAGATCGACATCCCGGTTGCGCCGCAGGAACCCAGCTAGATTGCGGCAGGCCCGCCTTAGCGCCGACGGCGTCTTTGCAGATAGACAAAGGGCGTGGGATCCTCGCTCGACAGATCCGGGCCAGGCCCTTAGGTTCTGGTCAATCCATTCCTCCAGCACAACGTGGCAGTTGGTTCCGCCGACACCCAGACAGGTGACTCCGGCGGTTCGGGGGTGACCTGGCTTGCGGGGCCAAGGTCTAAGCTGCTCATTGACGAAAAATGGCGTTTCTTCAAGGTTGAGGTCGTCGCTAATGCGGTTGATGTTTATTGTCGGGGGAATCAACCCATGCTGAACGCATAGCACAGCTTTGATAAAGCTCGCGACGCCAGCCGCAATATTGGCATGACCGATATTCGGCTTGATTGATCCTAGGGCACATGTCTTGCCATTTGCCTCTTGTCCGGCGAAAGCCTCTGCCAAAGCACGAACCTCGATTGGATCACCTACCTTGGTGCCGGTCCCGTGAGTTTCGATGTATTCGACGTCCGCAGGGAACAGGGCTGCAGACTCAAGTGCTTGGCGCACAACAGCGGCCTGACCCTGCACGCTTGGCGCCGAGAAAGATGATTTGGCGTGGCCATCGTTGTTGATGGCACAGCCTTTCACAACTGCGAGAACAGGGTCGCCGTCCGCAAGGGCATCTTCAAGACGCTTGAGAACAACGACACCCACCCCATCTCCACCGACCGTGCCGCTGGCATCGGCGTCGAAGGCACGACAGGCACCATCAGAGGAATTGATGAATCCTTTTACATGTTGATATCCGGCTTGCGGGAAGATGATGCTGGCCGCACCTGCCAGCGCCGTATCGCAATGGCCGGCCGCGAGCGACTGAGCGGCAGTAGCGATAGCGACCAGTCCTGTTGAACATGAGGTTTGCACCACAATGCTTGGGCCGCTGAGGTTCAGCATGTAGGACGCGCGTGAGGCGAGATAGTCCTTGTCGTTGCCGAGTTCCGTCAGCCAGGCGAGCGGGGCGTCCGTGGGATCGTTGAGGGCTCCTCCCTTCAAATGGTGCAGCAGATAGAGTGGCAAAAAACAACCGGCGAAGACCCCCGTCCGGCCCTCGTGCTCGGTTGGCGTGTATCCGGCGGACTCGAGTGCCTTCCAGCAGCATTCGAGGAAGATTCGATGCTGCGGGTCCATTAACGTCGCCTCGCGCCGCGATAAACCCCAAAAACCCGGGTCGAAGACATCAACGTCATCGAGATGAGCGCCCATGCGCATATAATCGGGACGCCTCAGGACCTCCTCCGGAATGCCCCGGGCCTTAAGTTGCTGCTCGGAGAGCGGGACGATCGAGCAGACCCCCTGACAGAGGTTCTCCCAGAGCTCATCGACTGTCTCCGCGCCGGGGAAACGCGCGGCCATGCCGATCACTGCAATGTCCACACCGGCGCCGCGTTGCCGGTCGACCGACCTAGTCGGCGCCTTGCTCGCCGATACTGCCGATTTTTTGGGGAGGTTCCCGTATTGGGGACGTCCCTGCTCGCCGCGGCGCTTGCGGAGAAGCGCCGCGAGCTCTTTGAAGGTCGGGTTGAGGAAGACCTCCACTACGCGGAGCTCCACCTTGAGATTCTCGCGAAGCTGCGTGCAGAGACGGGCAGCCAGAAGGGAATGTCCGCCGCAGTCGAAAAAGTTGTCACCCGGATCGGTAGCGTCTGCCTGGAGGAGGTCACGCCAAGCAGCACGAAGTGCGGGTTCAACCGCGTCGGCACCTGTCACGGGAGTGTACGCCTCGACGTCGGGGAGGCGCGACCGATCAAGTTTCCCGCTCGCTGTGATAGGCAATTCCGTCACAGGCACGAACTCTGATGGGATCGCGTAGTGCGGTATCTCGGACTTCAGGTGGGCACGTAATGAAGCCTGCCAACCCTTGGCCCCATCGCGTAAAACTACATAGGCGATCAGTCGGTTAGGCTGGCCTGTCTCCGGATCAAGCTCCGGCACGACGACAGCGGAGCAGACGGCGGAGTGGCGGAGGAGAGCAGCTTCTACAGACCCGGGAACCACGCTGTAACCCCGGATTTTCACCATGAACGCGCAGCGCCCGACGATTTCTAATTGTCCGCCAGGCAGCATGCGGCCAAGATCACCCGTGCGGAACATCATGCCTTCAGCGCGGAACGGATCTGGAAGGAACCGTTCCCGTGTCATCTCTGGGCTGTTTAGGTAACCATGCCCTACTGCCTCGCCTCCGACAAAGATCTCGCCCAAGAAGCCCAGTGGGACCGGTTTGCGCTGCTCGCCAAGCACATAGACGCTGACGTTGCGCTGAGGTGCGCCGACCGGAACGACTTTCTGTGTTATCGCAGGATCGATCTCGCATAGGTCTATGAGGGCGACGTCATAGGTCTCCGCTAAACCGTAGATATTGATGATTTTGACACGCGGCAGCGCATCTTTCGCACGAGCAAGCAACGCCGCTGTCACCACCTCTCCTGAAAGGTAAATCAAACGAAGCTCAGGAAGACGAGAAGGTTCTGTGAGCAAACCGCTGCCGAGAACAACATCCAGCAGCGAGGGGGTGAAATGTATTCTGGAAATCCCGTTTCGTTCAAGGTAATTGACGAGCTGGCACGGATCGTAGATGACTTCGTCTGGAATTAGATATGCTGGCACCCCGGCCAAGATGGGCCGCATTATTTCCCAGACTAAGAAGATATTGACGGCTTCGCGCTCGCCAGGCGAGTATGGCAGTGCGTGATTGCGCCGTTGGTAAGAGGCTACAGCGCTTCGGTGGGAGCAGATGATTCCCTTTGGTTCACCAGTTGTGCCGGACGAAAATGCGATCTGGGCCGGGGCATCGAAATCGACCACCTGGCGGTCGGCCGGACCGACGTCGCTGAGCTCCGCTTCCCAGCTCTTGTCCAGAGACAGCACAACACCGGACCAGTCCGGCGGAAGGCTAGCTGCGAAACGTTTGTTGGTGACTATAATTTCGACGGCCGCCTTTTCGAGTATCTGCTTGAGAGCTGCAACGGGCAGAGCCTTGTCAAGCGCGACATACGCCGCGCCTGCCTTAAGAATACCGAACAGTGCAATCGGATATTCAAGCGAAGTATCCATCAGAATGCCCACGTGCGATCCGGGACCCTGGCTGTGGCCGAGGAGCTGTCTGGACAGCGCCTCACTTAGATCGTCCAGTTCACGGTAGGTGAGGGTCGCAGCTTCAGAAACGACGGCGGGAGCCTCGGGGCTGAGCGCCGCTTTATTGCGGAGTTGGTCATGCAGTGGCAGTTCAGCATAGGGCAAGGCCTCAGCAATGCGAATAGATGCCGGGAGGTGTGCCTTCACTTCCTGAATCTCATTCAGAAGCGTAGACACCACTTTCATGGCCATCGAATGCGTAAAAAAGTGATCGCCATCAAACATAACCCGAGCGAAGCGCGACGTCGTAAGTCGACGCCATTCGTCCAGGTCATCGGCATTCAGCATTTCGTCCTCAATTCCCCCCATTGCGGTAATTGCCGCGCGGAGAGGCGTCGCCAGGCTGCGATCGTAAGTCTCCACAATTTCGAGATCGGCCCGTAACGGTGGCAAGATGAAATCCAGTAGGAGTTCCTCATTTGCCAGTGCCTCCGGAGGAACCATGCCGAGGGTCCGGACCAGATCAGTCAGCTCATTATCGGCGCACCTATACATTAGTGGCTCATCTGCCG
>NZ_JAMYKV010000085.1:0-15584 GCF_040317535.1 Mesorhizobium sp. M1409
GCTTGTTGTGGTGACGCCAGTGGCACGGCCATCGACGATCATGACCGTAGCGCATCCAGCCTCGGTGACAAGCTGACCGCCACGCTCCACGAATTCCTCAATCAATATCTCGATCAGTGACGGCAGATCGACCCAGCCTTCGCCTGGGTTGAAGATCGCGCCCTGAGGTGTGACCGCGCTGGCATCTATGCCCGGGGTGACCGACGCTATCGCATCTGACGACAGATGCCGCGCATCATAGCCCAGGTGTTTCTCATGGGCGAAGACATCGGCGATCTCGTTCGAGGCGTCATCCGCGTCCCATGTCAGGCCGCCGTCGAAACGCAGCCAGGCGGCATCCGGATATCTCGCGGACAGCGTCCGGTAGCGGTCGATGCCAATCATGCGCAGCCGATGATACTCAGCAGACCGCTTGCGCGAGGAATTGAGCCAGGCGAGCGAGCGGCCGGAAGCTCCCCTGGCGAGCGGTCCATCATTGACCAGGAGGGTTTCGATGCCGAGCCTTGCAAGATGAACAGCCGAGGAGACACCGAAAATACCGCCCCCGACAACAACGACCTTTGAGACCGAATGCGATGTAGTCATGGGATATTTCTTTCACTGTGTGGAGGTTTGACGGGACGGCGGGGGCGAAGGCATCTTGTTTTCGATGCGTCTCAGAGCCTGCAATGGTGCGATCAAAGCACCTCGGCCAGGAAGTGCTTCAGACGCTTGCTTTGCGGAGTGTCGAAGATCGCGGCAGGCGTGCCGGCCTCGACGACGCGGCCTTCATCCATGAAGACGACTTGATCGGCGACCTTGCGGGCAAAGCCCATTTCGTGGGTGACGACGACCATCGTCATGCCACGCTGGCCGAGGTCCGCCATCAAGTTGAGGACGCCCTTCACCAGTTCGGGATCGAGAGCGCTGGTCACCTCGTCGAACAGGATGACCTCAGGGTCCATCGCCAGTGCACGAGCGATCGCGACACGCTGCTGCTGGCCACCGGACAGGTTTCCGGGACGATGGTGTTTGCGTGCGGCAAGCCCAACATCGGCAAGGCGGGCCTCGGCGATGCGCTCTGCCTCCTGCACTGGAATGCCCTTGACCTTGGTCAGCGACAGCATGACGTTTTCGAGGGCTGTATGGTCGGGAAACAGGTTGAAATGCTGGAACACCATGCCGACACGCCGGCGTAGCTTTTCAGGCTTCATCGTCAGAATGCTCGCGCCATCGAGCAGCACGTCACCGCCCTTGGGCTCGACCAGGCGGTTAAGGCAGCGCAGCAGGGTCGACTTGCCCGACCCTGACGGACCGATGACGCAGGTGACGGTGCCGGGTTTGACGATCAGGCTGACACCCTTGAGGACATCTAGGTCGCCATAGGCCATGTCGAGATTGCTGACGGCGAGACTGCCGCCCTTGAACCGGGGAAGCGCCGAGCGGTCTTCGGAGCCGGTCTCCGAAGGGGGGCCGCCGATGGCGCTTTCCAGTTCGCTCACCTCGGCAAGACCGCTGGTGACGAGGCCGGCCTTTTGCTTTCCAACCCGCAGCGAATTGTCGATGTAATTGACCACATGGGTCAACGGCACGGTGATGACGAGATAGAAAACGCCAGCCAAAAGCAACGGCGAGAGGTTTCCTGTGACCACCGCCTGGTCCTGGCCGACGCGGAAAATCTCGCGCTCCGACGCAAGCAATCCGAGGAAATAGACGAGGCTCGAATCCTTTACGTTGCCAATGAACTGGTTGACCAGAGCCGGCAGAACGCGGCGGATACCCTGCGGGATTACGATCAGGCGCATGCCCTGCCCGTAGCTCATGCTGAGCGCCTTGCAGGCTTCCATCTGCCCGCGCTCGACGCTCTGGATGCCCGAGCGGAAGATTTCTCCGATATAGGCGCCGGCGATCAGGCTGAGGGCGAGAATGCCGAGTGGATAGGGCGAAGGCCCGAAGATTTCGCGGCCGATGCGGGCGAAGCCCTGGCCGATCAGCAGAATGGTCACGATCGCCGGGAGGCCGCGGAAAACATCCGTGTAGACCCGGGCCGGAATGCGCAGCCAGAGAGATTGCGAGATGCCCATGACCGCCAGGATCATCCCCAGAACAACACCGAGTACCGTTGACGCGGCCGCAAGGATCAAGGTGTTCCTCAATCCGATGGTGATCATGCTCGGCAGCACATCCGCCATGGCTTGCCAGTCGAGGAAACTGCGACGCAAGTTTTCAAGCCAGTCCATTCGGTCCCCTTTTTCATTGCGCTGTTCGCGCCGCCCAGAGGCGCGCCAGCCGCCGGCCATCAGGGCCGGCGGCTGAGTTCGTTCATTTCTTGGGGAGATATTGGTCAGGCATCGGCGAGCCGGGGAACCACTTCTCATAAAGCGTCTTCCAGGTGCCGTCCTGCATGGCCGCATGAAGGGAGGTGTTCAATGCATCGCGAAGCTTGTCGTTGCCCTTGCGCACGACGAAGCCCGCTGGCGCATCGAAGGAGGGGATGTTAACGGCGATCTTTAGGTCCGGATAGCGGACGCCATAGTCCTTGGCAGCCTCGTAGTCGAGGAAATGGGCGTCGACAGTTCCATTGTTGAGCGCGGAAACGGCGGAGTTGTTGTCGGGGAATTTCACGAGATCCGTTCCGACAAAATTCTTCGCTGCATAGATTTCCTGCAATGTTCCCTGGACGACACCAAGACGCTTGCCTTTAAGCCCGTCAGCCGAATTTATCGCCTTGTCTGCTGTGAGCACCGAGAGATAGCCTGCGAGATAGCCGTCCGAAAAGTCGACAGTCTTCTTGCGCGCTTCCGTCGTACCAATCGCCGCCACCGCCACGTCGAAGCGTTCATTGGCCACCGACGGCATCAGCGCCGAGAACTCCTGACCGGTGAAGATCACCTGATCCGGTTTGAATCCAAGGCGGCTCGCGACATTTCGAAAGAATTCAATGTCGAACCCCGTGAACGTGCCATCCGCCTGGGTGAAAGCATAGGGTTTGGCGTCTCCCATGGTACCGACGCTGATGACTTTCGCATCGATGAGACCATAGGGATTGTCACCCGCCGCGGCCCGCGAAATCAAACCCGCTCCGATGCACACAACCATCAGAGCCATTGCGCCAACCTGGATCGGCGATATCAATGACTTGAGAATTCCAATCCTGCTCATGTCTTCTCTCCACTCTGGGGTTTATTGTTCTTGGCATTTGCGTTGAGCCCGTAAATTTCACGCCTCGCATCGTTCGTCGCCGCCACGGGCTTGCGCGGCCGACAGTCTCCACGCTCTGAGGACTCGTTCATTCGCATAAGAGACCGGTCTCTTATTGTGTGAGACCGGTCTCTTTGATAATCGTTATCGCCAGATTGACCTTCCGTCAACAACTCTTGTAGTCGTTCATCCGATGAAAACAACCGCGCCCAAAACCCGGTCGATAACAGTCAGCGACGTCGCCCGCGCGGCGAACGTGTCGAAAGCGACAGCCGCGCGCGTGCTCGGCGGATATGGCGTCGTCAGCGATATGATCCGCGCGGACGTCATGGCCGCAGCCAAGGCATTGGACTACCGTCCGAACGAGCTCGCTCGCAGCATGACAACCGGCAGGTCCGGCATCATCGGGGTGGTGGTCGGCGACATCGAGAACCCGTTCTTCAGCCTTGCGGTGCGCGGCATTAGCGATGCGGCAAAGGCCGCGGGGTTCAACGTCATTCTGGCCAACTCCGGTGAGAAGATCGAGGCGGAAAAGGCAGCTGTGAAGCTGCTGATCGGCAAGCGCGTCGACGGACTGATCGTCACGCCATCGGAATCGCGTGACATCTCGCATCTGCGCGACATCCATCGTTCAGGCCGGCCGCTTGCCCTGCTTGATAGGGCGCTGCCCGATCTGGATGTCGATACCGTCACGGTCGACGATCGCGGCATCGCCATGCGGGCGACCCGCATTCTTGCGGATGCCGGCCACCGTAACATCGCCTATGTGACCGCAGTCGACGCCGAAGGGCATGAATACCGCGATCTCGGGCAAATCTACACCTCGTCGGTTCGCGAGCGTATCGACGGTTTCCTCACCGTGTGCCGAGATGCCGGAATTGATCGGCCGGAAAATTATGTTCGCCTTGGTGCAACAAGCCCCGCCGAAACGCGCAGGGTTGCCGACAAACTGCTGTCCGGGCCAGATCGGCCGACGGCGATCCTTGCCTCCGACAGCGTCATAGCGCTGGAGATCTTCAGGGTGATCCGCCAGCGCGGCTTGCGGGTTCCCGACGACATTTCGCTGATCACCTTCCATGATGCGGACTGGACGAGCGTCACCACACCGCCCATCACCGTCATCGACCAGCCCGTCTATGCGCTTGGCAAGAGTGTCGCGGAACTTCTCATTCGCCGTCTGAAGGGCGAAATGCGACCGTCGGAGCGGCTCGTCCTGCCAACCGCTATTATCGAAAGGGGCTCTGTGGGGCCGCCGATGATAGGGCCACCGGTGAAGCCCTGACGGGTTTCACCGAGTAAGAGCGATTAGGCGAGGACGCGCAGCAGATGAGACGCCTCTCGATCCTATTCAGACAGACGTTTCACATCCCGAACAGTCGCCCGCGCTCACGCAGTCGCCCAACTACGCCATTTCGGGGCGTTTTGAGCCCTCGCGGATGGCCTTGTGTACGCCGCGCTGTATATCCATGAATGCAGGGCTTTCCATCACCTCTTCGCGGCGCGGGCGCTCGATATCGACGTTGAAGGTCTGCGTGATGCGGCCCGGACCGATCCCCATGACGACGATCCGGTCCGACAGATAGACGGCCTCCTCCACGTCATGGGTGACAAACAGGACGGTCAACCTGTGTTCCTCCCAGATCTGGGTCAGCAGTTCCTGCATCTGGTGCCGGGTCAACGCATCGAGGGCGCCGAAGGGCTCGTCCATCAACAGCATCTTGGGCCGATAGGAAAGCGCACGCGCAATGGCGACGCGCTGTTTCATGCCGCCCGAGAGTTCGGCCGGATAGCGATCGGCACTATCCGACAGCTTGACGAGTTCGAGATGCTCCAGCGCGATGCTGCGGCAGGTCGAGCGATCGTAGCCGGCGGCCTTGAGGGCAAACTCGATGTTCTGCCGCGCCGTCAGCCAGGGGAGCAGCGTGTAGGACTGGAAGACGACGCCGCGGTCGAGCCCCGGCTGCAGGATGGGCGCGCCATCGATGCTGAGATCGCCGGCGTCGAAATCCTGCAACCCGGCCACGATCGACAGCAGCGTGCTCTTGCCACAGCCCGATGTGCCGACCAGGGAGACGAACTCATTGTCGGCAAGATCGAGGTTGATGTCGCGCAGCACTTCCGTGCGCCGCTCGCCCGTGCCGAAGCTCTTGTGCAGACCGGCGATCCGCAATTTGGGAGGGCTCATCGACCGTTCCTCATTGCGAGCGGCCCTCTTGCTTGAACAACACCTTTTCCAGCGCCTTCATCACCTGGTCGGTGATGAGGCCGAGCAGGCCAAGCAGCAGGATGTAGCCGATGATGGTGTTGGTCTGGAAATAGCGCTGCGACACGGTGATGCGATAGCCGAGACCCGAAGTCGCCGCGACAAGTTCGGCCAGCACCAGCCAGGTCCATGCCCAGCCCAGGCTGATGCGCAGCGTATCCCAGATACCCGGCAACGCACTGGGCACGACGATGCGCGTCAGTATCTTGCGATCCGGCAGGCCGAGCGTGCGCCCAAGGCCGATGAAATCGGCGGGAACCCGTTTCACATTGTCCATGATCATCAGCACCTGCTGGAAGAAGGTGCCGATGAAGATGATCAGGAACTTCTGCGAATCGCCGGTGCCCGCCCACAGGATGGAGAGCGGCACGAAGGCAACGACCGGCATGTAGCGGATGAAATCCACCAGCGGCTCGATGGCCGCTTCCCAGGAACGGAAACTGCCGATCAGCACGCCGATCGGTATCGATAGCGCCGAGGCGATGAGGAAACCGATGGAAATGCGGTACATCGAGGCTTTGAGGTCCAGCCACAACGTGCCGTCGCCCGCGAGCTTGGCAATCTGCGTCGCGACGCTGCCCGGGGACGGCAGGAAGATGGGCTTCACCAATCCCAGTCCGGTCGCCGCCCACCAGGCAAGGCCAAGCCCGACAAAGACAGCCACGGCGATCGTCAGGAAACGCGACCTGGCGATGGGCACGCCGATCCCGGAGGATCGGCGGCGCCTCGCCGGTTTCACGGCCGGTCCCGGTGGGGGACGAGCCGGATCCGTTTGAGCGGGACGCTCCCCGGACATTCGCGTCACCACCTCGGTCCGGCCTTGGTCATTCCGCCGCCTTGACGAAGGACGGGTCGATCATCTGCTCCGGCGTCACATCGGCCTGCAGCAGCTTGGCGTTCTTGGCGGCGGCCTCGACATCGGCGAAGGTCTTGGTGGTGAAGTCGCCGGTGAGCGCCGTCTTGTTTTCGGCGAGCGAGTAGTAGCGCACGCCGTCAAAGGCGGTGTCGAGGTCCTTGACGTCCGAACCGACCGCCTTGGCGATGATGGCTCGGCCACCAGGCGTGTCGGCATTGTAATCCTTGAGCGCCGCGTCCCAGCTCTTGATCATGGCCAGCACCTGGCCGGGCCGCGACTTGATCACCTCGTCGCGCACCACCAGCACGTCGCTGATCAGGCCGGGATCCTCGCCGGCGGTGAACAGCAGCTTAAGATCCTTGTTCTGCGCCATGGCGACGGTGAGGTACGGTTCATAGGTCACCGCGACCGGCACCTGGCCGGCGATCAAGGCGCTGCCGGCGTCGGACGCCGGCATCGGAACCGGCTTCACGTCGTCGATCGACATGCCGTTCCTGGCGAGTGCGTATTTGAGCAGGATGTCGCTCGTCGTGCCTTCCTCGAAGGCGACTTGCTTACCCTTGAGGTCCGCGATGGAGGTGACGTCCTTGCCGGCGATGATGGCATCGGCGGTCATGGAGACGTCGAGCAGCAGCACGATCTTCACCGGCAGGCCGGCCGCAACCATGCCCATCGCCGTGTGGGTGGCGATGTTGGCGGCGTCGAGCTGGCCGCTTGCGAGTGCTGCGTTGATGTCCTTGTCCTCGGCGAAGTTGACGATCTGGACGTCCGTCAGGCCGTTTGCCTTGAACAGCGCCTTGGCCTCGGCGACATGCCACTGGCCATAGCCAAGCCACGGCTCGATGCCGATCTTGAACGCTCCCGCCTCGGGCGTGGTGGGAATAGCCGCATCGGCAGCGTGGGCTGCCGGGGCGGCGGCGAGCCCGATGGCGGCGGCCATCACGAGCGCGCGAAATTGTCCTGTTAGGTTACGCATCATCTTTGTTCCCCTTGATGATCAGACCGCTTTTCTTACCCAGGCATCCGGTCTGGTGAGACTGCGGGTTTCTGCTCTTGCGGCACTGTGCCTTGGCGTCTTACCTGCCACTTCAGGGTGAAGTGCGAAGATATTTCAGCGTCAGCCGGAGCGGATGTCAAGGCTAAAATACATACATGCATATACAACCTAGTTGGGCTCCAACTTCCACTTTGATCGGGCGCATCCGTCTGCCCTCAATGCATGTATATACATTGGCAACGAAACCTTTCCGTCTTGCGTCGCAGCGTTGCCGTCAGCTGTTTTTGGAAGGGGAATAGCGGCTGCCGAGCGAGTAGCGGCTGCCGGCATAAGTCAGCTTGCTGATCGTGGCCACCACCGCGCCCGTCCATGTCCGGCGGTGCAGGAATAGGCAGCAGGCGCCGACATCGATAGCCAGATGCCGCGCCGTCTCGGCATCGGCCGGGATCGCCGAGATGATATGCTCGACCTCGGTCACCGGGGTTTTCTGCATCAAGTAGTCGTAAGTCGCCGTCTTCGAAAAATCCTGCTTGTCGTAGTCGGGTATCAGAGCCGGATTGACGAAGCGCTCTTCCACCTGCACCGGCAGATCGTTCTCGAAATTGACGACGACGGAATGATAGATGGAGACACGCTTTGGAAATTCGAACGACAGCGCCAACTCCTTTGTCGGCATGATCGTTTCGAGCACGAGGACCTCGGAGCGATGCCTGTTGCCGCGCTGGACGATTTCCGCCGCGATATTGTTGATCTCGATCAGCGTCGATTGCGGCCGCGGCGGTGCAATGAAGGTCCCCACACCTTGCAGCCGGGTCAGGAACCCCGCCGCGGTCAGTTCCCGCAAGGCCCGGTGCACCGTCATCCGCGATACGCCGAGCGACGCCACCAGCTCATTCTCGGACGGCAGCTTGCGATCCTTGCTCCACTGGCCTTTTCCGATGTTGGTCAGGATGTAGTCCTTCACCTTCTCGTAGAGAGGGCTGGCCGTATCGGGCAACGTGATCATTTCAAAAGTCCTTCCCGGCGATTTATCGGAAATCACGACTGCTCGACAGGTTGCCGCATGCGGATGATTGTTTTCAAGCCGTCGCTGCGCCCCGCCAACAGCCGCTCATAGGCGGCGGGAACCTCATCCAGGCCGATCTCTTGGTCGATCAGGGCCAGCAGCGGCTCGCTGAGTTCACCCAGCATCCGGACGGCCTCGGGCAGTTCGTCGGCAAAGGCGTGACATCCCAGCAATCCGATTTCGCGTTCGACCAGACTATTGGGATCGATGTCGAGGCGGCCATGGAAGATGCCGACCATGGCGACCGTGCCGCCGGGATCGAGGACGCCGAGCAACTGGTTGAGTGCCGCGATGCTGCCGGTCGCTTCGATGGCCGCGAGCAACGGGGCATTGGCGGTGGCGGCGGCAATGGCATCCCGGTTCAGATCGACGATCGTTGCCCCCGTCACCCGCACCACACGGGCGCAACGGGCCTGGTTGCGGTCGGCGACGAGCACGGTGCCGGCAAAGGTCCGCGAAAGCAGCAGCGCGGCGAGACCGCCGATGGGACCGCAGCCGACGACCAGCACCGAGCCCGCCGTCTTCGGCAGGCGCCGCACCGCGTGCAGCGCCACCGCCAGCGGCTCGGCCATCGCCGCGACCCGTTCGTCGAGCTCGGCATCGATGATATGCAAGAGCCGCGCGGGCAACACGGCCTGTTCTGCAAATCCGCCGTCGCAGATTTCTCCCACGAAGCCCAGCGACGCGCAGAGATGCCGCCTGCCGGCACGACATTGCGCGCAGTCGCCGCACCAGAAACGGGAATCGGCAACCACCCTGTCGCCGAGGGCGAAGCTGTCGACGCACGCGCCGATGGCGGTCACCGTGCCGGTCAGCTCATGACCGGCCGTCGAAGGCGCCCGGCTTATCCACTGGCCCGTGCGGAAATTGTGTAGATCCGAACCACAGATGCCGGCGGCATCGACCCTCAGCTTGACCCAGCCCGCATCCGGCGCGTCCGGCGTGGCGATATCCTCGACGCGCAGGTCGCCGGGTCCATAAAGTCGTGCGGCCTTCATCGCGATCGTGTCCGCTCAGCCGGCGAGATAGCGGTCGCGGATTTCCGAGACCGCGTTCTCATGCGAGCTGAATCCTTCGTAGCGGGCGAGCCTGCGGGCATGCAGCGCCAGTTCCGGATAGGCGGCCGAGGTGACATAGCCGACCGACGAGCGCTTGACGAAATCCGTCACCGAAAGCGGCCCGTAGGTTCGCGCCCAGCGGCTGGTCGGCAGCACGGCATTGGGTCCGAGGACGAAGTTGGCAAGGGTCACCGGCGTGTGCGGTCCCATGAGAATTTCGGCCGCCTCGGTGATGCGCCCGAGATGCGCGAACGGCTCCGTCGACAGTATCTCGAGATGTTCGGGGGCATAGTCGTTGATGAAGCGGTAGCTGTCTTCCAGCGACGCGGTCAGCACGATGCCGCCGCGCTTGCCGGTCAGCACCGCGCGCGAGAACTCGACACGCTGTTCGGTCATCCGCGACCAGTGTTCGGGGATTGCAGCCAATGCGGCTTCGGCGACCTTGCGGCTGTGTGTCACCAGATAGGCCGACGAATCCGGCCCGTGCTCGGCTTCGATGAGAAGATCAAGCGCGGCAAGCCCGCCGTCGACGCTGTCATCGGCAAAGATGATCGCTTCCGACGGGCCGGCTGGAAGACCCGTATTGATGACCGAGGACAGGACGCTCTTGGCCGCCACCACCCACGGGCTGCCGGGTCCGACGATCTTGAGCGCGGGCTTCACCGTCTCGGTGCCGTAGGCGACGGCGGCGACGGCTTGCGCACCGCCACATTTGTAGACGGTCCCCACGCCGGCGAGGCGCGCGGCGACCAGCGTCGCCGCGTCCACCGAACCATCCGCTGTCGCCGGCGTCACGATGGCGATTTGCGGCACGCCGGCAATCACCGCCGGAACCGACGTCATCATCGTCACCGACGGGAAAGCGCCCTTGCCACGCGGCACGTAAAGCGCAACGGACGCGATCGGCGTGTACCTGTCGCCGGCATAGGCACCCGGCCGGACTTCCTTGAGCCACATCGTTTCCGGCTTCTGCTCCTCGTGGAAATGCCGGATGTTGTCGATGCCGAACTGGATGCTCTCCACGACATCCTTTTCGACCTTGTCGAACGCCGCGTCGAATTCCCTCTCGGACACTTGCAGTTCACCCTCGGCGACGTTGGCCTTGTCGAGTTCCCTGGCAAACCGGATCAACGCGGCATCGCCTTCGTCCTTGACGGCCTGGATGATCGGCCGGACCTTCTCGACGACGACCGTCAGATCGGCCTCGGCGCGCTTCAGCAGACTGGCGCGCTGGTCGGCATCGATGGATGACAAATCATGGAAGCTGATGTCGGACATGGCTGCTCGTTCTCCTGGAATTCTTGGAACGCAATGACGGTTGGCGCTGGTTGGCCATAATCCGCTGGCCAACAGGTCGGCCCGGGACAAGAATAAAAGCCATCGAGACGGCTTCGGTTGGGCAAAAGTATATACATGTATGTATGATGGTCGCCAGCAATTTTTCCATCATCCTTCCGGTCGAAACCGCGGAGACAAACCGCTCATCAGATCGAGGCGAGAAAGCCGCCATCGACCGGGATGGACTGGCCGGTGATATAGGCCGCGGCGTCCGAAGCGAGGAACACCGCGATGCCGTGCAGGTCGCGGAGATCGCCGAAACGGCGCTGCGGGATCTTGGCCAGCATGGAGTGCCGCCATGCCTCGTTGCTGTAGAAAACGTCAGTCATCGCCGTCCTGAAATAGCCCGGCGCAATGGCGTTGACCCGGATGCCAAGCTCCGCCCACTCCGCCGCAAGCGCCCGCGTCATGCCGAGCAGGCCCGATTTCGATGAGCCATACGGCACTGCCGTCGGAATTCCGACTTCGGATGTCAGCGAGCACAGATTGATGATGGCGCCGGACCGGCCGCCGTCCCGCATCTGCCGCGCGGCGGCCTGGGCGCAGAAGAACGCTCCCTTCAGATTTGTATCGACGATCCTGTCCCAGAGCGCCTCATCGACATCGAGCGACGGCCGAACCTCTTCCGTCCCGGCATTGTTGACGAGAATGTCGAGACCGCCAAGCAGACTGGCGGCCTCGGCGGTGGCCGCCCGGCACCGCTCGACATCGGTGACGTCTAGAGCGATGGCGTGCGCCACCCCGCCGGCCGCGCGGATGGCTGCCGTCGTGTCCTCAAGCGAGGCCAGGCCGCGCGCCGTGACCGCGACGTCGGCGCCGGCCGCGCTGAGCGCCTCGGCGATGCTGCGCCCGATGCCGCGGCTTGCACCGGTGACAAGCGCCTTTCTGCCGGACAGATCGAAGAGAGAAGCATTGCGCATGTGATCCTCCTTGGCGGTGCCGGCTTCGACGCCGGCTTCGACGCTATCAGGTCGCAGGTTACATATACAAGCATATACAAACTGTTTCGGCTACGCTACGGATGATGAAATTCGCCGCACGAGCCCCTGTCGGCAACCGGGCTTGCACCTGGGAGGATGCAGCGAAACCCCGTGTTTGAGAACCTGCCGATGACGGGAACCTGTCGGCCTGCCGCAGAGGAGCCTGCTGTGTCGAAAGCCTCGGTCAGCATCGGCTCGGCTTCGGAGAATGACCACTTCATGGCCGTTCTATCGGAGCTGCTGTGAACGCCCGTCTGCCGGCACCGCGCCTAGCCGCCAGCCAGCGATGCCGGGATCAATAGCCGCCGACGACCGGCAGGATCTCGCCCGTGATGTAGCTGGAGCACTGCGCCGAAGCGAGAAACACGTAGGCCGGTGCCAGTTCCTCAGGCTGCGCCGGACGCTTCATGGGCGTGTCGGCACCAAACTTCGAAACGTCATCGGCCTTCTTGTCCGAGGGGTTCAGCGGGGTCCAGACAGGTCCTGGCGCCACTGCGTTCACCCTGATCCCCTTGCCGATGAGGTTGCCCGACAGCGCTCTCGTAAAGGCATGGATGCCGCCCTTGGTCATCGAATAGTCGACGAGCGCCTTGGAGCCGTCTATGCCTGTCACGGAGCCAGTATTGACGATGGCCGAGCCTGGCTTCATATGCGGCACCGCCTCCTGCGCCATATGGAAATAGCCGTAGAGGTTGGTCTTCAGCGTTGTGTCGAAATGCTCCTCGGTCAGGTCGGCGAAATCGGCCGAGTGCACCTGGAAAGCGGCATTGTTGACAAGTACGTCGAGGCCGCCCAACTGCTTCACAGTCGCGGCAACCGCCCGGCGACAGAAGGCCCGCCTGGACACGTCTCCGCGCAGCAGCACGCAGCGCCGGCCTTCCGCCTCGACGGCCTGCCTGGTCGTCTCTGCATCCTTGTCTTCGGCCAGATAGACGATCGCCACGTCCGCTCCCTCGCGCGCAAAAAGAACCGCGACCGCGCGGCCGATACCGGAATCGCCGCCGGTGATGAGCGCTATCTTGCCGTCCAGCTTCCGCGAGCCGATCCAGTACGGCGCATCGTACAGCGGCGCGGGCACAACCCGCCCCTCCTCGCCAGGCTTGGGATGATGCTGTTTGGGGAAAGGCGGCGCGGGATAATTGCGTGCGCCGGCCTGCATGGCGCGATCCGGTTTCGACCCATCCTTGCCGCGGTCGTCGAGGTCCACCTTGCGCTGTATGCGCCGCTGCTTTTGGGTGGCCTTCGCGGTATCGTCGTTTGTAAGCATGGCGTGCCTCCTTCTGCGGAAAATGTCGCAGCGGGCGGATCGTTCCCCACTCAGGACCGATCGTTTCTCATCCGATTTTGAGCCAGGCTTGTTGGCTGCCGCGCGGTTCATCGATGTCGATGGCGTATTTATTTGGCTTTGGCCGACCTCGGGCCTTAACTTTCGCGGCGCGGGTTTTTACATCTCGGGGGTCTGCAAACCATCGACGCTTGAGGAGGCTCCCTTGCAGCAACCAGATGACATCGCCGCCCGCCGGTTGGGCATTCTCATCGAGCAATATGTGGAAGCGCGCAAAAAGCGCTACGACTATGTGTCGACCGAGCAGGCCTATCAGGCCATCCGGAAAGTCCTCAAACCTGCCATTCCCGATCGCGAACTCGACGACAAGGTCGCCTCGCTTGCCGTCCAGAATGGCCTGGCGGTCGTTTTCGATCGCCAAACCAAAGCGTCCGCCGATGATGTTCCTCCGGGGGCAATGCTTTAGATCGACGCACGTCTACCGGCGCAGGGCTTGGCCACATCGATACGGGGCCAAACGCATCGTTCGGCCCCGTATCGATGTATCGCTGGAGGAACCTGCGATATACCTGCGCCTCGGTCATCGTCCGTTCGCTCGAGCAGGAAGGCTTGGTCTCGCAGGGCGAGGCGCAGCGCGGCCGCGTCGGGCCGCAGACCAAGAAGCGTCGATCTCCGCACCTCGATCGACCTCGGCGTGCCCGAGCCCAAGCCGACCTCGATCAGCGACGATCAGTTCGAAGCGTCGACGGCATTGTGGACCTGCCGGACGGTCGGCGTCTGGGAGTGCACGCCCCGCAGTTTCACCGCATCGCGCGACACCGAAAGTCTGGAAAGGCCAATGGACGATCCACGAGAAGACGCGCAAGCTCTACATCCTGCACGTCGAGGTGTGAGTCCGAACAGACGCTACTCGTCGTCTGAACGATTGCCCTTGGCGACATCAGGCTTGCCTTCTATCGCCTGCCGCAAGGCGTCGTTGATGCGGTCCTGCCAACCGGGTCCATCCTCCTGGAAATGGTCCAGAACGGCGCGGTCGATCCTGATCGAAACAAGCTCCCTGACGCCTGGAGCGGCCGAGGGCTCACGAACCGGGGCAGCCGGCTTCTTCACCGGCTTGAAAGCCGCCTCGGCGGCCGTCATCGGATTTGTTGGTCGGCGCGGGGGATTTGCCATTGGATGACCCTGACTGAAGACGATTCGTGCTCGAAACTGCACGCTTGCACCACCTTAGCCCAACTGGCGCCGTCGCGCAGGTCCTTTTGGTCTTCGAGCGGACCCTGGATGTCGGGCACACTCTCCCACCCTGCTCGTCACTCGGCTGCCTGAAGGATTTGTGCGTCGACGATGACCCTGATCTCAGCGCGGCAGGAGCCGCAATTCGTCCCGGCGTGCAGGGCCGCGCCGATTGCCGCGACGCTGCCGCAACCCTGGCGCACCGCTTCCGCGATCTGGTTGGCGCCGACGCCGAAACAAGAGCAGACGATGGCGCCGCGGTCGACGTCGATCCCGCCCGGCCGCCCGGCCACGATCGCCAACCTGCCGCGCCGGTCGACATGATCGGCGCTCAACTGTTGCGCCGCCCAGCCGCGCGACACCGCGACAGGACCGGGGGCGACGAACAAGGCGCCGGACAATTGATCGCCGTCGAAGGCGGCGATGCGATGCTGGCCGGCATCGCGGTCGTGATAGGCGAGGATTTCGGCACCCGGGGGCGCGCCGAACAGTGACCCGGCGAAGCCGGCCCAGTCGATGTCGTCATCGGCAAAGGCAAGCTCGACCCGCCAGCCGCCCTTGCATTTGGCCACGGCCCAGTAAGCTGCTGCTACATGCGCCGGCCTCTGGCGCATCACGGCGAAGCCGAAGGCCTTCGCGGCGAATTTCTCGATGCGGGCCGCGACATGTTTCAGCGCCGGCTGGCCGGAGACCGGATCCGTCAGCGGCGCGGTCAGTGCATCGAGCCGGCCCTTTGCCGCAAACTGGTCGGTCCAGTGCATCGGTGCAAACAGGCTGCCCTGGCGCTGGCGTGCTGTCACCAGCGCGCGCACCAGCACCTCGCCGCGAGGAGTGGAAACGCGCACGATGTCGGCGTCGCCGATGCCGAAGCGCTGCGCATCCGCCGGATGGATTTCGACGAAGGGCTCGGCGATGTGCTGGGAAAGCCGCGGGCTTTTCCCCGTCCGCGTCATGGTGTGCCAGTGGTCGCGGATACGGCCGGTGTTGAGGATCAGCGGATAGTCCGGGCTGGTGCGGATTTCTGTGGTGGGGCGGATGGCAATGAAGCGCGCCTTGCCGTCGGGTGTGTAGAAATTGCCGTTGGCGAAGAAGCGGGTGGGTTGAGGTTCAGCCCAGGCACCCCCCTCTGGCCTGCCGGCCATCTCCCCCGCAAGGGGGGAGATTGGCAGCTTTGATGCTCGCATATCTCCTGCATCGTTGGTAGTCGGCGAAGGCCGTGGCGGGAGCCGATCTCCCCCCTTGCGCAGGGCTGTCCGGGGAAATCTATTCATATATGAAGGCCATCTGATTGAGGGAGGATCGGTCTCTTGGTCGGCTCGGATTGACCG
>NZ_JAMYKV010000086.1:0-14894 GCF_040317535.1 Mesorhizobium sp. M1409
GGCTCGACACCAAATCTTCTCAGACAGGGGCCTCCTCAGGCCAGACCCGCGCATCAGCTACCGCGGCAGCGGTTTAGTTCAATCAGATATTCTCCCCGATGGGAATCCCTCGCGATTCCATCAAGTCAGATTATGCTCTAGCGTCAGTTGCTCGCGCGCCGCCTTGCCACGGTTGCCATTCAAAAACCCGTCAAGCTGATCCTGCCACGGACCGATCTTCGGCTTGGGCTGCCGCTCGCGTTCGTAGGAGAACGATGTCATCGGATCTGAGAATCTTGCGGACGGTGTTCCGCGAAACATGCAGTTCGCGGCAAATCCGCTTGAGCGACCATCCTTGCACATGGAAGGCGCGCCGAACCCGGCCAATCGTATCCACCGACTTCATCCCCACACCATCCGCTCGCTACGACGAGCGGATCTCGCAAATCAAAGCATCAGGGGGTCAAAATTGGACGCCGATTCCCCAGCTTATGGGGTCAATTTTGCACACGATGATGTAATTGCTGCCGTCGCTCCTTTGAACGAAGACTCGGCGGACGGCAAAAGCCGCCGACCAGTGAGATCAAGGAGGCCGCAGTGAAGCAATATGTCGGATTGGATGTGTCGCAGCGAGAGACCAGCGTTTGCGTCGTCGATGATGCTGGAAGGTGTGTCTTCCAAGGGAAAGTGAAGTCCGATCCGGGAGCACTGACCGAGTTGCTCCGCAAACGCGCACCGCACGCCGAGCGCATCGGATTCGAGACCGGCGCAATGTCCAGCTGGCTCTGGCATGAGCTTAAACGGGTCGGATTACCGGTCGTCTGTATTGATGCTCGGCATGCGAAGGCGGCACTTTCAGTTCGAATGAACAAAAGTGATGAGAACGATGCCCGCGGCCTGGCCGAGTTGGTTCGCGTCGGCTGGTACCGGGAGGTCAGGGTTAAAAGCACAGAGAGCCAGGCAACCCGATCCCTCCTGGTGGCGCGATCGCGACTTGTCGCCATCCGCCGCGATCTCGAGAACCAAGTCCGGTCAATGCTGAAAGAGTACGGGCTGCAGTTCAGTCGCTCAATCGGTGCGCAGTTTCGGCGAAAGGTCGTGGAGCTGGTTGTCGACGGGCATCAGCTTCGATCCGTGATCGAGCCGCTTCTGACCGTCCATGAACAGGCCTGCACGGAACAGGAAAAGCTGGACCGGCAGGTACGACGCCTTCGCTCGTGAGGATGACACCACGCGCCGGCTTATGACGGTTCCTGGCGTCGGCGTCGTGACGGCGTTGACCTACCGCCACACGATCGATGATCCTTCGCGCTTTTCCTCGGCCAGTGACGTCGGCGCCTACCTTGGTCTGACACCGCGGCGAAAACAATCTGGGGAAACAGATATCAACGGCCCCTCTTGCGAACCTATCTCTACGAGGCGGCAAGCGTACTCATGCATCGAACGAAGAAATGGTCTTCGTTGAAGGCGTGGGGCCTTCGTCTGTCAAAGCGGATCGGTATGAAAAAGGCGAAAGTGGCGGTTGCTCGCAAGATCGCGGTTCTGCTCCACTGCCTCTGGGTTGACGGCACCAGCTTTGAGTGGGGCGGCGAAAAGATGGCCTGACAGATCCGCGCTCGATCCCAATCGCGGGCCCGTTTCCGAAACCCGTGATGTCCCCGCCGGGACGGAGGTTGTGGTGACCTCGTTGAATCGGCTGACGTCGACTTCGAACTTCGTTGCACACGTTGAGGCGCCCAACCCGAACATCATCATGAGGCATTCGACCTCGAAAAGGACCATGACCCCGGCGATGACAGAGCAAAACTCGGATTGACAACCACCCGCAATTAAAGGGCCGATTCACAGATTGCCTGCGCTGCGGCCGTTTGCATGTTGAACATTCGGCGGGTGAGAGTCAGCGCGCAGCATCGACCCCATTGCGATGCTTAGAAGGGGCATTCACAATCAGCGGAAGAACGCAGCGGTTCGCGACAAATTGAAAGTGTCCTGTAGATCAGGCAGGGTTCCTTGGCCTACGCGTTTGTCCGTGGCTGCAAAGGCAGGCCGTAAGCACGCATTTTGTTGTAAAGGGTCTTTCGCGAAATCGCTAGATAGCGCGCTGTTTCTCCGCGGCGGAAACGATGACGCTGAAGTGCGTCGAGTATCCATTCACGTTCGTCTGCCGGCTGCGGCTGCGGCGCGTCCGCATCGCTTAGGGGCGGCAGATGCTCGGCCTTGATCCAGTCGCCTTCGCAACGAATGGCGGCGGTCTCGAGCACGGAGCGCAGCTCACGGATGTTCTCGGGCCAGCCATATGTCATGAGAACCCGGTAGGCCGAGTGGTCAACCGCCAGTTTGCGGCTGCGACGATCTTTTCGGAGGGCCTGGAGGAAGTGTTCCGCAAGAAGGGGAAGGTCTTCTAGGCGATCGCGCAGTTTGGGAAGGAAGACGTGTCCGGGGGCGAGACGCGACTCTAGCGAAGGTACTAGCACCCCGCTTGCGCCGAGCTGGGAGAGCGGCTGCGTCGATGTCAGGATAAGGCGTCCTTCGAACCGCCCTTTGTCGCTATCGCCTAGGCGCCGGTAGAGTCCAGTTTCAATGACCTCCATCAGCCGTTCCTGGGCGTCAAGGCACAGGGTTTCGAAATTCTCGATCAGCAAGGTTGCCTTGGGATGGTACTGAAACAGCCCAAGCACCTTGCGGCCGCCCTCGGAGGGGGCAGAGCCGAACAGCGACTCTCCACTTGGCTCCGGGGTGCTCGCACTGATGAACTTGCTGCCAGGCCGTCCCGCAGCTTCATGAATGCCTCGTGCCAGAAGCCTCTTTCCTGTTCCGGCCTCCCCGGTAATCAGGACCGGGAGAGGAGAGGCTGCGAGCTGTTTGATCCGTTGCTTGATCCGCTGGATCGACGGCGACCGCCCGGCGATCCAGTATTCGCGCTGCACATGTTCGAGTTGGCGCTCCAGTTCATCAATTCGCTTTTGCAACGTGCCGACGGATTTGAAGGCCGATGTGATCTGCTCAATCGAAGCCTCGAGGGGCACTCGGTCGATGGTGGAGCCGCCGATATATCCGTCCGCTTTGGAAGCCGCCGAAACCTCGTACATCTGGTCCGGGTTGACGATGGGGCCGCCCTCCAGAACACATAGGGTGTTCTCTGAAATGCCGCGTATCTGACGAAAGACAATCTTCGCAAACTCGGCCGCCTGCGTCAGGCTGAGCCCGGAGCGGCCTCCGACAGTTCCTCCGACGTTCCAGCCGAGATTGAGATTGATGATGTCCACGCCGGCTTCGGCCGCCTGCTGTGCCTCTGTCACCGTTCGAACGTAGGCGAGGGTCGCCATGTTTCTGTTCTGCGCGGCCCGGAGCATTTCGAGTTCACGCTGGAATCCCACCCCTGCTTTCTCTATGTCAGCCCGAAAGCGTCCATCGAGGAAGATGCAGGTGGGGAAGTTGACAACGCCGCCGAAGCCGGCATCAGCAATTCTCTGCAGTTCAGCTTCTATCGAGCACCGGGGATCAAAAGCACAGGCGCCGAAGAAGACTGGAACTTTGGCGAACGGCAAGATTTCCGATTGGGCGAAATCCAGAACGAAGTCATTGCTCTTGCGCAATGCGAGCAGGGAGAAGATGGATGGGGCACCCATGCTCCGCAATCGTCCCGCACTCAACGCGAGGATAAAGTCCGCGCCGCCGCGGGAGGCCGCCTGGGCGGCCATGCCCGTGCCGATTGCGGCGCCCACGAGACTCGAATTGGGCTTGCTCAGCGTAGCCTTGAGGGCCGCAACGATATCCGCTCCCGCATGCGCGGGAGCGGATAATGCAGAACGAAGGTTCGCAGAATGAGCAATCGGATCAGCCATTGTGAGGCAAACTACATCCTATTGAGCCTCGATCGAAGCGCTCTTTCTGAAGGACTGGAGGAATTCCTGTACTTTCACGGGTTGGCCGAGGCGTGCGCTTTCGATCGCCGAGAATACCAGCGCAACAGACTGCAGGTTGTCCTGGACGTTAGTGGCCATCTGCGGCCCGCCGTCGAGCCAATGGCAAAACTGCTCGATCAACAGCGAATTCTTCCACTTCTTGCCACCGAGCAGCGAAACCTGTTGCCCCTTTCCATGTCGGTTCTTTTGATAGATCCGTTTCGGATCCCTGTGGAACACTTCGACCTCTTTATGATCTAGGATTGCAGTCCCGGACGCTGCTTCCACCCGAACATACTCAAACGTCCAGTCATTGAGCCCCGTGGCTTGCGCTGACGACCCTTCATATACTCCATGAGCGCCGTTGGCGAAGTCCATCAATACCATGACGTCAGTCTCACCCTTGTACTCCGCCCATTCCGGCTTCCAAGAGCGAGCATAGATCGACGTACAAGGTGCCCCGGCCAGATCGGCCATGATATCAAGGTGATGCACTGCTCCCTCGATCAACATTGGGTGATTCATTTCGTGCCGAAAACGCCCCCAGGAATCGTAGGCGCGGTAGTCACCGGCGAAGCGGCATGACACGGTATTAACTCTACCGAGGGCCTCGTCACTCACGAGTGCTCTCAGTGTCGACTTGTCCTGATCGAACCGGTGGCTCATGGTCACCGCCATCTTGTGGCCCGCCGCTCTCACTTTGTCAGCGATGCGGACGGAAGCCTCCATGGTATCGGCGATCGGCTTCTCGGACAGAATGTGCATGCCGCGTGCAATGGCCAGGTCGACGATTCCCTCGTGTAGAGCGGGGGGAATGACGATGGTGCAGAAGTCGGCATTTACCGCCTGGAAGGCTTGTGCGGCCGAGGTGAAGCACTGCTCCGCCTTCAATCCGAGGTGCTTCCGGCCGATTTCGAGCGCTTTGGCGTTTATATCCACCAAGCCCACCACCTCGATCGTCCCGTCTGAATGGTTTGACGGCAAAAATGTGTCGCACCAGCGCTCTCCGAAGCCGCCTGCCCCAACGTGTAGGACCTTATACGTCATCGATTTTTCCTTCAATTGAGCAGAATTTAGGCGAGAATCACACCCGGTCGGTGCGAACAGCGGCAGGCCCGTGTTTGTGCTCCCAAAGATGGCCAAAGCGCTTCTTGCCTTCGAGAGTCGTCTCGAAATAGGCACCCTTCACGTTTGAGCGAACCTGCGGAAGATCATGGTGGCGTCCCATGCCTATGGCGACACAATCACCAACCTCGACTTCGAAACTGCGCGATCCGACAACGACCGTGCCTGCCCCCTCGATGATCACCCAGTATTCGTCGCAATCATGGTAGTGAGAGTCAAAGTTGGTCGACTTAGGATAAGTGACTGGGTCACCCTTTGACCAACCCAAGGTGCTGGAAGTGAGTTCGAAGATTCCGCACCCACCCAGCTCGGTGCCCCACTTGCCGGAAAAAATGAGCACCTGCGCCGTGCGATCGCCGGCATCCGCTGTGAAGGGACCGTCGGCCTCATCCAAGTCCCAGAACTGGCCTTCGCTGAGCACCTGTGCTCCTTTCCCGCTCGTCAGGCGGCACGATCCACGTGTGACGAGTAGCCGCTGCCTATTGCCGGAGAGCGGAAGCGATAGGGGCTGGTCGGAAAGTTCCGCGAATTCAAACCCTCTGAGTTCGCACCAAGTGGGTGGCTGTTCTCCGCTTTTGAAAACCGACATCTTTTTCCTTCCCTTATACTATCAGGCTGTCTTGCGGCGGATCGCCTTGAAGGCGAGTGTCTGCGACTTGATCGCCTCCTCCGCCGGCAACCGCTCCATGCTGCTTGCGCCGTAGAACCCGTGGCATCCCTGGCAGGAATCGAGAATGAAGCGGGCATCTTCCGGATTGGCGATCGGGCCGCCATGGCTCAGAATAATGATATCGTCGCGGATCGTTCGAGCGGCTTCAATGCACTTGTTGATCAACGAGACACAATCGTCCATCGACTTGCCCGAACGCGCACCAATCGCGCCACCCGTCGTCAGTCCCATGTGGCAGACGAGAATATCAGCTCCGGCTTTCGCCATCGCTACCGCATCTTCCGAGCTGAACACGTATGGTGTCGTCAAGAGATCGAGCTTATGGGCCTCGGCAATCATCACGACTTCCTGGGCATAGCTCATGCCCGTCTCTTCGAGATTCTGACGGAACAGCCCGTCGATCAGACCCACGGTCGGGAAATTCTGCACGCCGGCGAAGCCGATCTCCTTCAGTTCGCGCAGGAAGCTCGACATCACCACGAACGGATCCGTGCCGTTGACGCCGGCAAGCACCGGGGTGTGCCGCACAACGGGCAGAACCTCGCGCGCCATGTCGACGACGATCTGATTGGCGTTGCCATAGGCGAGAAGCCCGGCAAGGGACCCGCGGCCGGCCATGCGATAGCGGCCCGAATTGTAGATCACGATGAGGTCGATATTGCCGGCTTCCTCGCTCTTGGCGGAAAGGCCCGTACCGGCACCACCACCGATGATCGGCTCACCGGCCTTGATCTTTTTCTGGAAACGCTCGATCAGCTCCGAACGGGTGGGATATTTGATGGCGGGATCAGTGCTCACGAAGGGCCTCTTTGAAATTGGTAACAAGGTGCTCCGCAAATTGCGGATCATTTATGTGAAGGGCGACGCGCGTCAGCTGTCGCTTGTCAGTGCAACGGAGCGTGCGTTCGAGCGCTGCGAATAGCGCAGCATTGGCTTCGGGATCGTGGAAGGGCTGACCCGGCGCGTCGATCGCCGACACCCCCAGCTCCGGAATCAGGAAGCGAACGGGCCCCTCACAAAGGTTCAACCGCTCTCCGATCCATTCACCGATCCTGTGGCATTCGTCCGGCGTCGTTCGCATCAGCGTGACCTGCGGGTTATGGACGTGCAGCCGGCGCGAGCGAAACTGATTCGGGACTGCGTCCATGGCCCCGAAGTTGACCATGTCGAGAGCGCCGCAGGAACCGACATAGGGCAGTCCCGTCCGAGCGAAGGCCCCGAAGCGATCGGGCGTACAGGGGAAAACGCCGCCCACCAGATAGTCGCAGACCTCGGTGGTAGATACATCGATCCCGCCGACCAGCAGACCGGAATCGGCGAGCTTCTCGAAGGATTGCCCGCCTGTTCCGGTGGCATGGAACACCAGGCAATCGAAATCTGCCTCGAGCGACCGGGCCACGGCCTGGACACATGGCGTCGTGACCCCAAACATCGTCAGGCCGATTGCGGGCCTTTCGTCGGCTGTGGCGCCAACCCTGTTGAGGACCATCCCCGCAATAGAATGGGCAGCATTGGCGAGGACCACCCGCGAGATGCGGTTCAGTCCGGAAACGTCCGTCACCGAATACATCATGCTGATGTCGGTCGGCCCCACATAGGGGGCAACATTCCCGGAGGCCACTGTCGAAACGAGCACCTTCGGCACTCCGATCGGGAGCGCGCGCATGGCAGGTGCGATTAGGGCGGTGCCACCCGAGCCGCCCGCACCGATGATACCGTCGACGTCCTTGCGCGATCGAATAAACTCCACCAACGCCTGCGACATGGCGCCGACTGCCTTACCACGGTCCTTGAGTTTTTCGGCTTTCGGATTCGGATGAAAGCGTGCCACCTCCGACGGCTGGACGTCGACATCCACGGCTTCGCTGTGAAACTCGGACACCGAAACATCGACCAGGACGACGTCACAACCTGCATCCCGGATAAGGTCGCGGACATAGCGCAGTTCGCTGCCTTTGGTATCGCAGGTGCCCACCACATAGACTTTTGTCATCGTTCTCCTCCCGGGGTCGGCTCACTCGATCGTCTTCACTTGAAAAACCTAAACGCCACGCTTCGGCCATTTCGGTATATTCCTCTTAGGCGTTGCCTCACCGGCCGTCCCCCACCGAAGAAGAACTTAGCCGTCGGTCTTGCAGGAAATCAATTGGCGCAGACCGATGTTTTGGGTAGAATTGGGTAATCTTTTCATGGGTGAAAAATGCACTCTCCTTCCACTCTTCCACCAATGCGGATCGTGACGGACTTGGCAGCTATCTCCGACGAGCAGCCTCAGTGCGTCACGCTCTATTGCCCTTCCTGCGAAGGACTACAGGGCAGCGCCTATGACAGCCTCGTGCTCCTTCCGATTCACGACACAAACGGGTGTCTTCTGGCGGAGCTCCGGAACGGAATTCCACACCGGAGCCAGATGTTCGCGGGTGTGCTTGCTCTCGATCCATTCCGCCGCCACGTGGACATTCTGAAGGCCCTTGGGACGGCCAGATGCCCCGGCGTCGTCAACTTCCCGAGCGTGACCGCAATCGACGGCGAAATGCGCGTCAGCCTCGAGGACTTCGGATACGGTGTGACGACCGAAATCAATCTACTGCGTACGGCGGTCGCAAAGGGGTTCGGCGCGCTCGCTGTGGTCGACAGTTTTGGAATGGCGCGAGAAGCCGTCACCATCGGCGTGAGCGGACTGATCGCGGTACGGCACACGAGCGACGCCATGCTTGCCGAGCTCTCCGAGCTTGCTCATGAGACGACACTGGGGCTGTTTCGACTTCCTGACGCCGTTGGCGGGCCTTGAACAGGTGTTCATCCTGGTGGTCGGCATGCCCCATTGGACAAGTCCAAACGAATTCCGCATCATGTGAAGAAACTCTTGAACGGCGGATGGAGAAATCGCCACTTCATTCCCCAGCATTTTCTTACTTCTCAGCAAGCTCTTCAGATACTTCGTGCTGAAGCTTCGGCTCCTGGGACAGGGGGCGGCCGAGAGCCTCGATAAATTGGTTAATAGCGCTCTCCGCCCTTAACTCGAGCGGCCGCCTGCGCTGTCTCTGTTAATGGAACTGTCGAATTCAGCCAGAACCGGATGGACAACGCGCTCGTGATTTCCAGATCTCGCTCCAACCGCTGAAGGCAACCGTCGATCCGATCCAGGCGTTTGACGATGGCCCGCCTCTTTTCATCCGCGTCAGGGGAGAGGAAAGATGCAATGGCGGACTCTGCGATGAGCGAAGTTGATTGCTCTCACCAATCTGCAAAGTCCAAAAGCCGCCGCTTCAGGTCCGGCTTGAGATAACCCGACAGTCGTTGTTTCTTGTCCGACCGTACCGACAGTTCTCACAGTTCCATCCGTCGTCTGGGCCCATGGATATCTGCCGCGCGACCTGATGCATGTGGTGCGCAAGCGTGCGAGTAGCAGCCGTATCGACATTCTCGTTGGCGGGTGTTTCCACACTTTCGATGCCGTCGTCGGTTGGTGTCGATTTGTCCTTTGCCGACATGGCCTCTATCAACCAAAGACAGCTACGGCTGACTTGATGGTGATGCCGCCATCGGGGCTTTGGCGCATCTGACGTCCAGTGGCAGCGCGAAGGACAGTCGGCAGTTGCAGCGCTTGCGGCACCAGAGAGTTTGCACGATTTCCCAGCCATGCCGAGTTTTGCGAACGGCGCTTCCAGACGCGACGCGCTGAGACCAGCGGAAGCCGATTTCATGGAAATACAGATCGGCATGTGGCGGGCTGATATGGTGAAAGACGCCGGACATCGTGCGCCGGACGCGGGAATTGAAACCTTCCACCGAATTGACGTGGACCGTGTCGCGAACATATTCGTGGATGCTTCACGGTCTAATGGGAAGGCCAACTAACGACACCTTTGTCGATTTTGCCCAGTCCGCGACACAGTCCAATTGGGCAGAATTTCTGGCCCAATCTCACGCATGTCATTGAACAGCACGCAGAAAATCTCTTCTGGAGCTCTTTGTGCACAGTTGGCACGACTTTTGATGCTCCTTTTTGGCGACGCAGCTGGAGCTGCCGACCTATTGGCATGCGTGGCTGACGGCCCAGCACATCAAACGCGGTAGTGATCTGGACTTTGCCCGTATCGGACCTTCGGCGCGGATAATGTTTTCGTCTTTGATGAAGGGCAGCGATGAAGCTGAACAAACCTGATTTGGGGAATGAGATGATGCTTGATCTGGACGGCTTTGACCGTCAGTTGCCCCTGGTTTGTGACTTGGATGGCACTCTGATAAGATCAGATACTTTCCATGAGAGCTTCTTTGAAGCCTTCTTTCATTCGCCACAGCACCTGCTTCGCACTTTTCCAAGTTGGTTCAAGGGCCGCGCGGCGTTGAAGGAAACGCTGGCAAACGTTTGTTCGATTGAGCCGCGGGCCCTTCCCTATCGTGCAGAGATGTTGGAATTGATGCGTGGCGCGAAAGCTGACGGGCGTGAAATTTATCTCGTTACGGCAGCGGATCAGAGCATAGCGGATAGTATCATTTGTCACCTTGGCGGCTTCGCCGGCGCGAAGGGAAGTGATGGGTCATTGAACCTGAAGAGCCGCAACAAGTTGAAATGGCTTCAGGATAGCTTCCCGGAGGGATTCATCTATGCGGGCGACAGTGCCGCCGACCTGCCGATCTGGGAGGCGGCTTCCGGAGCGGTTCTGGTTGGCAACGGAGTGAAATACGCAAGCCAGCTCCGTGAAGCTGGCGTTGAAGTCAGGACGATCAGTCCTGAAAAAACCAATCCGGTGAAGGACTGGCTGTTTGAACTCCGGGTACACCAGTGGTCAAAAAATGTACTGATTTTCGTTCCCCTGTTTCTCGGCCATATTGCGGGCGATTTGCATGCAGTGCTGAGGACAATGGTCGCCTTTGTTGCTTTCGGCCTGATTGCCTCGGCGACCTATATCATCAACGATCTGGCTGATGTGGAGGCGGACAGGGCGCATGCGACCAAGCGCTTCCGGGCGATTGCTGCAGGTAGAATAAGCGTTATAAATGGCTTTCTGGCGAGCATCTTTATGCTGGGTGCGGGCATTGGGGTGGCCCTACTTTTGCACCCTCAATTCGCACTGGCTGTCACAGGCTATCTGGTGCTGACGCTGGCCTATTCATTCCGCTTGAAGCGTTACGCGTTACTCGATGTGACGGTCATCGGAGCGTTGTTCACACTGAGGATTGTCATGGGTCAGGTGCTGAATGATCTGGCATTCTCACCTTGGCTTTTGTCCTTTTCAGCCATGTTCTTCTTCTCGCTGTCTCTGGCAAAGCGTCATGTGGAAGCAATGCGCGCGTGCTCAAAGGGGAAGGGCGCCATCAAAGGTCGCGGATACTTGCCTGACGATTGGCCGCTCACCTTGGGCTATGGCCTTGCTTCCGCATCGGCTTCGACCGTCATCATGCTGCTTTTCATCGCGCTCGAAGCCAGAGTCACGCAAGAATATCACAATCCAGCATGGCTCTATGTTGCACCGGCGGGCGTGTTCATGTGGCTGCAAAGGATATGGCTCCTGAGTCATCGCATGGATTTGCACGACGATCCTGTCGTCTTTGCGCTTAAGGACAAGACCAGCTTGTTGATTGGCGCCATCATCTCATTGGCGTTTGCGCTGGCTGTGTAAAACAAAGCGGTTGCCAATATGCAAGAGACGAACCTAGTAACCCTGAATGCGCCCCTCGTACTCCTGACTGGAGCTGCCGGCTGGTTGGGCGGGCGCGTAGCGGCGGCACTGACGACGGGTTTGCCGGAAGCAGGACTTCTCGCACGCGGCGTCTTCCGGGTAAGGGCGTTCGTTCCTGCGGGAGAAGACGTATCGCAGCTGCGCGACCAGGGCCTGGAAATCGTGACAGGCGATATCCGGAATATGGAATCTGTCCGCGCATTTGTGGCTGGTGCCGAGGGCGCCGTATTGATCCACATGGCCGGCATCATTCATCCCAAAACGGTTGCCCAATTTGAAGCGGTCAACACGCAGGGCACGATCAATCTGGTTACGGCAGCGCAAAAGGCAGGTGTGAGGCGCGCGGTCGTCATGTCATCGAATTCGCCGTTCGGCTGCAATCCGCACCCGGACCACAGATTCACGGAGGAAAGCCCCTACAATCCCTATGTGGGATACGGCCGCTCCAAGATGCTGATGGAAAAGGCACTGCGTGCGGAAATTGCTGCTGGCAGCCCGATGGAAGTCGTGATCGTTCGCGCGCCGTGGTTTTACGGTCCCAACCAGCCGCCACGGCAAACGCTCTTTTTTAAGATGGTCAAGGACGGCAAGTTTCCAATCGTTGGATCGGGGCGGAATCGCCGCTCGATGGGCTACACTGACAACCTGGCGCAGGGCATCCTTCTTGCCGCAGTTCACGAGCGGGCGGGAGGAGAGATATTCTGGCTTGCAGACGAGACGCCATACACCATGAAAGAAATTGTCGAGGTCGCCGGCATGGTCCTGCACGAAGATTTCGGCATGACGGTCAAGCCCAACAAGTTCCATCTGCCGGACATCGTCGGCGACGTCGCAACGATAGTTGATGCGACTCTCCAGTACGCCGGCATCTATCACCAGAAAATCCATGTGCTGTCCGAAATGAACAAGACAATTGCCTGCGACATCACCAAAGCCAGAGAAGTACTCGGTTACACGCCAAAAATCGCCTTGCGCGAAGGCATGCGACTTTCGGTCGATTGGTGCCTGAAGAACGGTCAGGCCTTTTAATTGAGGCGTGGTGACGAATTCGGAGATCGTCAATGTTAGTACAACCTTCTTCAGTTATTTCCAGCGATATCGTTTCAACTGCCATTGGATATGCCATTGGGTGGCCTGTCTCTAAGTTTTTAGATAGCAATATGCGGATGCGCTTGCTTATCGCTCCGGTCTTTGGACTTGGAATATTCGGCGCTGCAGGTGTTTCCATTTTTCATTTGTTACCTTTAACCGTAACCAATCTTATTCTGACCGTCCTAGCGTTGTTCGCTGTCACGCTCTGGCTAACGAAAGGCGCCGTCGACCCACTCTTGCGCTCGCCGACCAATCCTGGCTTTTCCTGGTTAGCTGTTGCATTTCTCCTCTGCCTTTTGCCAACCTTCGCGATCATTCCGCAGTATTATGGGGAAAGCGCCGGCGTCGGTGACCCGATCTGGGACCATGCTAAAATCGCTATCATAAATGAAATAGCTCAAAATGGGTTGCCTCCCGGCAATCCATACTATTCCGAAGTAGGTACTCCCAGCACACTTATTTACTACTACGTCTGGCACTTCATCGCCGCGTGTTCATCCGTCATCACAGGCGCAAGCGGCTGGGAGGCCGACATTGCTCTTACCGGCATGACGGCGTTGTTCTCGACGTTCGTCGTAACGTGGCTGGCAGTGGCGCGAAGCAGAAGCTCAAATGCCGCTTTGTGGGTACTGCCGCTCTTGCTTGCCAGTTCCCTTAAGCCAATCGTGCGATTCGTCTCTGGAAAGTGGCTCGACACTTGGATGGTACAGGAATACGGCCTCGAGACATGGATTGTTCAGGTCGCGTGGGCACCCCACCACGTATTTTCCGGAACGCTGGCCTTGATTGTCATCATGACATACATACGAATTCTACATTGCAACGCCGGCCGCGATCTCAGCTTGGCAGTATTTACGGGGGCGATGCTGGCTTCTGCTTATGGCAGCTCCATGTGGGCAGGCGGCTTCTCACTGCTTTTGATATTACCCATGGTGGGGGTGCTGGCGCTTTCAGATGTTGTAAGGGCCAAACGGCTGCTGCAAGTTCTCATCTTAGTTTCAGTCACTGTTGCCATAGCCGTACTCTGCGCCGGAGTGTTAGTCTACGAACAGGCTGCCGTATTATATGCCCGAAAAGCCGTGGAATTTTGGATATTTCCAATATTTGTCGGGAAGGAGTGGTTTCTCGACCTAAATGGTTTCTGGTTTGTCTTGCTTATACTAGACTTCAGCATTATGTATGCGTCATTTATTATTTGGACATTATCGACACCAATCGACGGGGTCGCTCCCTACCGCCATATCGATCGGGCGATACTCGTTACCGTTCTGGCGCCGCTATTTTGCGCGCAGTTTATGCACAGCGTCATTCTATATAATGACTTGGGATGGCGTATAATAATTCCATCATTGCTGGTTATGATGGCGGTTACACCTGCGGTGTTCTCTTCGCAAATTGGCAAAAGCACGTTAACCGGGCGTGTAGTGACTATATCCGCAATTGTATTACTGGCGCCCTCAATTTTGGCTGGTGCTCAATTTGTATACTTGTCCGCCTTCCAATTTCGAGTTCAAGGACCTGAAACGTTAGAGGGCACAGCTTTCAGCGCATCTCCTGAAATGTGGAAAGCTGTGCGACAAGTAACGCCATCGAATGAAGCGGTCGCCAACAATCCGCTCGATTTGGCAAACGTGACGTATCGACCAGGGAATATTTCCTGGGCAACATTGTCACAAAGGCGAAATTGCGCAACGACGCTCGGGTTTTTGCGCTCCTATGCAGCTCAACTTACGCCAAATCAAGCATCAGAAGTCTATGCTCTCTTCGTCGATGCGTTCAGAGGTGAGGCTTCCGAAGGTCATCTTAGAGTCATGAAAGAAAAGTATCTTTGTAAGACTCTTGTGGTTACGGTGAGAGATGGCTTATGGGATAGACCGGTGCTCGACAACAGTTCAGTATACAAGCTCGTGTCCGAGAAAAAAGACAGCTGGCGGATTTATCGATAATACGCCTTTAAAGGCAAGCGAGTGCGCCCGACACCTTGCAATAGGCCGATGAACATGGAGTTTTCGAGCCATGACATTGGAACATGCAACGGGCGATATGGTCGCCGAGTTAAACGGCGCCGCGGTGGCCGAAGATCTTACAACGGTGCCGGGCGTGTGCGGCAACGAAGGCTGTGGAGTTGCACCGAGAAGCGCGCGTTGGTCGACCTGGCGAGCGGCGGGATCGTCGGTGACGGAGGTCGCGCAAGCGTTCGGCGTAGCTCCACGAACCACCTCACAGAGGTCAACCAGAAAGGACATAAGGTCTTACCTTAAAGCTCGCCAATGCTGCGTCAGAACTCACAATACTCTGCTCAGCCTTAAAACCGGTAATCTGTCCGGTCTTAACCACGCAGGTGTTAGTTTGGTCGCGGTCGAGTAGCTCAGCCATTCGGCTTTCGCCCTCACAGATCCGGGCGGGCGGATTTCCCGCACCCGGCTCTTCCCGAGG
>NZ_JAMYKV010000087.1:0-14034 GCF_040317535.1 Mesorhizobium sp. M1409
GGCATGCATCGTGAGATACTCGGCGATGAGGCGCCGCATTGCGGCATCATCGTCAATGACAAGAACATGTTTCAACGGCACACCTTCAATCTTGAATCCCCTCGTCTAAACCTGTTGCCGAGCAACCCTGGGGCACCGACCCAGAACAGCTGCTCCTTGATACCACTCGCCGTTGCGTGCGGCCAATGTGAGGCCGTGCTCGTCCTGTTCTTTTCATCCCCAGCGAATTGACCGCACCAAGGCAGCCCGTGGCCACCAGACAGGTCCAAGCGCCGACATGACCCTGCCGTGTGGTCCTTCGCTTTTTCGCTTCGAGCTCCCCCGTTGGTGCAGGCCTGCCAATATCACTCAAGTTCGACCTCATGGATGCCAAGTTTCCTGCTATGCCCTTGCATCCTGGTCATCCTGGAGTTTGCGGACCTGGATCATCTCGATATCCTCCGGCTCGTGGATCCAGCTCGGACATGGTTGAGCAGCGCGGCGTTTGGCTTGATCGGAGAGGCGGTCGGCGGAAGAAGACCGTGATTCGCTGCAGCGGCCTTGTGCAAAATAGTGTGTCTCCTGCCAAGCCGGCTTCGTCCAAGGTGGCCGGCGGCCTCAAATGCTGTTCGGCGACCGGCAGGTCGCCGGTTGCGGTGAACGTCCGGGCTAACATTTCTCAGTTACTGCAACTCCTCCATCTTGAGCGTGTCACTATGCTTGTCCATTGCGCCGTCGGACTCCGTCAATGACGTGCGGTTATCTGCCGATGGGACTGTGCATGATCCACCCTTTGGCGGCGGCGGCCGAACAGCTGAACGAGGCTCGCACCAGGATGGGCTGCGCCGCCACGTCTTCCCAGTTGACCCTCGCCGCCGCGGATTTGCGCCCTCGAGCCAGCTTCGCGGACGAGCTCGCGTCTCAAGCAATGATCTGAGTGTGCAGGGCCGCGCATGGCTGCTCTTTAACGACCGGCAGCATACCGGCAAAGTTGGGCCGCTTTATCGCCTTAGTCGATTCCCCACGGTGATCCCGAGCCTGAACAAGCCCGCCAAGCTCCCCATTTTGTCCTTGGCTTGGCGCTGACAGAAGTACCATCCATGACGCCAAAGTCGCGGCCCACACTCCAGGAGCAACGGACGGCCGGGACGAGCAATCCTGTACAGGAGTCATTGTACCAAGATGCTCCGGATGTCGCTGGCTGATCGGGCCCGCGCCACTCACGCATGCGCAAGATGCTCACCCACGCTGATACGAACACGGTCTTTGCTTCAATTGAAACCGAAAAGCTGAACTTGAACATCACACAGTAACAAACCTCCCCGATAAGCGCGTGCCGGACAGGGCCAGAACCCGTCCGGCGGCTTGGAAAGGTAGGTGATAGGGAATGTTTATTGCAGCTTGGCCGCTGGCCATCGTCCTGATGACATCCATGTCACTCCCAGCCGAGCCCGCGCCACTTTCTCCGCGTGAGTTCCGCAGCCTGTCGCGCAAATGCGCCCCCTGGGTTGCGCCGTCCACCCTCGCCGCGATTGCCAAGATTGAAAGTGGCTTTGAAACGCTGGTGGCTCATGACAACACCACAGGTGAGCAGCTTCGCTGGATAGACCACCTGGAAGCCACGCGGGGCATCAAGGAACGCCTCGAAGCACAACATTCTGTCGATGTTGGATTGATGCAGATAAACAGCAAGAACTTTGCCGTGCTCAATCTCACGCCGGAAAGGGCTTTCGAGCCCTGCGCCTCGCTTTCGGCTGCCGCCCACCTGCTTGAAAGCCGGTATGCCGGCGGCACCACTGCTGTGGCACAGCAACTGGCGCTTCGCCGTGCCATCTCGGCCTATAACACGGGCGACGTCACGCATGGCTTCGCCAACGGTTATGTACGCAAGGTCGAGTCGGCCGCAAAGGACATCTCAAGTCTCCTTGAGAGAACGCTGGAGCCGACTGCTCGAGATGTGCCGCACCTTGAGGCACCCGGTCGGAAAGCCGTGCCGCCTCTGCTCCAGCAGAGCCAACAGGCCAATAGAAAGAAGCAGCCCAACCAAGATTCTTGGGACATCTGGGGCTCGTATCAGCCAGACCGCTCCGGGGCCGATCCCTCCGATCCGACAGGCAGCCAGGCTGCGAAAGCACGGGAACCCTCGAACCCGAACAAACTCGTATTCGATTGAAACATGGAGATGCAATGATGACGCCACTCAAGATACTTCGTGCGCTTAAAACGCGTGTTCCTTCGCCTTTTTCCATGCTGCGCATGGCGGCTGAATATGTACCGGCCGCTGCTGCAGGCGCGGCGTGGACGGTCTTCTACAGCGGGCCAGCCGCGGCTCAGGTGACCGGAGGGACGGATCCTGCCAAGATGGTCCAGAATATCTGCACGTTCATACTTGGGCCCTTTGGACAATCACTGGCCGTGCTCGGGCTCGTAGCCATCGGTATCTCTTGGATGTTCGGTCGTGCTTCACTTGGCCTGGTTGCGGGTGTCGTTGGAGGGATCGTCATCATGTTCGGGGCCAGCTTCCTGGGCAAGGCGCTCATAGGCGGTGGCTGATGAGCGACCGGTTGGAAGTGAGCACCCTCTATGTGGCGGCGACGCGCCCGGCACTGTTTCTGGGGGTGCCGCTGACGCTGGCCGGATTGCTCATGATGTTGGCTGGGCTTGTTATCATTATCCTTCAGAACCCGCTCTACGAAATCGTTCTCGCGCCACTCTGGTTCGGAGCACGGCTGGTTGTTGAGCGTGACTATAACGCGGCAAGCGTCGTGCTGCTCTATTTGCAGACGGCCGGCAGAAGCGTGGACGGGCCGGTCTGGGGAGGCGCAAGCGTCAGCGCCAATCCGATCAGAGTGCCGAAACGCGGAAGAGGAATGGTGTAATGTTCGGCGCCAGCGGCCGGACCGAGAGGTCTGGCGAGATCTACCTTCCGTATGTTGGTCACGTAAGCGATCAGGTTGTCCTTCTGGAAGACGGATCGATCATGGCCATGGCACATGTGAACGGTGTGCCCTTTGATTTGGAAGACGCTGAGATGCGCAACTCGCGCTGCCGCGCGTTCAACACTCTCTTGCGCAACATCGCCGATGACAATGTCTCGATATACGCTCATCTTGTGAGACACAACGATGTGCCGGCGCCGGCGCCGCGCCGGTTTCAAAGTGCATTCGCTGGCAGTCTGAGCGAGGCCTACGAGCGTCGTGTGCTGTCGGGAAAGCTCTTTCGCAACGATCACTTCCTCACTTTGATCGTGTCCCCCCGCACCGCAATCGGCAAGATCGGCTTGCGGATTGCCAAGTCCCGCAGACGGAATGAGCACGATCTAGCCACCCAAATGCGGAGCCTGGAAGACCTCTGGCACATCATTGCTGGCGCACTCGGCGGTTACGGTCTGCGCCGGTTGGGCATTCGTGAGAAAGGCAACGTGCTCTTCACGGAAATCGGCGAGGCGCTTCGGCTCATGATGACTTGCCGGTTTCTTCCGGTTCCGATGGTTACCGGCTCACTTGGCGCCTCGATCTACACTGACCAGGTCATCTGCGGGAAGCGGGCGCTTGAGATTCGAAGGCCCGGGGATAGCTCCGTCGGATCATTGTTTTCGTTCCGTGAATATCCGGCGACGACGCGGCCGGGCATGCTAAATTCCTTGCTGTCCGCCAACTTCCCGCTTGTCCTGAGCCAGAGCTTTTCCTTCCTCACTCGCCCGCAAGCTCATGCCAAACTAAGCCTTAAGTCCAGCCAGATGACGAGTGCCGGCGACAAGGCTCTCACCCAGATCAATGAACTTGCCGAGGCAGAGGACGCACTGGCAAGCAACGAATTCGTGATGGGTTCGCATCATCTGAGCCTGTGCGTCTATGCCGACAGCCTCAATAGCCTTGCAGATCGCGCAGCAAGTGCCCGCGCACGGCTGGCCGACGCGGGCGCCGTTATCGTCCAAGAGGGCATCGGCATGGAGGCCGCATATTGGTCCCAACTTCCGGGGAACAACAGGTGGCGCACGCGCCCGGGGGCGATCACCTCACACAATTTTGCCGGGCTCGTCTCATTTGAGAACTTCCCAAGCGGTTCCAGTTCCGGCCACTGGGGCAATGCTGTTGCGCGCTTTCGCACAAACGGTGGAACTTCTTTCGACTACATCCCCCATGAGAATGACGTCGGCATGACGGCAATATTCGGGCCCGTTGGCAAAGGCAAGACGACGCTGATGACCTTTGTCCTCGCGATGCTTGAGCAAAGCTTGGTCGATCGCAATGGTGCGATCGTCTTCTTCGACAAGGATCGGGGTGGTGAACTGCTGGTGCGAGCCACGGGAGGGACATATCTTGCGTTGCGCAGAGGCGCTCCGAGCGGCTTGGCCCCTCTGCGTGGACTGGACAACACCTCCGCCTCTCGGGACTTTCTGCGCGAGTGGTTGATGGCCCTGATCGAGAGTGACGGCCGTGGTCCGATCTCGCCGGAGGAAAGCCGTCGGCTGGAACGCGGCATTGTTCGTCAGCTTTCGTTCGAACCCCCTATGCGCTCACTTGCGGGCCTGCGCGAGTTCCTATTGCACAGCCCCTCCGAGGGCGCAGGAGCACGGCTGCAGCGGTGGTGTAGAGGGGGGGCGCTTGGATGGGCCTTTGACGGCGACGTGGACGAAGTAAGGCTGGATGCCTCCATTACGGGCTTCGACATGACGCAGCTCCTGGAATATGAGGAGGTCTGTGCACCGGCCGCCGCATACCTTCTGCATCGAGTGGGCGCTATCGTCGATGGTCGTCGGTTCGTGATGAGCTGCGACGAATTTCGATTCTATCTACTCAACCCCCAATTCTCGGCCGTTATCGACAAGTTCTTGCTCACGGTCCGCAAAAACAACGGCATGTTGATACTCGCAACGCAGCAGCCTGAACACGTTCTGGAATCGCCTCTCGGAGCTAGTCTCGTTGCGCAATGTATGACGAAAATTTTCTACCCATCACCGACGGCGGACCGCTCTGCGTATGTCGATGGCTTGAAGTGCACTGCGCAGGAGTTCGAGGCAATCCGCCAGGGAATGGCAATCGGCAGCCGCAAGTTTTTGCTCAAGCGCGATAGCGGGAGTATTGTTTGCGAATTCGATCTTGGGCAGATGCGCGAGTACGTAGCCGTACTCTCGGGGCGGGCCAACACAGTGCGCTTTGCCGACCAGCTTCGCAACCAGCACGGAGACGCCCCAAGTGGGTGGCTCGACAAGTTCATGGCCCGGTACCATGAAGTTCAAGACTGACGGAGGAATATTCATGAAACTTGCCAAACTTGCAGTAACGACCCTTGCTGCTTCCCTTCTGCTTCACGGACAGGCCCGGTCGCAATGGATCGTCACCGACCCTGTAACAGAAACACAATCGACCTTAACAGCGATTTCCAATGCGGCGATCCTTGAGAGGTCAATCGAGACGCTCGCTACGACGATCGAAATGGTGACAATGCTAACCTCGTCATTCGCTGTCACGGGAGTGCTAAGCTCACTGAACCAAGGAAATCATTACCCGTCGAGCAATAAGCTGGAGGAGCAGATGTTTGATGCTCGGGCGCCAGCTTCGATTATCGCCCGTAACATTGCGGAGGACCCAAATCGGATAGTCACGGGCGACGATTCAGAAGCGAAACTGTTAAAGGGACAAATCGCTGGGGCCGCCAATGCCGCAGCTATTGCAGCCGACACTTTGGGCATGATGGACAAGCGCCTTAAGGATAACGCCGGCACGCTTGGTCAGCTTTCCCGCTCGGGAAATATTATGCAGGCCACCGTGACCAACGGTCTGGTCCTCAAGCAGATTCACGATGCGATGATCCAAAATGCCCAGGCCACGAGTCTGCTGACTATGGCCACTGCACAAGGGAGCCTTCACGCCGCTGAGGAGGCCGCCACGCAGCGTCGCGAACATCGGGACACCGCTCGCATTTTTGGCCCCCTCCCGTGAACGCTGAGTTCATCAGGCTCAGCTGCGCTGATCAGGGACACATCAGGCTCACGCCATGAATTTCAAAATTCCCGCGCCATTCACGACTATACACACGATCTTTCATGGGGCCTTCACGTCCGGGCTGCACAAAGTGCTTGAAAACGTCCAAGCGGCGGTCAGTGCGCCTCTGGTTGCGTGTGTCACGCTCTGGATAATAATCCAAGGCTGTCTGGTCATGCGTGGTCAAGTCGATGCGCGCGGGGGTATCTCGCGCGTAATCATGGTGTCGATTGTCGTCGCCCTTATCTTAGGGCAGGCCAACTATCAGCAGTACATTGAAGCGCTTTTCGACGAAACGATTCCGAGGTTGGCTCACGACATCAGTGGCAGCGACTTGCCCTTCATCGGAATCGCCCAGAAGCTCGACATCATGTTTGCTTCAAGCCAGTATGTCTTTCAGCTGATTGCTTCCGAAATTGGGCCTATGAACGGCCAGGACATACTTGCTTTCGAGGGAGCGCAATGGATTTTCTACGGCGCGCTGTGGACAGCGTTCGAGATCTACGATGCCGTTGGAATTCTGACGAAGGTGCTCTTGACGATCGGCCCCCTGGTCCTTGTAGGCTACCTTTTTGATCACACTCGAGACATAGCCACCAGATGGATCGGCCAACTGCTCTCGTACGGGCTGCTGCTTCTCCTCCTCAACATCGTTGCAACGATAGTAATCGCTGCCGAAGCAGTCTCGCTGGCAGCCATGCTTTTGATGATCAAATTCTCGGGCACGACAGCAGCCAAGATCATCGGGCTTTACGAGCTCGACATGCTTTTCCTAGCTGGTGACGCTCTGATCGTCGCGCTTCCGACGATCGCCAGCAGCATCGCCGGCGGCTCTTGGGGAGGTGCGAACCGACCTCTTAACAGCCTCAATCGCCACTTTGCCAAAACGGCGGGTGGTTAATCAATCGACAAGTTCGGTGCCAAAAACATGAAATATTGCCTACTTCTGTCAATCCTCGCTTTGGCCGCCTGCAAGACGAGCCATGGGCTTGCGACGTGCGCGGGTGCCCCATTCCAACTGAACGTGGGACAATGGGAAACCACCCCTGAGGATCTTCAGGTCGAATGCGCGGAAGAGCCAAAGTGAAATTTCCTGAACATGCCCTTCTGGTGGAGAGAGAAACGCTAGCCGCCCACTATAAGAAGGTGGAAGCGTTTCAAACGTCACGAGCGAAGTCTGCGCGGCGCCTGTCAAAGGCCCTGATCGCCTTTGCCGCAGCGGCGGTCCTAGGAAATGTTGCCCAGGCATTTACCATCGCTGCCATGGTCCCGTTGGCCAAGCTCGTACCTGTGTTCCTCTGGGTCCGGCCGGATGGGACCGTCGACAGCGAAGTGTCAGTGTCTCGACTGCCGGCAACCCAAGACCGAGCCGTCATAAATGCTTCGCTGTGGGAATATGTACGCCTGCGCGAGGGGTACACAGCAGATACAGCCCAATACGCCTATGACCTCGTATCCAGTTTCAGCGCGCCGACTGTGCGACAGCAATATCAAGATTTCTTCAACTATCCGAATCCCACCTCGCCGCAAGTCACGGTCGGCAAGCGCGGCAAGCTCGAGGTCGGGCATATTTCTTCAAACGACATCAGTCCGGACGTTCAACAGATCCGTTACAAACGTACGCTTGTTGTCGATGGGCAGATGCCGATAGTGACCACCTGGACAGCTACCATCCGCTACGAGCGCTTGACGGGTCTGCCTGGGCAATCGAGGCTCACCAATCCGGGAGGTCTACTCATCACTTCCTATCAAAGCTCGGAAGATAGCGTATCGAACCTGGGCTATGTGCAGCCATGACAAAAAGAGCGTTTCTCGCGCTGGTCTGTTCACTCTTCTTAACGATGGAAGCGTCCGCGGAAGACACACCACTTGCCGGCAAGCATGATGCGCGCATGCGCTACCTGGCTTACCGTCCTGACGAAGTGGTGCGCCTGTCTACCGCAGTGGGGGCAACGCTGGTTGTCACATTCGCGGCCAACGAGACAGTCGCAGCCGTGGCCGTTTCCAATAGCAAAGACCTGGCTGCGCTCCCGCGCGCCAACTATCTCTTTTTTAAGGCTAGCCGGATGCTCCCGCCGCAGCCGGTCATCGTGCTGGCCGAGAGTGAGTCCGGTACACGGAGATACGTCTTCAGTATTTCAACGAGAGCGATGCCAAAACTCGATGAGCAGCAACCTGACCTATACTACAGTGTGCAGTTCACCTATCCTGCTGATGAGGCTGCTGCTCGGAGAAAGGACGCAGAAAGGCGCTCGATTCTTGGTCAGGCCCGGGCGAAAGTGCTGCACGACGAGAGAGTTCAGGATTTGTTGAATCGGCCCGCCGCAACTACCAGTCCGGACGAAAGCAATTTTCACTACGTCGCAAAGGGCGATCGATCGCTGTCGCCGCTGCAAGTTTTCGATAATGGCTTTACCACCGTATTTGGCTTCGCAAGCAATTCCCGCATACCCTCTCTCTACATTATCAATCCCGACGGCAAGGAAGCCGCTGCCAATTACACGGTCAAAGGAGACTATGTTGAAGTATCCGCAGTCGCCCGGGAATGGCGTCTGAGAGATGGCAATACGGTCTTGTCCATTTTCAACAGGGCTTATGACCCTGTGGGACGAGCGCCAGGGACCGGTACAGTGACACCCGACGTGTGGCGCGTTTTGAAAGGCTCGGCCGATGAATGAAACCGGCCCACAGTCGGGACATGATGTCCATGCCTCCGGATCGATGGTCTCGGAGCCGGCCCGCCGGCATGTTTCGGGATTGCAGAAGTTGGCCGTCGCTGCTCTTGTTCTCATCTCATCTCTATCACTCATCTGGCTCGGAGGTCGTCCCAGCACACAAGACGAACCAACTCAGCCAAAACCTCCAATTGTCGCCGACGCCGAACCATTCCGCCCCGTGCCGATTGAGATTGCTCCCGAAGCTCCAGCAGCCGTACAGGCGGCGCAGGCAGGAGATCCTGCGCCATCCACGCCGACTTCAGCTGATCCGCCGCCGGAGGAAACACCAATTTTCGCCTACAGTGGCAGCAGTAAAATGCCCAACGACGGTCAGCGGAGCGAAGACAACCATAGGGATGCTCCCGCGACCTCGGATGAGATTTCAGACGCTGGCGATCTGTCGGCGCGATTGAAGCCAGATATACAGGAGCCAAGCCGGGCCACACTTTTGCCGCACCCTGATCTCGTGATTACTCAAGGAACGATCATCCCCTGCATTTTGCAAACGGCAGTCGACACAAATTTACCGGGTTATGTGAAGTGCGTCTTACCTAAAGACGTCCGCGGCGCCACCAACAACGTGGTGCTTTTGGATCGCGGGACGACCGTGATTGGCGAGATCCAGCGTGGTCTCCAACAGGGGGATGCGCGTGTCTTCGTGCTGTGGACGCGCATGGAAACGCCTGACCATGCCCTCGTTTCGCTAGCATCGCCGGGCGCTGACGAGCTCGGCCGCTCCGGAATGCCTGGCACGGTGGATAATCACTTCTGGCAGCGCTTTGGCGGAGCAATGCTCATGAGCGTCATTCAAGGCGCGTTTCAGGCCGCCGGTCAATACGCTGGCAGCTCAGGTGGAGGAAGCGGTATCAACAGCTTCCAGAGCAACGCCGGACAAGCCGTTGAGACGACCCTTAGAGCAACGATCAACGTTCCGCCAACTCTGAAGAAAAACCAGGGAGATGCTGTATCCATCTTTGTGGCTCGGGACCTCGATTTCTCAGATGTATACGATCTTAGAGCGACCGCCGTGGCGCCAGCCCCCCCCCAACATCGCCAACGCCGGAGAGACAACAATGCGACCGGAGGCTGACCCTCAATTGCGTTTGCTTCTCAACCCTGTTCTGAAATGGCTTGAGGAGCCAAGGACCGAAGAGGTCGCTATCAACCGGCCTGGGGAAGCCTTTGTCCGACAGGCCGGCGTTTTCACGAAACATCCGCTACCGCTATCTTATGACGATCTGGAGGACATCGCGATCCTCGCTGGAGCGCTGCGCAAGCAAGATGTCGGACCGCAAAGCCCCCTCTGTGCGACTGAGCTGCCGAACGGAGAGCGGCTGCAGATCTGTTTGCCGCCCGCTGTTCCCTCAGGAACAATAAGCCTGACGATACGGCGTCCCTCAAGTCGTGTGACCGAACTCAAGGAAGTTTCTTCTCGCTACGAATACTCGCGTTGGAATCAATGGCGGTCACGAAAGGAGCGCCAAGAGCGGCAGGACGAAACGATTCTTCAGCACTACGACCATGGTGACTTGGAGCAATTTTTGCGAGCGTGCGTTTGCGGGCGGCTCACGATGCTGCTTTGCGGACCTACTGGTAGCGGCAAAACGACAATGAGCAAGACTTTGATCAACGCTATACCCCCGCAAGAGAGGCTGATAAGTATCGAGGACACGCTCGAACTTGCAATCCCGCACGAGAATCATGTCCGGTTACTCTATCCGAAGGACCGAGCAGGCGTAGGTGCGGTGACAGCCGAGCAACTGTTGCAAGCCAGCTTGCGCATGCGCCCTGATCGAATATTGCTTGGCGAGATGCGCGATGATGCTGCTTGGGCCTACCTTAGCGAAGTCGTCTCCGGCCATGCGGGATCAATATCGACGATTCATGGGGCGGATCCGGTCCAAGGCTTTAAAAAGCTCTTTTCACTCGTCAAGAGCAGCCCGCAAGGAGCTGCTGTGGAAGACCACACGCTTCTTGACCTGCTGTCGGCTGCCATTGACGTCATTGTGCCGTTTCGTACCCACGGCGACGTGTATGAGGTGGGGGAGGTGTGGCTCGCCGCCGATGCCCGGCGACGCGGAGAGACAGTAGCCGATCTTCTCAATAAGCACTAAGGCTCGAGCACGTCGGGGATCGGTAAGTCGTTTGTGATATGATGGCGCAACTTGTTCAGATTCAACGTCACTTTGATTTGACCGAGGTTGATTATGGGAGGACGACTGGGCGTAGCCCTTCGGTCACAAGCCTGAACTCTTCGGCCGCCCTGTCGGCGCGGCAAGCTGCGGCACGATTCGACTGGGTGTATCGAGCGCGTCCGCTGAATTGCGCGGGCGACGCTCAGCGAGCTGGTGCCGATGCCTGCTTCAAAAGCGGCATCGACACCCGGCAGGTCGTACCCTTGATTTACCTAGCCGCGCTCAAATGAGCGTCTTCAAAGCCGCCGAACGTGGTTCGGAATGACCGGTTGGTAAATCGGGAAGTGCTATACAGGGAATCCTCCCGGTATTGCCTCCAGGGGGTCCTCTCAATGAACAAAGCCGCAACCTGCCCTTGCGACCTCAGCTGGAGTTTGCGACGCAACCCATATAGGAGGATCGATGCGCAGAGAAATCGCAGGCAGAGTCGGTGGCATTGTGGGCTGGCCGACCGACGGTTTCAGCCCGTCAACAGGTCTTCACGTGTTCCATCCCCGACTATTGCAGGCGTGCGGATTGCATTCTCCCGCGATCACCCATCGGAAAGAGCGTTACGAACACTACGAAGAGTTGCGCGACTTCTGCTGTCGCCCCGGTCTTACAGCGGACGGTGACCTGTCCTACCTTGATAGGACGTGAAATGCGAACGCTGCTCATTGATCATCACGTGGATCTTACGCGCGCCGTGCGAGCTGCGCTCGGGGATAGCGGTTTTGCCGTTGATGTAGTTGGCAACCTGGAACAGGCGTCGAGGGCATTCTGTTGCGCAACCTATGAAATTCTCCTGCTGGAGTTGGCTCTGCCAGATGGCGATGGCTTGGGCTGGCTGAGACAGCTAAGGAGCGACGGGCATTCAGTTCCAACCCTCATTATGAGTAGCATCAACGATCTCGAGAAGCGAATTGCAATTTTCAACGGTGGCGCGGACGATTTTCTGCTCAAGCCCGTCTCTTTCGATGAGCTCATCGCCAGAATGAGAGCCATTCTGCGCCGGTCGACACAGGTGACCGACCCCATCGTTGTATTTGGCAATCTCAATTTCGATCCGATCGGCCGACAGGTTTCCGTCTCGGGTCATCCTCTGAAGATCGCACGCCGCGAACTATGTATTTTAGAGCATCTGCTTATCCGTGCAGGCCGCATCGTGCCTCGTGCGCAGTTGGAAGATCACCTCTATTCGTTCAACGACGAGGTATCTGCCAACGCGCTTGAAGTCGGAATCTATCGCTTACGTGGACACCTGAGTAGGTCAGGTGCAACGCCACGGATCACGACCGTGCGCGGCATTGGTTACCTTCTTGAATTGACTGAGGCGGCATCCGCATAGTTGGTCTAAATTGAAAGAACAGACTGCGTATCAAGCGCCGCATTCGATCCATCGGCTTCAAGTCGCAGGCGAGCGCCGTGGTTATCCTCTCCGGCATCGAGATGATCCACATGATTGGCAAGCGACAGGCGAGGTATGACTACAAGTCTGTCGATCGCTGTTTCGATATCCTCGCTGCCTGACGGACAGGCCGAAATGGCCGTTCACACCCCCATTTCCAGGTTTGCGACAGAGCCTTTTGTCGGCGTTGCCGGCTTCGAAGGGCCGGTGCGCGCCGAGCGCATCAAGATCATCCCCGGCCACCTTGCTGCGGCCACTCGCCGAGTACGAAGCGGTGGTCGGAGGGAGCTGGTGATGACGACGCTAGATCATGACCTGCTGATCGCAATCCTGGATCGGCTGAAGTTGACGGCCATCCGCGACCAGCTCGACACGCTCATGTCGAGCAAGATCGCGCAGTTCCCGTTTGTCCGCGAACTCGACGGCTTCGGCTTCGACGCGCAGCCATCGGTCTGCTTCAGCCAAACGTATTCATAGGTATGGGACAGGCCTTGCTATGTCCGAACGTCACTGCGCGGCAAAAACGTTGGATTTCTCAAGAAATAAAGTATTGGACAGTGCCCAATTTACCGTTGGAAAAGCTGGATATGGCGTTTCAGCGTTTCAGCGAAATAACCGAAATCAATCACTCCTAACAGCAAAGGCAACCGGAACTCGATCGCTTCCGTTGCCCGCGACTTAGCGAAACGCTTGTTCGCGATTTACTAAAACGGCTGTCCCAATTTAGTGAAATCCGCAGACAAGCCGCTGGAGGTTGGCCAAAGGCCACCCACGCCTGCTCCGAGGCCCTCCAGGGCAATGGTCTGAGACCTGGGCTCAAGCAGGATGAGACGCCGCTGGAGCTCAGGTGCAAGCGCTGCCACGCCCGCTCCGAGGCCCCACAAGGCCGAAGCGCAGTCGTCGGGGTCACGAGGCCTCTCGGCCACGACGACGAGCCTGAACCTGGATCCGCCTTTCTTGAGGCGTTGCGACTATCATCGCGGCGACACGCAGCTCTTGATTTGTGTGCGACACCTCAGCAGATCCATCGGGCTGAGCCGCTCAGCAATATCAACGAGAATGTCCAGCGGCAGATCAAGGATACTCAGAGGAGGAAACGCTTGATCTTGAGGCTCAGAGCGCGTCTGCTCCACTATAGAACAGGATGATTCACCGGGTCCTTCAACGCCAGCCGCCGGTCCGATGAGAGAATTGTCTCGGATATCACGCTCGATGGGGTTAAATGCCGAGATGGGCGCCTTGCCACGCTCCTCAATGCCCCTCATGATTCACCGCCTATAGCTACCAACTGAATGAATCATCGTGATTGTCGCGCAGCGGAATCCTCAAGGATCGGGCAGTTCGTAGGGGGCGCCGGTTTGACCAGGTTGAGCCCGCGAATTGCTCGATCGGACAAGATCCTAATTCTGACGAGATCCTCGGGACGCACTCCAAGTTGTCGATCATGTTCGGCACACAAGGAAAGGGCGGCATTGCTGCCGCCCTTTCCGCTGTAGGTTGATAGGGGCTGGATTAGAAATCCATGCCGCCCATGCCGCCCATGCCGCCCATACCGCCGCCGCCCATGCCGCCAGGCATGCCGCCGCCGCCAGCCGACTCCTTCTTCGGAGCCTCCGCGATCATGGCTTCGGTGGTGACCAGCAGGCCGGCGACCGAGGCCGCGTCCTGGAGAGCCGTACGGACAACCTTGACCGGATCGACGATACCCATGGCGATCATGTCGCCATATTCGCCGGTCTGGGCGTTGTAGCCGAAGGTCGCGCCCTTGT
>NZ_JAMYKV010000088.1:0-13817 GCF_040317535.1 Mesorhizobium sp. M1409
CCCATCCCGACTGTGAGGGCAAGGCCCATCAAGTCTACCCGGCGTATGCCTACGAGCAACTCGCCGATTCCATCTTTCACCATCTCTTCCACCAAGAAATTCCGGATGGAAAGCTCGGGCGCAGCGTGCGTTAATTTCTGGGCCATAATGCGCACGGCTTGCCACGCATCTTCGGGCGTGGCCACGCGCAACACGACGGCTCCCAACTCGCTTTTGTGTGCCAGTCCCGCGCTAAGCGCCTTTACCGCCACTGGAAAAGCAAGTTCGTCCAACCGACCGGTTTGATCTGGGGTCACCACGACACTTCGAGGCACCGTTATGCCAGATGCACTCAGTTCGGCTTTGGCAGATGCCTCGTCGAGAGCGATCTCCTCGGTCAGACCCCTCGGGTAGCTCGGTAGAAGAATTTCTTCGTCAGTCCTTTGAGCAAGGACATCGGCCATTTCCGACGCGCGAATCGCATTTGACACGGCGCGAAGCCCATCCTCCAATCCCTGCAGCGGTACCAAACCCTCTGCTATCATTCGCACTCGAGCGCTTTTTGGAAAGGTTTCTGGCAAAGTGTTGATAAAAGCCGCGGGCATTCCCCGCTCGCGCGCGGCTTGTGCGAATCCGCTTGTGGCGGGGTGCCAGGTTTCCGGACGTTCGGACACGAAGATCGATACAAACACAGCCACGTCCCGATCATCCGATAAATATTGTCGAAAGATATTCCGAGTGTAATCGACTCCCCCATCAACGGCGGAAGAAAGATCGAGAGGATTGGCCGGATGAACAAAGGGCGGCAAAAGCTTTTCTAGCTCTGCGGACACTTGCGCTGATGGTGGCTGCAGATCGAGCCCGTTAACTTCGGCGATATCACCGCCAAGCACTGCATAGGTGCCCGAACCCGTTGCATATGCCGTACGGCGTCCTTTCACCCTCGGCGCATACACAAGCATTTTAAGCGTTTCCGCGGCCTCAGTCGAAGTGTGCACCTCGACAAACCCCAGCCGCCTAAACAGTGCGGAACTCACGGTATGATCACCCGCCAGTGAAGCCGTGTGTGACTCGGTTGCCCGCCGGCCAGCGTTTGTTCGGCCGCCCTTGATAACGACCACCGGAATTCCTTTGCGCGCGGCTTTGAGACCCGCAGCGGAGAGGGCGACCGCGTCTACTATACCTTCTAAATAAAGGTTCACCGCACGAACGCGTTCGTCGTCGAGAACCACATCCATAACGTCTGCTGCAGTTACCACGGCCTGATTGCCTAGGCCGACGGAATAGGCCAGCGGCAGCGAGCGGTCCGCAAATCCCAGGTCGAGGAGGTAAGAACCTCCGTTGCTTATGAGGGCGACGCTGCCATTTTCATCATGGTCACCCCAACGGTCCATCATGAAGGCGCAGCGGTCAGCAAAATTGGCGAAACCCGGACAATTCGGCCCTATGATCGGCATGTCGCCTGCGGCTTCGACGAGATCGCGCTGGGACTTTTCTCCGCCATGCATTTCGGAGAAGCCAGAACTATTACAGACCGAACCTGCGACACCGATTTCCGATAGTTCACGGACGAGGCCCACTACGTTCTCGCTCGGCACTGCTATGAACGCGATGTCCGGCACCTCCGGGAGGCTGGAGACGTTGGGAACACACCGAATACCCGCCAGCTCACTGCGACGGGGATTGACAACATGGATGGGTCCTCTAAAGCCGCGCGCGCGACAATAATCGATGGCGGGTACCAGCGACGCTCCGCCGATGAACACCGCCCTTTGCGGCGCCAACATCCGTTTAAGACGCTCTCGTCTGTTCTCCAGTGCGCTGTCCAAGATCAAGACTACACTCCCCATGGTCACGGCGGCTGCGTGGCGCGCTGCTCCGGCTGCGAAACGGGTTCTTATAGGCAATGCAGGGCGCCTCGGAATCGGAAATAAAATCATTTGGCAGATTACTTTTTTGCGGATCACGTAGCCCAGCGCCTCTGATAGCGTATGCACTGAACCAGCAGAGATATCTGGGCACCTGTGAGAGCTTCTCCAAGGTGACTGGCTAATTAACGCTGGTTGGCGAGCCGTTCCTCGACAGTAATAAACGACACCATTACAATTAAAGGGATCGAGAGAGGAAAGATACAATGAACAAATGGGATGGAGTACAAGCGTTTAATTCGGTTTTAGACCGGAGGCGGTTTCTAAACTCAGCGGTGGCTGCCGGGGCGCTTGCAATCGGCTCGGCAAGCGGCGTTCTCCCGTCGTTCGCACAAGATGCGGCACCGAAGAAGGGAGGTCATTTCAAGATTGGCATTGGCGCGGGCTCTATAACGGACACGCTCGATCCTGCTACATTCCCCGACTCTTACATGATGACATTCGGGCACAGTCTACACGGTTATCTCGTGGAGATGGACGCGAACGGCAACCTGATGGGCGAACTAGCCGAATCCTGGGAGTCCTCGAAAGACGCCAAAACCTGGACCTTCAAACTTCGGAAGGGCGTCGAGTTCCACAATGGGAAGACCCTGGACGCTGACGACGTTATAGCCTCGATCAACCACCATCGTGGTGAAAAGTCCCCATCAGCGGCAAAATCCATCGTCCGTCCGATTGAGGAAATCCGTTCCGATGGTCCCGGAACGGTTGTCATCGTTCTAAGAGAAGGCAATGCAGATTTTCCATACCTTATGGAGTACTTTCAACTGGTCATTATGCCAGCAAAGGATGGGAAGGCCGACACCTCCGGCGTTGGCGCTGGAGGGTATGTACTTGATGCATTCGAGCCCGGCGTCAAAGCGATTTCCAATCGATTTGCGAACTACTGGAAGCCGAATGCAGCTTGGTTCGACTCATTCGAGGCCCTTGGCATACAAGATGTTACCGCGCGAACCAACGCGCTGATCACTGGCCAGATCCATGCCATGGACAGGTGCGACCTAAAGACCGTTCATCTCCTGGAGCGGAACAAAAGCTTGGAGATTGTGTCGGTCGGCGGCACTCAACACTACACCATGCCGATGCTTGTCGATTTTCCACCGTTCGACAACGTGGATGTGCGCCTGGCTCTAAAATACGCGATCAACAGGCAGCAGCTTCTTGACACCGTGCTGAGCGGATATGGGAAGCTCGGCAACGACCACCCGATTTCCTCCACAAATCGATTTTTCGCCAAGGATCTGTCCCAGCGCACGTTCGATCCGGACAAGGCAAAGTTCCACTTAAAGAAGGCTGGCCTTTCAAACTTGAAAGTCCGCATGTCCACTTCTGATGCGGCATTCGCGGGTGCCGTCGACGCCGCTGTGATCTATCAGCAGAATGCAGCCAAGGCAGGAATAACCATCGACGTTGTCCGGGAGCCAAGCGACGGCTATTGGGATTCCGTCTGGAGGAAGAAGCCCTGGTCGGTTTGTTACTGGAGCGGCAGGCCCACCGCCGACTGGGTATTTGGGCAGACCTACGCCGCTGACTCAGACCAGAACGACACGCGCTGGAAGAATCCGCGCTTCAATAAGCTTTTGCTTGCTGCCCGATCTGAATTGGATGATTCAAAGCGGTCGCAGATGTATGCGGAGATGCAGGCCCTTTGCCGAGATGATGGCGGCACTGTCATTCCCGTATTCGCAAACTACGTGAGCGCGCTTTCGACCAAAGTCGGTCACAACAAGATAGGTACCAACTGGGATCTGGACGGCTTACGCTGTGCGGAACGCTGGTGGTTCGCGGAAGCATGAAGTCTAATCAGGGGCGATCCAATTTGTCACCCAGTTTTTGCATGCGCCCCGGGGTCAAGTGTGCCATCCGGTCCAGGAGCAATATGGTTCAAGAGCCTTACTTGACCCTACGGACCGGTTGGCCGCGCAATTGTACCTGAGCCGCAATTTGTTACTCGGCGAAGAGGTTAGCGCGGGGCGGTGAAAAAAATCTTTTGGCCGGCATCATTTTGATGCTCGCCAGATTTTCATGTTCGAGCTGAACGATATGATGGGCAAACTGGTCCTTGAGACCTTCGTGGACTCCTGGTGGGCTAGTTAGATGAACTCCACTATGGGGGATTAGCCGCTCGGAAGCAGGAAAGACAGCGGATGGCGATTGAATACGAACGGATGATGGCCATGAACAATCTAGGCCAGTCATTCAGTTACGGCGACCGCGACGTCATGCTTTACGCGTACGCCATCGGCATGGGCTCGGATCCTCTCGACCAGAGAGAACTTGCCTTCGTCAACGAGGCCTGGGCAATACCCCGCCCACTCAAGGTCGTACCGACATTTGCATCGATCGCTGCCTGGGACGCGGAACCGCAGGAAGTGACGCGGAGCTTCGCCAATCCAGTCCTAGTCTTGGACGCTGAGCGCGATATAACTTTCCACAAGCAACTTGCGCCCGCGGCCGAGATAACGGCGGATTGCTCCGTTACTGCCGTCTACGACAAGGGGAAGGACAAGGGGGCGATCATAAGCTTTCGCACGTTGCTGAAGGACGACAAGGGCCAGCTCATTGCGACCCTTCTGACTTCCTGGTTTGCTCGGGGCGACGGCGGTTTCGGTGGTCCGTACGCTGAACGGCGCGAGCCACATCGCGTGCCTACTCGTGCGCCGGACAGAATCATCGACATTACGACGCGGCCCGATCAGGCACTGCTATATCGACTCTGTGGCGACCGCTTCCCTCTGCATTCCGATCCTGAATACGCAAAGAGTGCCGGATTTCCGCGGCCCATCTTGCACGGGATGTGCACCTATGGGATCACCTGCCGAGGAGTCCTCGAGACCTATGCCGACTACGATCCAGGCGCATTCAGACAACACGCTGCGCGGTTTTCATCACCTGTCTTTCCGGGTGAGACGCTCACCCTCGAATTGTGGAAAGAAGGCTCGGTGATCTCATTCGAGGCGAAAGTGAAGGCGAGGGGCGTTACAGTCGTAAAAAATGGCATGACCGTGCTGAATTAGCCGCCTTGAAGCACGGCGATGAGGTTTTGGCGGCCTGAAGCGGCGATGTGGCCGCTGTTGGGCGCTTTTCCGCGAACCTCGTCAGGCGCCGGCGGTGATCCGTCGTGATGGCAGGTGGGGTTTGCAGGTTGCGGTCGGCGGGTTCGTTTCGGGGCGTCTGCGCCCCATGGTTATGTCGCGAGCCGCGGAATGCGATCGAGGACGATGCGCAGGATGCGTTGGTCGGGCAGGATGTCGGCAGGTGCAGGCGGATTTGCGTCTTCATCTCGACCACCCGCGCAGCGATCTTGATGAGGCGCAGTCGCAGCGTGTCGAATTGGGCGACTGCGAAGCTGGAGCGCTTCGGCATCGCGGCGCGCAGGCCCCACATGAGCCAGTAGGCGCCGGCATGCAGGAACAACCGGAACTGGTTGGCCGTCGCTCTTGTGCAGGAGGTGCGGTCGGCGGCGAGATGCGTCTTCCACGACTTGATGTGGTTCTCGGCAGCGCCGCGCCGGCAGTAGACATCCTCGTAGAGTGCCTTGGCCTTGCCACCGGCAAGGTTGGTGACGATGAAGCGGGTGTCAGCACCTTGGGCGCCGACCTCGACCCGCGCTATGATGCGCTCGACACGGCTCCAGCTGGCGGCCCCATCAGGAACTCCTTGAACCTGCGGACCTTTTCGTCTTCGGTGACGCTTCAAAGCGCGCCGTCGCGCGGGCTTCCAGGTCCGCGACATGCTTGCGCAGGGTCGTGGTGGGCGGTACGCCGAGGATGAAGTCGACATCGTTGGCGCGGCACCAGTCGATGATCTGCGGGCTGCAATAGTGACCGTCGGCCCGGATCAGGATCCGGATGTTCGGCCAGTTGATCCGGATCGCCCGCACCAGACGGCGCAGGTGGGGGCGGATCTCAGCCCCACTCGGCCGCTTGGCCGGTCGCAGGATCGCGCTGACGAACCGTCCCGCACCATCGAACACGACGATCGGCTGGAAGCCGTACTCGTCATGGTGGGCATTGAACAGGCGAAGCTGTTGGCCTCCGTGCACAGCGTCGAAGGTGTCGTCAATGTCGAGTACGATCCGCTTCGACACCTGCCGGAACGAGGCGCAATAGAGATCGACCATCGCCCGTCCCATCGCGACCAGCTCCCGCACGCCGGGTAGGTTCTCCAGCCGGCACAGCGTCGATTGCGACGCCAGATCCCGACCCGACGGCAGCGCATCCTGGGCCATCTTGAAGACCGGGTCGGAACGCAGCCGGTTGGCGTCGTTGCCATCCTCGTAACCGGCGGCGATCATCTTCATGCGGAAGCCGATCATATCTGCAAAGTTGTTGATGACCTGGTCCGGGCTGCGTGGATCATCGATGCAGCGCGCCAGACGGTCGGCCACCCGCAGTCGTTTCTCCACCTCTGCTAGAGCCAGAACGCCACTGTCCGACGACAGCATGCCGCCGTCGAAACGGGCGACGACGGACTTGCCGCCGACAGATGACAAGCCGCTCAGCGGCAGCGTAAGATCATTCATGGCGGGTGTGGTCTCCGGAAATGATTCGGATCGGCCTTAGCAACCAAATCCTACGCCATTTCAACGGCTTGAACCACATCCGCCAACCCACCGTGAATTTTTCAGGTTAGGTGGGTTGTCGGGAAAATCGCACGAGGCCGCCTCCGCAAGGGCGATCCATCCCTGATGGTATGATCGTTCAATTATCCTTCAGCCATCTCGACTTCGATGTCGTTGCCGCTTTCAAATCCTGATCGGAAGCGTAGCTTCCGGCTTCTTGTCATCGGGAGGGTGTCCCAAGCGAACTCGGCAGTATGCATGAAGCCCTCCGCATCGCTCCGCGGCCCATGGTAGAAATGGGCGTAGCCACCAAGAAGCGTGGCGCGCATGTGCAATCAGTATAGCAGCTTGGCGGTCTCGCTCATGGCTCTCTGATATTCGTCGACGATTTCTTCGACGACGTCCCCCGCCGATTGAATTTTGGTGACGGCGGAAACTGTATGACCGGCGCTCCAGATATCGGCCCATCGCTTCGGCCCTGTCCCAGCTAGGTCAGCGGTGAACCTTTTGCGTGCTTCTTCAACGCTCAGCGGCACTTCCAACTCGGCAGGATCGAGCCCCGCTTTCAGGATGGACGGCCGAAGGTAGTTGGCATCGAACCCATTGACCGCTTTCGTTAGCTGGATGTCGTCAATCCCTGAATGGACCACCATTTCCTTCTGACCTTGCGGCGCCATGCTCTCGTGCGTCGCGATGAAGCGTGTGCCCATCATGCCAAAGTCACACCCTAGCGCTCGAGCCGCCCAGAGTGCATGGCCGTCGGAAACGCCGCCGGCGAGGCCCACCGGCCCGCCGTAGATCGAGCGAACCGCCCTGACGAACGACAAGCCGTTTAGCCAGCCAGTCTGTCCTCCTGCCCCTGCGCTCAGAAGTACCAGACCGTCCGCACCCACTTTGATCGCCTTTTCCGCATGTCGCATCGTCGCGACATCTGTCAGGACTGCGCATCCAATATCGTGTAATTGAGGGATAATTGCCTCCGGCGATCCGACGCTCGCAAGCACGATCTTGACCCGGTACTTGACCAAGACATCTACATCGGCCTGAAGGGCCTCCGCTGATCTACGCATGACAATGTTGGGACAGCATGGTGCCGAAACATCATCCGACTCGGCACAAGTTCGCTCTATCCTCGCGAGCCACTCGTCCAGTTGTTCCGGCGTCCGTGCATTGTTGGTTGGAAAAGCCCCGATAACGCCCTCCCGACAGACCGCCGAAACGAGATCAGGCCCCGATACTCTCCCCATCGGTGCCACGATCAGGGGGATCCGCAGCCGAGAGGCAATTGATGTGGGCAAACCCATTCCGCTTGTCCTATTTTGTCAGTAGTTCCTGTCGGTACGCTGGCACTTGACGTATAACTCCACACATTGTGCCGAAAGCATAACAAATCATGGCCAAGTGCTTGCAATTCCCATGCCCAGTAACGCGTTGTGCTCCAGGCTTCATGCCAATCGTCAGTGGCAAGAGCTCAGCAAACAAGGCAGGCACCTGATTGCGCCGCAGCTTCTTGTGCAGAACCGGTTGCTCTGCTTCATCTGACCCCTGCAACTCGGAACCGCCCTTTGACGTATCCATGCCGATAAGATTCCACAGACGGTTTCCCCTGATATCTTCGACGACCTCATTTTGGTACATCGAGGCCGTACCACCGTCATCCACCCGGAATCATTGCGGAAAGGGTGACGCGCCTGTGCAAGCTGCGAGATCGACTGTTATAAGCAGGTCGTCCGGCTGAAAATCCGAAATAAAATCATTCGGCAGGTGATTTTTTTGCGCGCCTCCTGTGCCGACCCCTGATGTTAGCATCCGTTTAGCCGTCTGCTCTCACTGTCGCGTGGAATGGCTGCTCACAATCACCGAAATGCGCATTGTTGGAGGGCCAAATGGAACTCGCGTTTATGGAAGAAGAGCGCACGTTTCGTGAGGAGGTGCGTCAACTCCTACGTGACAATATACCGCTGGAAACGCGTCGCAAGCTCGTGGAGGGCCGTCGACTATCAAAGGCCGAAATCGCTGTGGGTACGCGTGTCCTCCACAAAAGAGGCGTCCCGGGCTGGCCAAAAGAATACGGTGGTGCAGGATGGTCTCCTTTTCAGCAGTATATTTTTGAAGAAGAAGTACAAGCGTTTCCCGCTCAGATGACATTCGGGTTCGGCGCCTCCTTGGTCGGTCCGGTCATCTACACTTTCGGCAGCGAGATACAAAAGAACCACTTCCTGCCGCGCATCGTTAACGCTGAGGATTGGTGGTGCCAGGGCTTTTCAGAGCCTGGCGCAGGGTCCGACCTTGCCTCGATTAAAACGCGGGCGGTGCGGGACGGTGACCATTATGTTGTGAATGGCCAGAAGACCTGGACGACGGGCGCTCAACATGCTGACTGGATCTTTTGCTTGGTTAGAACTAATACCAACGTGAAGAAACAGGAAGGAATATCGTTTCTTCTTATCGGTATGAACACTCCCGGCGTAGTAGTGCGTCCAATCAAATTGATTGATGGTAGTTACGAGGTCAACGAGGTCTTTTTTACTGACGTTCATGTTCCGATCGTGAATCTTGTCGGCGAGGAGAACAAGGGCTGGACCTATGCCAAGTTTCTGCTCGGCAACGAACGATTTGGCGACGCTGGAGTGGGTCCTACCAAGGAACGCATTCAGCGGGCTAAAGATCTCGCTGCGCAGTGTTACGTGGGTGGTAAGCGGTTGATCGACCAAACGGCCTTCCGCGAAAAAGTTGCCGCGATCGAGGTCGAGCTAAAGGCCATTGAAATCACCCAGCTGCGAGCAGTCTTCAATGCTTCGCGACGCCAGGACGGATGGCAAGACCCGGCCGGCTCGATCCTGAAGTTAAAGGGTTCGGAGATTGAGCAGGCCGCAGCGTTGCTGCTGATGGATGTGATCGGTCCTTACTCCCTCCGTGAATACTCGGAACAGCCAGCCGATAGCGCGGACCAATGGCTGGCCGGGCCTGATGGAGCCAGGCTGGCTGCGCCTATTTACTTCTTCAGCCGCGCTGCGACGATCTACTCCGGCTCAAGCGAAATTCAGAAGAACATTATAGCACGGGCGATCCTCGGTCTTTAGGGTTTGGCGGGTTGTCGCCAGCTCACTTCGATTTGGGAGTTTCGGCATTGAATTTTGATCTAACGGAAGAGCAGCGACTGCTGAAAGACAGCATTGAGCGGCTGCTGCAAGACAAGTATGGCTTCAATGAGCGCGGTGTCTATGCAGCTCAGGGGCCCGGCTACAGCGACGCTATGTGGTCAAGGTATGCCGAACTCGGACTGCTCGCGATGCCCTTCGCAGAGGAATATGGCGGTTTCGGCGGGGGACCGGTCGAGACCATGATCGTCATGGAAGCGTTCGGCCGAGCTTTGATCCTCGAACCCTATTTTCCGACCGTGGTGCTTGCGGGCGGCATCCTTCGCCATGGAGCGAACCATGCGCAGAAGGCAGAACTCATTCCTGCCATCGCCCATGGTCGGGCAAAATTTGCCTTAGGTTATTTAGAGCCGCAGTCGCGCTATGACCTGTTCGATGTTGAGACGAAAGCAAGGAAGGATGGGAACGGATGGATCTTGAATGGCGTAAAGACACTCGTGCTACACGGTGATAGCGCCGACAAAATCATTCTAACGGCACGAACGACCGGTGATAGAAGGGAAAGGCAAGGGATTGGCCTATTCCTGCTCGACAGTGACGCACCAGGGTTGCGGCGTCGCGGTTACCCGACACATAGCGGTTTACGCGCCGCGGACATAACGCTCGACAATGTACGGGTCGACGCAGCCAACGTGATCGGTGAGCCAGAAGAGGGGTTTCCCGTTTTAGCGCGCGTAGCTGATGAAGCAGTCGCGGCTCTCTGCGCGGAGGCAGTTGGGGCATTCGCAAAAATGCAGGCGATCACGCTTGATTACCTCAAGACACGCGAGCAATTCGGCAAGAAAATCGGTAGTTTCCAAGTGCTGCAGCATCGGGCGGTCGATATGCTAGTCGATCTGGAACAATCGCGCTCCATGGCCATCTACGCGGCGATAATGGCTGGCGTAAGCGACGCAAGCGAGCGCGGGCGCGCTGTTTCGGCCGCAAAAGTCCAGATCGGCCGATCAGCAAAAGCAATTGGCCAGCAGTCGATCCAACTGCATGGTGGCATAGGGATGACTATGGAATTTAGCATTGGTCATTACTTTAAGCATGTCATCATGATCGACAAACTGTTCGGCGACGCAGATTATCATTTGGGGCGACTTGCCGCCTTGATGTGAGCGACGGCGCGAATCTGCGACCAGGACTCCAGAAGTGAGTTCAGGTCTGCCGACAGTGCTGCAGCAGAGTCTATGGCGGTGGTATCTGCACTGACCAGGGATCGCGTCTTTTTTTGGGATAGCCGAGCCGGTCCTCTCTTTGCATCCTGGCCTGGCGTGCAAGCACTTATACAATGGCCCTAATTGCTATCTCTTTACGACTGCCAGAACTTCTCGCTTTCCTTTCTTGTCGGCACAAATCTCAGCCGCGATTGAATCGGAAGAGCACCAGGCCTCAGAAACGAAGTCACTAGGGAGATTACTTTTTTGCCGCTTCTAAGTGCAACCGGTGATGCTATCGCTGCCCTCGGAGGAGACCAGCATCGTGAATGCGCATCAGCCGAACACGGCTCTACTCGTCACTGGGGCACGTCGGAATGAAGCCCTATCGATATAGGGGTGACCTAGTCGGAACAGGCGGCTTTGAGATGCAGTTTCACTCGAAGACGGTATCATCTAGGCCATTTCCGGATTTTGAATTCCGGCTGACAACGGCTGCAGGCGCCGAAAGAGCAATCAAAGCATCGGAAGAGGCACATGCCAAATGATCTCGCACTTCGGGGGGAGCACCCGAACAAGACTGCCCGCCGTCAACCCAGCCATGCCACAAAGTCAGATTTCTTGCTCGACATCCGAAATCTACGGATTGAGGCGCCAGCATATCCGCCCTCCGAAAGCCTCAGGACGGCCGTTCTCGTAGATGACATTTCACTCACCCTGCAGCGGGGCCGAGTGTTGGGTTTGATCGGGGAATCGGGCGCCGGCAAGTCAACCATAGGGCTTGCAAGCATGGGATATTGCCGGGGCGGCGTTAGGATCGCCGGCGGCGAAGTGATGCTCAACGGCCGTGATATTCGGAAGTGTGGAATTGGAGATATGCGACGGCTACGTGGCCGGGAAATCTGCTATGTCGCGCAGTCCGCGGCTGCGGCATTCAATCCCGCGCTACGTCTGATGGACCAGGTAGTCGAATCGGCACTTCTGCACGGTGCGTCAAAGCGGGAGGAGGCCGAAGATCGAGCGATATCGCTTTTCAGAAAGCTCAGTCTTCCTGATCCCGAGAACATTGGCAAGCGTTTCCCCCACCAGGTGTCGGGCGGCCAATTGCAGCGTATCATGACGGCTATGGCGCTTTGCTCGAACCCCGATCTTATCGTCTTTGACGAGCCCACGACAGCGCTGGACGTCACGACCCAAATCGACGTCCTAGCCGCTATCCGCGATGCAATCCGTGATGCAGATGTCGCCGCGTTATACATCACCCATGACCTAGCCATTGTAGCGCAGGTCGCGGACCAGATCATAGTGCTGCGTCATGGCAAGCTTGTAGAGCAGGGGACGACACAGCAGATCATCAACGAGCCGCGGGAACAATACACCCGAGCCCTTGTTTCTGTGCATCAGATCGCTCACGACGAGAAAGAGGCTGCCCTTGCGCCTGTAATGTTAGTGGAGGGCGTATCGGCCGGCTACGGAGGCGGCGCGATCAAAGTTTTGAGCGATGTGTCCCTTGAGTTGCATCCTGGCCAGACCCTCGCGGTCGTCGGCGAATCCGGATCCGGCAAATCGACGCTTGGGCGCGTGATCACCGGATTGCTGCCATCCTCCGGCGGCACTATCCGTTTCGAGGGCAGGGAGCTTCCGCGCCGTTTGGCTGAAAGATCGAAGGAGGACCTGCGTCAGATACAAATGATCCACCAGATGGCCGATATCGCGCTGAACCCACGCCAGACCGTGGCAACGATAATCGGGCGGCCTCTCGAATTTTACTTCGGGATCGGCGGCAGGGAGCGCGACCATCGTGTAGCAGATCTGCTGGACAAGATCGAAATGGGCACCAATTTTGCCGACAGGTACCCGGCAGAGTTGTCCGGGGGACAAAAGCAGCGGGTCTGCATCGCCCGGGCCTTGGCTGCCCAACCCAGAATAATCATCTGTGATGAGGTGACATCGGCCTTGGACCCCTTGGTCGCCAATGGTATCTTGAAGCTGTTACTGCAGTTGCAGAAAGAGGATGCTGTAGCCTATCTTTTGATCACCCATGACCTTGCAACAGTAAAGTCGATCGCCGATTCGATTGCGGTGATGTACAAAGGACGAGTGGTCCGCTACGGTCCGAGCAGCCAAGTGCTCGTCCCGCCGTTTGATCCGTATACTGAACTTCTTCTATCTTCGGCTCCCCAGATGGAGGTCGGCTGGCTAGACAAAGCTATCGGCACTCGACGAATGGAGAGCGCCGGAAATTAGCTTGTCGGGATAAGCTCAGGCTGACACCTCAGGGGTAAGAGGTTGCGAGGCTGGTAAGCGGTCCAGGGCGCGTCCCGCGCGTGACAGCAGAACTCACCGTCCTCTGTCGGAAACCTAGACAGAAGCGCCCTCGTCGAGAGTCCGGCGATCGCGTCCCGCTCTTCACTTGCAACCTCTCTCAAGCGCATGCCTGCTCGCAATAGGGTGCGTCTCAGCCAGATCGCGCCCAGATACAGGATACAGGGGCTGACGTCGAGTCTCAGCCGGACTGTCTGTCGTAAGCAGGTTAGCACCCGGTGAGGACCGCCTTGTTTGTGAGGAGGTGAAGCGCTGTTGTCGTGGTTGAATTCAATGACCACGATGCAAGCAGCGAGGATAGTCACGTGTCCATTCATCGGATGGAGATTGTGAGTGGGACAGGTCGGCGTCGGAGTTGGTCGACGGCGCTGAAAGAGCAGCTTGTCTCAGAAACGCTGGAGCCCGGGGTCACGGTGACCGAGGTGGCGCGCCGCCATGATCTCGATCGGTCGCTGATTTATCGCTGGCGTCGCGCCTTTGGGGTGAGACGCGCTCGTGCGGCCGGCGCCTTTCTGCCGGTTGAAGTCGTCGACGACGCCGTGGCAGCGACAGAATCTTCGCCGCCAAGGATGACCAGTGCTCCTGCGCCGGGCGCGGGGCGGATCGAGATCGAGTTCTCTGATGGCTATCTCGGTAAGCGGTGCGCCAAGGCACCTTTCCCGAAATCGCCTTGATGGTTAGTCTCTCGTTCGTCGGCGCGCCGGCGCCGATCACTCCG
>NZ_JAMYKV010000089.1:0-13207 GCF_040317535.1 Mesorhizobium sp. M1409
CATGGCGTTAGCTTTATCCGGCCGGTTCAGCGTCAACCAACAGACGTGCTCCGCATCCACTTCATACAAGAGATGCTCATATTTAATGGTCTCAGGCGTGGTGCGATCCATCGATTCCTCCGTGGCTATCTTTGAATATTGAAGCTCATAATTCCATTGCAATCCCTGGAACGGCCTGAGCTTTGCTAGCGATAGCATGAGTTTCAACCTTCGGAGCGCGCAAAAAAGTAACCTGACTGATGATTTTGTTTCGGCTGCCTGGCTTCATTTCATCGCTTATAAAGGCGCATCTAAGCTGAATTGGAGCTAGGCAGATGTCGTTCAAAGGCATTATTCCGCCCGTCACCACACCATTTCATGCCGACGGAACAATCGATCGGGACGGTTTCTGCGTCATGATCGAGTATCTGGTCGCGGCTGGCGTGCATGGCATCATAGTGGGTGGCACGACCGGCGAGTACTACGCCCAGTCGCGCGACGAGCGCGTCGGGCTGCTGAAGCTTGCCAAAACCGTCGTGAAGGGAAAGGTGCCGCTGATCGCCGGCGTCGGCGCCATCCGGACCGAAGACTGCATCGAATACGCGCTGGTTTCAAAAGATCTTAAGTACGACGGTATTCTCATCGGATCTCCATACTATGCCGTTCCAACACAGCTCGAGCTCGCCAATCATGCGCTGGCGATCGACAAAGCCGCCAACCTGCCTGTTATGCTCTACAACTATCCCGGACGGACCGGCACCATGATGGACCTCGAGTTCCTGGACCGGGTCGGCCGCAGCACCAATTTCTGCGCCATAAAGGAGTCCAGCGGCAGCATGAACCAACTGCACGCCCTGGCTCGCGACTACCCGCACATCGATCTGTTCTGCGGCATGGACGATCAGGCGCTCGAATTCTTCGCCTGGGGTGCCAAGGGGTGGGTATGCGGCGCCGGCAATTGCCTGCCGGCTGAGCATATCGCGCTCTATGAAGCGTGCGTCATTGATAGAGATTTCACGAAGGGCCGGCAGATCATGTCGGCGCTGCTGCCTTTGATGCGGGTTCTCGAACAGGGTGGCAAGTTCGTGCAGAGCATCAAGTTTGGCTGCGAACTGGCCGGTCTGCCGGCCGGCCCCATGCGGCGGCCGATGCGGGCGCTCGACGACGAGCAGAAGCGGGAACTCGAGACCACGATCCGTACTCTTAAAGCGGTAATTGCGTCCATCACTGCAAAATCCCAGAAGAGGGCTTCCGAGAATGTCATCGCTATTAACGCGTGATGAGTACCAGAACCTGGCGGAGAGCCTGCCGCTGCCAACCAATGCGGTTATCGACGGCAAGGCGCGAGCCGCACAATCCGGCGATACGTTCGAGACCATCAATCCCGCGACGGGGCAGGTGATCGCTAGAATCGCCTCATGCGGCGAAGCCGATGTCAACTTTGCAGTCGAGAAGGCACGGCTGGCGTTTGAATCGGGTGCTTGGTCGCGGGCGCATCCGAGGGAGCGCAAGCGGGTGCTGAGGTGCCTCGTCAAGCTGATGGAGCGAAACATCCATGAGCTCGCGGTCCTAGAGACGCTCGAAAGCGGCAAGCCGATCTACGATGTCGAAACCATAGATATCCCCGAGGCCCTGCACTGCCTTGAATGGCACGCGGAAGCGGCCGACAAGCTTTACGGCCAGACCTCTCCTTCAGGCGACGACGTCGTGTCAATGATCGTGCGCCAGCCGCTCGGTGTGGTCGCCTGCGTACTGCCGTGGAACTTCCCTATCCTGATGCTGGCCTGGAAGATCGGGCCAGCGCTTGCGACCGGCAACTCCGTCATCGTCAAGCCAGCCGGGCAGACCAACATGTCGACGTTGCGGATTGCCGAGCTGGCGCATGAGGCGGGCATACCGTCGGGCGTCTTGCAGGTGGTCACCGGCCCGGGTGGGGTCATCGGTAAAGCGCTCGGCATGCATCCGGATATCGACATGGTCGCGTTCACCGGCTCTACCGATGTCGGCCGGAAATTCCTGGAATATTCAGCCAGGTCCAACCTCAAACGCGTCGTGCTTGAATGCGGCGGGAAAAATCCATGCATCGTGTTGGACGACGCAGAGAATCTCGACGTTGTCGCGCAACATGTGACGCAAGCTGTTTTTTGGAACATGGGTGAGAACTGCTCTTCCAGCTCCCGCCTGATAGCACACGAAAAAATCAAGGATCGCTTGGTCGAAGCAATGCTTCACAAGCTCAAGGAATGGCCATTGGGCGACCCGCTAGACCCTGGCAACCGACTTGGCGCGATCGTGTCAAAGGAACAGTTCGATCGCATCACTGGCTACATCAAGCAAGGGCGGGAGGAAGGCGCCAGGATCGTGACAGGCGGGAAGGCCTACAAGCATGGCAAAGGCTATTTCATCGAACCTACCATTTTCGATGATGTCAGGCCTGAAATGACGATCGCGCGGGAGGAAATCTTTGGACCGGTGCTATCGGTCATCAAGGTCGCTAACGCAGATGAGGCAGTTCGTGTCGCCAACGATACGCAGTATGGGCTTGCTGCCTCGATTTTCACCGCCAACCTTGGCAAAGCCCATCGCATGGCGCGTGACATTCGAGCTGGCACCGTGACCATCAATTGCTACGGCGAAGGGGACGTCACGACCCCATTTGGGGGCTTCAAGCTTTCAGGCTTTGGTGGGCGCGACAAGTCCCTTCACGCCCACGACCAGTACACCGAGCTCAAGACCATCTGGGCGGACATTTCCGACCCGAATGTCTCGCGCGCGGTAGATTAGACGGAGAGACGTCTATGAGCGTGCACAAGGCTGTCCGCACGCCCGCGGACATGCCCGTATCGGGTTGGTACGCTGTTTTACCGCCTCCTCCCAAGGCGCAGGTGCTGCGCGGCCGCTATATGGCTGACTGGGTCATTGTCGGGGCCGGCGTCGCCGGCCTCGCGGCCGCGCGGCGCCTTTCACAATTGGTACCGAACGACCGTATTGCTGTCGTCGACGCCCAGCGCGTCGGCTGGGGCGCTGCAGGACGTAACTCAGGTTTCATGATTGACCTGCCCCATGAATTGGGCGGTGAAAATTACGGTGGCAGCCGGGATCACGACCTCAAGCAGATCCAAATGAATCGCGCCGCGATCGAATTTTCCGCCTCGGCAGCTGAAGAGTTTGGGCTCGAACCTTATTTCGTCAGAGCCGGCAAGATCCACGGAGCGGCGACAGATCACGGTCTTCGATCGCTCCGCGAGTTTGAGAGCCATCTCGTGGGGCTTGCAGAGGACTTTAGAAGTCTCGACGCAGCAGATATGAAAGGCATCACAGGGACCGACTTCTTCATCGGTGGCACTTTCACGCCGGGCACGGTAATGGCCCAACCGGCCGGTTTCATTCGAGGGCTAGCTGGCGGGCTGGCTGAACGCGTCAAAATCTTTGAAAACTCGCCGGCGACCCTGATTGAGACTGGTGCAGAGCATCGCGTCCAAACGCCGGAAGGGGAAATCGTCGCGCCCCGACTAATCCTGACCGTCAACGGGCATCTGGAAAGCTTTGGCTTCTTTAAGAGACGCCTTCTGCATATCTTCACATACGCCAGCATGACAAGGCCGCTCTCAAATAGTGAACAGGCCTCTCTTGGCGGGGAACGGCATTGGGGGTTGATCCCCGCTGACCCGATGGGCTCCACCATCAGAAGGATCGGCGATCGCATCGTCGTGCGCAACACCTTTACCTACAACCCATCGATGACGACGAGCGAAGGTCAGGTGGAGAAGATCGGGCATAAGCACGACCGCTCTTTCAACGCGCGCTTCCCAATGCTGAACGGCGCCGGAATGGAATATCGCTGGGGCGGTCATCTATGCCTGTCGCTAAACTCGGCGCCGGCATTCGGCGAGATCGAGGATCGGGTCTATGTCGCAGGCTGCTGCAACGGCCTCGGGACGGTTAAGGGCACGCTTTACGGAATGTTGATTGCCGATCTGGCCGTCGGGACAGAAGAGCCATTGGTTGCAGATGCTCTAAGGGAACCATCGCCAAGTACGCTCTATCCAAAGCCATTGATGGCGGTCGGCGCGCCCCTGCGACTTTGGGCAGTGCAAAGGCGAGCAGGGCGAGAGTTCTAGCACCCGGTTCTTTCGAGAGCCTGACACTGTGCGAGGACATCGCCAGAGCTTCGGATGGATGTTCCACGCCGGCGAAACCGTATGGCTGCTCGCGGACGCCGCGGGCGGCTGCAGGGTCATCGTACACTGGATGAGACGCGGGATGAAAATCGTCGCGGACGATCATCAGCGTGTTTTTTACACGCAGCGGACCCGAACCAAAGGTCTCGCAGTGTCCCGTGCTGACTGCATATAAGGGGCTCAAGCCGCGACGCCGGAAGATTGTAGCCGTCAGACACGCGCAAAAGCTGTTGTCGATGAAGAGACCCGGCAGCCGACCGCCGCTGCCACTGGCGATGGATGTCTGATCCGGATGGTGACTGGATTCTACCTCACGATGGAGGCATTAGTGAAGTCCGACGGGCTATACGCTAGCAGAACGAATCGAAGCGCAAAAAAGTATTGCAGTACGTGACTTTTTTTCGACTGCCCTCGCATAGCTAGCCCGTTAAGATTCGACGAAGAATGATATGGGAGGCGCAAATGAAGCTGGCCGGGATCAATGTGTACAATGTCGATGTGCCTTCCGTCCACCAATACAAACTGGCGTCGGCGACAGTGACGCATCTGCAGAGCACAGTCGTCGAACTGATCACGGATAGCGGTCTTGTCGGTTTTGGCGAGACCTGTCCGGCCGGCCCAATCTATCAGCCGCAGCATATGCTCGGCGCAAGGGCCGCTCTTCAGGAGATCGGGTCGAGCCTGATCGGGCTGGACCCGCGGAATATAGGCCTGTTGAATCGGGCGATGGACGCAGCGCTGAATGGCAGCAGGTATGCAAAGGCCGCCGTCGACATCGCAGCGTGGGACATCGCGGGCAAGGCCTACAATCGCCGGGTCTGCGACCTTATCGGTGGAGCAACGGGCGATACGATTCCAACCTACTATTCGGTTACGACCGCCTCGCCTGATGAGATGGCGCGGGAAGCCCGTGAGCGCCAACGAGAAGGCTATGCACGGGTCCAACTAAAAATTGGCGGGCGCGACATTGAGGAGGACATCGAGGCGGTCCACAAGGTTAAGGAGGCGACCAAACCAGGAATACGCATCGCAGCAGACGCGAACCGAAGCCTGACGAGCCGGGATGCAATGTTCCTCTCGCATCGTTGCAGGGACATCTCGATGGTGATGGAGCAGCCTTGTAACACGATGGAGGAGATCGCCGGTATCCGGCATCAGCTTTGCCATCCTGTCTACATGGATGAGTTGGCGGAAGACTTGAACAGCGTAATGCGGGCCGTTTCAGGCGGATTGGTAGACGGCTTCGGGTTAAAATTGACGCGTGTTGGAGGCATTTCAGCACTCCGGACCATCCGTGACATCTGCGACGCCCGCAGCTTGCCGCACACGTGTGACGATACTTGGGGGGGCGACATCATTGCCGCGGCCTGCGTGCATGTGGGTGCTACCGTCGCCCCGTCGAGGTTTGAAGGCTCCTGGATCGCAGCGCCCTATATTCGAGGACATTTCGACGGCGAGAACCCCGTTCGGATCGAAGCCGGCCGAATTAAGGTTCCGACCGGGCCGGGACTAGGTGTGACACCAGATAAGGTCCAGCTTGGCTCACCAATCATGTCATTTGGCTGACGTCAAATCGTCCACAAGGATATTTTTGAAGTCACCGATCTCAGCGGCATGAGAGCCGAAGAATTTTGCCGAAGTTCTACAGGACGGTCGTGGGCGACTTTTCAGAGTATCCCGCGACAACGGAACTCGGCGCTGACGTTTAAGGAGTGCATTGCACGCAATAGCGGCCGCCTAGTAAGATGCGAGCACTACAAAATGCACAGAATTTCTCTCAACCCTGTAGATCCTCTTTGGCCTCCTGCCGGTTTCGTGGACACCGAGATAAGGTGTTTGACGGAACTGGAGAGTGGGGATGCAAAGGGCCGCGAGTTCAAGCGTGAGGTATTGATCAAGGATCGGGACGTTGCGGTGGCCCAGGCTGCCCGCGAACTCGATGTCCACGCGAATGTGCTGCGCAAATGGGTGCGCGAGCTGTCGGCGGATCTGCAGCATGCGTTTGCCGGTCAAATGAAGCCGGAGCAGCAGGAGATTGACCGGCTGCGCAAGGAAGTCTCAGAAGAGGCCCTGTCGCTCGCCCCGGACGCTGTCCTGCTCGACAACATGTCCCTCGCCGATCTTCGCCGCGCCGTCGCAATCGTTGGCGGCCGTGCTATCACCGAGGCTTCTGGCGGGATCGCATCCGATACAGCGCGAGCGATTGCCGCGACCGGCGTTGATCTGGTTTCGGTCGGCCGACTCACCCACAGCGCGCCGATCCTGGATATCGGCCTCGACTATCGGGGCTCATGATTGCCTGAGGAACGAACAGGATCGGGTCAAATGTCTTTTCCGATCGTCGCCACAGCAAACACCCCCTTACGGCAGAACCGGAGGAACAGCATGGACATGCAAACAGCCAGTCCAACGCAGATATCGCCACAGCCTCAATCCCCTGACCTTGGAGCGTGGACCCTGGAGAAGGCTCAGGCACTTCACGATGCCCCCTTCAACAATCTCCTCTTCCTCGCGCAAACCGTGCACCGCCAGAACTTCGATCCCAACAAGGTCCAGCTGAGCCGCCTTCTCAGCATCAAGACGGGCGGATGCCCGGAGGATTGCGGCTATTGCAGCCAGTCGGCGCATCACGAGACCGGCCTGAAGGCGTCGAAGCTGATGGAGGTCAGGCGCGTCGTCGCCGAGGCGACCAAGGCGCGTGACGCCGGCGCCACCCGCTATTGCATGGGCGCGGCCTGGCGAAACCCCAAGGCGCGCGACATGGATGCGGTCGTGGCGATGGTCGAAGGCGTCAAGGCGCTGGGCATGGAAACCTGCATGACGCTCGGCATGCTCGATCTTGAGCAGGCGGCTCGTCTGAAACAGGCTGGTCTCGACTTTTACAACCACAACATCGATACATCGGAACGCTACTACAGCGAGCTCATCAGCACGCGGAGCTTTGCCGACCGGCTCGAGACGCTCAAGCACGTTCGCCAATCCGGCATCAAGGTCTGCTGCGGCGGTATTGTCGGCATGGGCGAGGAGCCGGTGGACCGGATCGACATGCTGGTGACGCTGGCCAACCTGCCGGAACATCCGCAAAGCGTTCCGATCAACATGCTGATCCCGATCGCCGGCACCCCGCTTGCCGACGCCAAGCCCGTTGAGCCGATCGAATTCGTGCGCGTGATCGCGCTGGCGCGCATCATGATGCCGAAATCGCATATCCGTCTCTCCGCCGGCCGTACGGCCATGACCGACGAGATGCAGGCGCTGTGCTTTTTTGCCGGCGCCAACTCGATCTTCGTCGGCGACACGCTGCTGACGGCGGACAATCCCGGTGAGGACAAGGATACCCTGCTGTTCCGGCGCCTTGGCATCGAGCCGATGGAACTCGAGGCGCAATGAACGGGGCACCGCTTGCCCGCTATGAGGCGACCTTGCAGGGACTGGCGCGCAAGGACCGGCTGCGAACGCTGAAGCCGCGCGCCGGGCTCGACTTCTCGTCGAACGACTATCTCGGGCTTGCCGCCTCCAAAAGACTTGGCGAAGCGGTTGCGGCGGCGATTGCGCGGGGCACGCCAGTTGGCGCCACCGGGTCGCGGCTGTTGCGCGGCAATGCACCGGAACACGAGCAGCCCGAGGCAGACGCGGCGGCATTCTTTGGAGCCGACCGCGCGCTGTTCTTCGGCAGCGGCTACATCGCCAACTTCGCTCTGCTGACTGCGCTGCCGCAGAAAGGCGACCTGTTGATCCTCGACGAACTCGCCCATGCCAGCATGCATGAGGGTGCGCAGGCCGGACGTGCCGAGTTTAAGCTGGCCGCGCACAACGACGTCGATGCTGTCGAGGACGCGATCAAGCGTTGGCGCGCCGAAGGCGGCGCGGGGCGCGTGTGGATCGTGGTGGAAAGCCTGTACAGCATGGACGGCGACCGCGCGCCGATGGAGAGCCTGGTCGCGCTTGCCGATCGGCACAACGCATTCATCGTCATTGACGAGGCGCACGCGACCGGCGTCTGGGGACCGGACGGCCGGGGGCTGGCCGCCGCTTTCGAGGGCCGCGACAACATCGTCGCGCTCCACACCTGCGGCAAGGCGCTCGGCGCATCTGGTGGGCTCGTGACCGGGCCGAGGACACTGTGCCAGTATCTGATCAACCGTTGCCGGCCATTCATCTACGCCACCGCGCCATCGCCGCTGATGGCGGTCGCGGCGCGCGAAGCGCTCGCAATGCTCGGCGACGAGCCTATGCGGCGTTTTCAGCTGCATGAACGCGTCGCCCTCGCAGGCCGCCAATTGGTCGATCGCTGCGGCGTTACACCAAGTGGCTCTCAGATCCAGCCCTTGGTGATCGGCGATGTCAGGCGCACCATGGCAGTGGCGGCGCGCCTGCAGGCCCGCGGCTTCGACATACGCGGCATTCGTCCGCCGACCGTGCCCGAGGGCACGTCGCGGCTGCGCATCTCACTGACGCTCAATATCGGCGAAGCCGACATTTCCGCCATGGTCGAGGCGCTCGTCGAGGTGTTGGCTCAGACATGACCGGAGGCGACATGACCAAGCGCATCGTCATCACCGGAACAGACACCGGAATTGGCAAGACGGTGTTTTCGGCCGGGCTTGCCGGCCTGCTTGACGGTTTTTACTGGAAGCCGGTGCAATCGGGCCTCGACGGCGAGACCGACAGCGAGGCGGTTGCGCGACTTGCCGGGCTGCCGTCGGGGCGCGTGCTGCCGGAAGCCTACCGCTTGAAGAGCCCGCTTTCGCCGCATCGTTCGGCCGAAATCGACGACGTTTCGATCGAGGCTGCCGATCTTTCATTTCCGGTCCTGCCGACACCGCTCGTCATCGAAGGCGCCGGCGGGCTGATGGTGCCGCTGAACCGCCGGACAAGGTTCATCGACATATTCGAGCAATGGCAGTTGCCGGTCATTCTGTGCGCCCGCACCGCGCTCGGAACAATCAATCACACCCTGCTGTCGATCGAGGCCCTGCGGGCGCGCGCTATCCCGCTGGCTGGCATCGCCTTCATCGGCGATGAGATGACCGATACGCAACGGACGATCGTGGAATTCGGCGACGTGCCGCAACTCGGCAGGCTGCCGCACCTCGATCCGCTGACGGACAAAACGCTGAGACAAGCGATGATTGCCGGCTTCGACCTCGCTTTGATTGCCGGAGGCGAATGATGACGCAATCCCGTGTGTGGCATCCCTTCACCCAGCACGCGCTCGAGCTGGCGATCCCTGAAATCGTCCTGACTGAAGGCGCGTATCTCCACAAAGCCAATGGCGTGCGCATTCTGGACGCCATTTCCTCCTGGTGGGTCGTCACGCATGGCCACCGCCATCCCCGCATTATAAAGGCAATCGAGACGACCGCCTCGAGCCTCGACCAGATCATCTTCGCAGGTTTCACGCACGAGCCTGCCGAATGCTTGGCCAAGGCGCTTGTCGGACTCGCTCCCGCCGGACTCGACTGGGTGTTCTATTCCGACAGCGGCTCGACCAGCGTCGAAGTCGCCCTGAAGATGGCGCTCGGCTATTTCCGCAACATCGGCGCGCCGCGCTCGCGCATCGTCGTCATGGAGCACAGCTATCATGGCGATACCATCGGCACGATGAGCGTCGGCGCCCGCGGCGTGTTCAACGCCGCCTACGAGCCTTTGCTGTTCGAGGTCGACACCATCCCCTTCCCGGCCGCCGGGCTCGAGCAGCAAACGCTGGATCGGTTCGAGGCCGTCAGCCGCGACCGGCGCGCCGCCGCGCTGATCGTCGAGCCGCTCGTGCTTGGCGCCGGCGGCATGCTGATGTATCCGGCCTCGGTTCTGTCCGAATTGAAGAGGATCACTGAGGCCTCCGGCACGCTGCTGATCGCCGACGAGGTGATGACCGGCTGGGGGCGTACCGGAACCATGTTCGCCTGTGAGCAGGCGTCCATCTCACCCGACATCCTGTGCACCTCGAAAGGCTTGACCGGCGGCATCATCCCGCTGGCCGCCACACTCGCCACCGATGCCATCTTCCAGGCTCACTATTCCGAGGACCGGAAGAAGACGTTTTTCCACTCGAGTTCCTACACGGCCAATCCGATTGCCTGCGCGGCAGCACTCGCCAATGTCGAGATCTGGCGTGACGAGCCAGTGGCCGAGCGGATCGCCACCCTGAGCGCGAGGCAGGCCGCCGGCCTTCGGCGCTTTCGCGATAATGCCAACTTCACCGACAGCCGGGCGATCGGCACGATCCTGGCTCTCGACCTGCGCGCCGGCTCTGCCGGCTATCTGGCCGAGATCGGACCTAAGCTGCGGGCATTTTTCCTCGAGCTCGGGCTGCTTGTGCGCCCGCTCGGCAATGTCCTTTATCTCCTGCCGCCCTATTGCATCACCGGCGACGAGCTCGATCGGCTCCATGACGCCATCGAGGAGGCCGGCGAACGCTTCGGCTCAAAGCCATGAGCAGGTCGTCGCGCCTTCTCGGGTTTGGCCATCATGCGCCTGGGCGCAAAGTGGCGAATGCCGAGATCGAGAGCGATCTCGGGCTCGAACCCGGCTGGATCGAGCGGCGTACTGGAATCCGGTCGCGCTTCTGGGCAACGGACGAAGACACGCTGTCTGGTCTTGCTGCGCAGGCCGGCGCCATGGCGCTGGCCAGCGCCGGCATTGCGCGCAACGACATCGGTCTGCTGCTGCTTGCCACCTCGACGCCCGATCACCTCCTGCCGCCCAGCGCGCCCCTGGTCGCACATCGGCTGGGGCTCGGCCGCGCCGGCGCTGTCGATCTGACCGGCGCCTGCGCCGGCTTCATCTATGCGCTGATGTTTGCGGACGGATTTACCCGCCTGCACGGCAAAGCGAGCCTTGTTATCGCCGCCAATATCCTCAGCCGCCGCATCAATCCCTCTGAGCGCGCCAGCGCCGTGCTGTTTGCCGATGCCGCCGGCGCCCTCGTGATCGGTCCGTGCGAGGATACTGATCGGGGGATTCTCGGTGCCTCCGTGGATTCGGACGGCTCGCGATACGGGCTGATCCAGATTCCCGCAGGAGGAAGCAACAAGCCGTTCCACGGTAACCTCGACCTCGCGCAAACCCGAATGACGATGACCGACGGCCGCGAAGTGTTCGCAAAGGCCGTCGAGATGATGACCGATTGCTCGACAAGCGCGCTAGCCGCTGCCGGAGTGCGACCGCAGGATGTCGACCGGTTCGTGCCGCATCAGGCCAATGCTCGCATTTTCGATGCGGTCGGGCGAAACCTCGGCATTGCCGATCACCTGATCGTCAAAACGATCGCCGAATATGGCAACTCTTCCGCCGCGACGATCCCGCTCTCACTGTCGCTCGCCAATCAAGCGGAGCCGTTTCGGCCGGGCAAGAAAATACTCCTGGCGGCGGCAGGTGCGGGACTCAGCGGCGGGGCGCTCGTCGTCGGAGTTTAGCCGAATAACTGGCTGCTCCGAGGGCGGCAGGACCACCAGTCATTCATGATGGATAGGACAACAGACCAATGCGAAAAATAGTCGCCGGCAAGCTGCACGGCATCTACGTCACCGAAGCGAACCTCAATTACCATGGTTCGATAACGCTCGACCCGGACCACTGCGAGGCAGCCGGCATTCTCCCGATGGAGTTCGTGGACATATGGAACAAGAATTCCGGTGCGCGGATTTCGACCTATGTCATTCTGGGCGAGCGCGGCTCACGATGCTGTATTCTAAACGGAGCGGCTGCCCGTACTTGCCAGCCCGACGACCAGATCATTGTCTGCAACTCTATCTACCTGGATGAAGCGGAAATCACTTCGCTGAAGCCGCGGATCGTCACGTTCGACCAGGATAACAATATACTCGACCGCCTGAGCTACTCCGTCGACCTTGACGCAGATGGCCGCTACAGTTTCTCCATCCTTGACGAGGCGAATGAGGCGTTGGCTATTCCTGCCCTGGTCTCCGGGGCGTGACGTCCCGCCGCACATCTGAGAGAGTCTCTCCTCCCCGTTGCAACTCGCCCAGCGCTGAAGAAGGGACCTAGCTGTTTGATCCCGGACTTTAATGGCGCATCATTGCCGTCCGAATCAAAGGATGCGCTATGGGACACGTTCTACACGGCCGCTCCACGACGACACAGGCAGTGCGTCGAGCAATACAGCATAGTCAAGAGAGCCTGAGGGCGCTGGCCAAGCGCTACGGCATCAATCAGAAGACAGTTAGAAAGTGGAGGAACCGGACCTCGACCACCGATCTTCCCACCGGCCCGAAGAAACCAAGATCGACAGTGCTGTCGCTCGAAGGAGGAAGCGATGATCGTCGCCTTTCGCAAGCACACGCTGCTGGCGCTGCATGATTGCCTCTATGCCCCACAGCCCTCGATCCCGCATCTGACGCGCTCGTCATTGCATCGCTGCCTGCCGCGCCATGGCATTTCGCGGCTGCCGGGGATGGACGCTGACAAGCCGGCCAGGAAGAAGTTCAACGCCTATCCGCTCGGCTATTTCCATATCGACCTCGCCGAGGTGCAGACCGCCGAGGGCAAGCTGCGCCTTTTCGTGGCTATCGATCGGACGTCGAAATTCGCCTATGCGGAATTGCACCCGACGGCGGGCAAGATGGCGGTGGCCCAATTCCTTCGCAACCTGATCGCGACCGTGCCCTATGCCATCCATACCATTCTGACCGATAACGGCATTCAGTTCACCAACCGGACCTGCGACCGGCATGCCCTTCAGCACATCTTCGACGGCATCTGCGACGAACATGGCATCGAGCACCGGCTCACAAAGATCAACCATCCCTGGATGAACGGCCAGGTCGAGCGGATGAATCGGACCATCAAGGACGCGACCGTCAAGCGCTTCCACTATGACGATCACGATCAACTACGCCGGCATCTCGCCGACTTCATCTTAGCGCACAATTTCGCGCGCCGGCAAAAGAGCCCGAACGCTTCCGACTCGATCCCATCCATCAAATGCCGGGACTAAACACCTAGAGCACGTCCTGTGATCGATGAATCGATTGTGATGTGACGGCTGCGTTTTGTGCTGATTCAACATCCACCTCGATGGAGGT
>NZ_JAMYKV010000090.1:0-13136 GCF_040317535.1 Mesorhizobium sp. M1409
CGCTCAACGCGAGCGCGACGACCGGTTCTTGATCTCTACCTCAACCGCAGGCGCCCCTCCCGCGCAGCGGGTTCGTTCTCCGGCCAGTGTCTGCCGCTCCCTCCCGCGAGCTTTGGACACCTTGACCCAATGCCGGCCCGCGATCACAAAAACTACATAGTACAAACAATAACATACGAGTGCCCAGTTTCATCCTTTCGGGCGAACCAAAATCATCCATGGATTATGGTTCGTTGATTGCGACCGCTACTGTCCGATTTCTTGGGACAGGCGGAAGCCCGCGGAGCCTGATTTGACCATGTCTCCTACCAGCATCCGGCGCGCACTTATCACCGGGGCCGGCGCCGCCGACGGCATCGGGTTCGCCATTGCCCGGCAGCTCGGCCGCGCCGGCCATGCCGTCTTCCTCACCGGCGCCAGCGCGCGGGTGCTCGATCGCGCCGCCGAACTTTGTGCCGAAGGCATCGATGCCACTGCCGCAATCGCCGATCTCACGGCCGCATCGGACGTCGCGGGGCTGCGGGCGGATGTCGGCGCGGTCGATATTCTGGTCAACAATGCCGGCATGGGCTCACTGGCATCGCCCTCGGTCGACAAGGCGTTTCTCGCGATGACCGAGGCCGACTGGGATCAGGGGATCGACGTCAGCCTGAAGACCGCATTCCTCGTCACGAAGGCCTTTCTGCCGGCGATGGTCGAAGCGGGCCATGGGCGCATCGTCAATGTGGCGTCGGTCACCGGACCGCTGGTGTCTTTCGAAGGCACATCAGCCTATTCCGCCGCCAAGGCCGGCATGGTCGGCCTGACTCGCGCGTTGGCACTCGAAGTGGCGAAGAGCGGCATCACGGCCAATGCCGTTGCTCCCGGCTGGATCGAAACGGGGTCGTCGAGCGAGATGGAGCGGCAAGCTGCCCTGCATACGCCGCCGGCGCGGGCCGGGCGGCCGGACGAGGTGGCCGCGGCGGTGGTGTTCCTGGCGTCGGAAGGCGCCAGCTATGTCAACGGCGCCCTGCTGGTGGTCGATGGCGGCAACAGCCTTCAGGAGCGCAAGGGCTGAACGTCGGTCGGCGCTGGTGCCTTCGGCCAATCAGCGGGAACCAAACCGCTCAGCAGCGGTTTTCCCCCTGAAGGGACCGCAAATCTTACGGGTGCGGAACAATGCACGACCATCTGGAAATGGAGCTGGCGAGGGCCAGGCAGCGCGTCAAGCGCGCGGAACTCTTTCTCACGCGAGCAAATGAGATGCTGGACGAGGAGCGCGGCGTCGGCATCAGCCTTGCCCTGTGCTGCCGGATCAGATCCGAGCAAAAAAAAGTGGCTGAAGCGCGCTCACGCCTTCGCCGGATCGATCCCACCACACACTGATCATTCCATGACTATGATGCCCTTCGAATCTCCCGGCTGAGGCAACGGCTCGGGCTCGCGGCGCGCATCGGTAGCGTCCAGGTGGTTCCTCACGAGGCCTTGGCGAGAAAATTGCGATAGTCCGACTTGGCCTGCAGCAGGCGCAGCACATTGTCACGTGATCCCCGCACATGGGCGCGGGCCAGCGTGCCGGCGCGGCGGGCGTCGCCGGCACAGATGGCGTCGACGATTTCGGCGTGCTCGTCACGGGCGATCTTCCATTCGTCCAACCACAGGAGTTCGGTCCAGACATAGTGCTGGCACTTGTCGAGGATGCCGCACAGCATGCCGTGCAGCATGACATTGCCGCTGATTTCGGCGATGACGCGATGCAGGTCGATGCCGACTTCCAGTTCCTGGAATTTTTCCCTGTTGGTGCGCTCGGGAATGGCGGCGAGCCGCTCGCATTCGGCCAGCATGGCGCGCAGCCGCGCCTTGTCCGCTTCCGTCGCCGCAGCCGCCGCCAACTCGGTCGCGTGGCCGTCGAGCAGCTCGCGGATCTCGAAGGCCTCGCGGAACATGTTGATGTCAAACTCGGTGACGACATAGCCCTGGCGCGGCCGGCCGGTGACCAGGCCGTCGCGCTCGAGGCGGTTGAAGGCTTCGCGCACCGGGGTGCGGCTGACATTCAGCTTCACCGCGATGTCGTTTTCGGTGACGCGCGAGCCCGGCGGAATCTGGCCGGTCACGATCATCGCCTTGAGCGAGGAGTAGACCGAGTCGCGCAGCGTATTTTTCGTTTCCTTGGCCAAGGTTCCATTCCCAGTTCTCCGGCCTTTCAGCCGGAACACGATAGCTGTAGTCGCAGTCGGCGTAATTTGCCACGCCCTCGGCGAAGCCATCCCTCTCCATCTTGTCCGGCACGAAGCGCGTAAAATTCGATCGCGCCGGCGGTGTTGACAACATCGATCGCTAAGCTACACTCAAAATTGTATACAAAATAGCATGCGAAATCAAAAACAATGGGAACACCGGTTGGAGAGCCGAAAATGAACAGGACCAGAAGCGTTAGCGTTGTCGCGATGGCCGGCCTCATGGCCTCGCTCGCGGCCCCCGCCATGGCGGGCGACACCATCACCGTCGCCTCATGGGGCGGCACTTACCAGGAAGCGCAGACCAAGGCGTTCTTCAAGCCGACCGCCGATGCGCTCGGCATCACCATCAAGGAAGACACCACCAACGGCCTCGACGACGTGCGGCTGCAGGTGACCGGCAATGCGGTGAAGTGGGACATTACGGAGCTCGGCGCCGACGAATGCGCGCGCGGCTCGAAGGAAGGGCTGTTCGAGAAGCTCGACTACGGCATCATCGACAAGAGCGGCATCAACCCGAAGCTGGTCCATGATGACTGGGTCGGCATTTCCTACACGTCGGTCGTGCTGATCTACCGGACCGATGTCTTCGGCGACAAAGGGCCGAAGACATGGGCCGATTTCTGGAACGTGGAAAAATTCCCGGGGCGGCGCGCGCTGAGCGGCAGCCAGGCGACGGAAACGCTGAGCGTCGCGGCACTGGCCGAGGGCATTCCGATCGATAAGGTCTATCCGGTCGACATCGACGGCGCTTTGAAATCCGTCGACAAGGTCCGTGGTCACGTCGATGCATGGTGGACCTCCGGCGCCCAGGCCATGCAGCTGGTGAAGGACGGCGAAGTCGATATGGCGAGCATCTGGAATGGCCGCGCCGGCACCTTGAAGAAGGAAGGCGCGCCGGTCAGCTTCTCCTTCGACCAGGGTGTTCTGACCGCCGACTGCATGGTCATCCCCAAGGGCGCCAAGAACAAGGAAGCGGCGATGAAGGCGCTGGCGATGTTCGTGAGCCCGCAGCTGCAGGCCAATCTGCCGCTCTATGTCGACAATGGGCCGGTCAACGAGAAGGCTTTCGAGACCGGGAAGATCCCGCAGGAGAGGATCAAGGACATCAATTCGGCGCCCGAAAACGTCAAGAAGCAGGCGCTGCAGGACCCCGAGTTCTGGCGTGACAATCTGGTCGAGGCGACGGAAAAGTTCAACAATCTGATCCAGCAATAGGCCGCGGCCGCAACCCAAACCACGGCAGGGCGGCGCCTCGCCCTGCTTGCGCCGCCTCAGCCTCTAGGAGACGATGATCTTGTCCATTGCGCCATCCGCGCTGCCGATCAGCATGCGCCGGATCGAGAAACGATTTGGCAGCGTGCCGGTGCTGCGCGACCTGAACCTCGATGTCGAGGCCGGCGAATTCCTGACGCTGCTCGGGCCTTCCGGATCCGGAAAGACGACGCTGCTGATGATCCTGGCCGGCTTCGTGCGGGCCAATGCCGGCTCGATCAGGGTCGGCGACGATGAGATCATCACCACGCCGCCGCACAAGCGCAACATCGGCATGGTGTTCCAGAACTATGCGCTGTTTCCGCATATGAACGTCTTCCGCAACATCGCCTTTCCGCTGAAGCAGCGCGGCGTCGCCGCCGCCGAGACGGCCGAGCGCGTCGAAAAGGCGCTCGAGCTGGTGAAGTTGCAGGGCCTGGGCGAGCGTCGGGTCGACCAGCTCTCCGGCGGCCAGCGCCAGCGTGTGGCGCTGGCGCGCGCCATCGTCTTCAAACCGCGCATCGTGCTGATGGACGAGCCGCTGTCGGCATTGGACAAGGGCCTGCGCGAGCATATGCAGATCGAACTGCGCAGCCTGCACCGGCGGCTTGGCATGACCACGATCTACGTCACGCATGACCAGCGCGAAGCGATCACCATGTCGGATCGCATTGCCGTCATGAACGCCGGGCGCATCGAACAGCTCGACAAGCCCGAAACTCTCTACGCCATGCCGCAAACGCGATTTGTAGCCGGCTTCATCGGCGAATCGAACTTCATCCCGGTCGAGTGCCGCGATGGGTCGGTCTGGTACGAGGACCGGAGAATCCACACGGCAGCACCAGTGCCGGCGGCTGGCCAGCACCTGATGGTGGTGCGGCCGGAAAAGCTGCGACTGCTGGCAAACGTCGAACCGGCGAGCGGTATCAACGTGCTCGACGCGACGTTCAGCGACATCATCTACCAAGGCGACAGTTTCGTCTGCTACGCACTGCTGCGCGATGGCCGCCAGCTGACATTGCGCGACTATTGCCGCAGCGATGTGCTGGCGAAAATGCCGGCTCCCGGCCAGCCGGTCAGGCTCGGCCTCGATGCGCAGGACACGATCCTGGTGGCGGCGGATTGATGAGCGCGCAGTCCGCCCTCATGGAAGAGACTGGCGGCCATGCAGGCCGGGACTTGAACGCGCAGGCGCTGCGCACCGATGCGCGGCGTGAATCGATGCGGCTGCTGGCGCTGCTGGCGCCGAGCCTGTTCCTGGTCTTTGCCATCATCATCGTGCCGATCGGCTGGCTGTTCTGGCTGTCGCTGTTCGACGAGGCCGGCGCCCTCAGCGCCGCCAACTATGGGCGCTTCTTCGAACAGGCCTCCTACATCAGGACCTTCGTCACCACCTTCAAGGTCGCCTTCATCGTCACCGGCGCCTGCGTCCTGCTCGGCTACCCCCTGACCTACATGCTGTCGCAACTGCCGCGCCGGGCGGCGTCGATCTGCCTGATCTTCGTCATCCTGCCGTTCTGGACATCGGTGCTGGTGCGCACCTATGCCTGGCTGGTGATCCTGCAGCGCAAGGGCCTGATCAACAGCTGGCTGATCGAGCTCGGCGTGATCAGCCAGCCGCTATCGCTCGCCAACAATCTGTCGGGCGTGGTCATCGGCATGACGCATATCCTGCTGCCGTTCCTGGTGCTGCCGCTCTACGCCTCGATGAAGACAATCGACACCGACTGCCTGCGCGCCGGCATGAACCTCGGCGCCGGCCCGGCCGCCAACTTCCGGCAGATCTTCTTTCCGCTGTCGCTGCCCGGCCTTGCCTCGGGCGTGGTCATCGTCTTCGTGCTGTGCCTGGGCTTCTTCGTCACCCCGGCGCTGATGGGTGGCGGCAAGGTGATCATGTGGGCCATGCGCATGGAACAGACCACCAGCCTCTACTCCAACTGGGGCGCGGGTGCCGCACTTGGCGTGGTGCTGCTTGTGGTCACGCTGGCGCTTCTTGGCCTGTTCCAGTGGCTGCTCGGCGCGCGCGCCACAGGTGTGTGGAGTTCGCCATGAGTGCGGATGTCGGCCTGCCGATCTCGCACCGGCAACGCCTGTGGCTCTACTGCCTCGGCGGCCTCGTGCTGTTGTTCCTGATCGCGCCGTCGATCATCATCGTCTTCATGTCGTTTTCGGATTCGACGCTGCTGCAATTCCCGCCGCGGCAATGGTCGCTGCGCTGGTACCAGACCTATTTCGGCTCGCTGGAGTGGCGCGACGCCACGATCGTCTCGGTCAAGGTGGCTGTCATGACCGTGCTCGTCGCTACCCCGTTCGGCACCGCGGCTGCCTATGCCATCAACCGGGGCACGCTGCGCTTCAACGGCACCATCAACGCGCTGCTGACCGCGTCGCTGATCGTCCCGGTGATCCTGATCGGCATCGGCACCTTCTTCCTCTATGCGCGGATCGGGCTCAACAACACACTGACCGGGCTGGTCATTGCGCACACGGTGCAGGCCTTGCCGCTGGTGGTGCTGACGGTGCTGTCGGGGCTGCGCTCCTACGACATGAACCAGGAGCGGGTGGCGCGCAGCCTCGGCGCCGGACGTGTCGCCGCCTTCTGGCAGGTGACGATGCCGCAGATCCGCTTCTCGATCGTCTCGGGCGCGCTGTTTGCCTTCATCACCTCCTTCGACGAAGTGGTGGTTTCGCTGTTCATATCGGGCGGCGAGACCACGACATTGACGCGCCGCATGTTCAACGCGCTGCGCGACCAGATCGACCCGACGATCGCCGCCATCTCGACCTGCCTGATCGTGCTCTCGGTCGCGCTGTTGTCGGTTGCGCAGATCTTCGGCCGGCGGCATTGATTTCAAGTGACCCATTCGCAGAAGTGACCAGGGGATATCCAGACAGAATGCGTGATTTCCAGTTTCCCGGCCGCTCGCCGGTTCGTGCCACGCAAGCGGTTGCCGCGACGTCGCATCCGCTTGCGACCCTTGCGGCCATCGAGATGCTGCGCTCCGGCGGCAATGCCATGGATGCAGCGGTCTGCGCCGCCGCGGTGCAGGCGGTGGTCGAACCGCAGTCGACCGGCGTCGGCGGGGACTGCTTCGTGCTTTACTGCCCGGCGGGACAAGGCAATGTGCTGGCCTTCAACGGCTCCGGTCGGGCGCCGGCCAAGGCGACGGTCGACTGGTATCTGGAAAAAGGCTTCGACCGCATCCCGCTGCAGGGACCGCACGCGGTCACCGTGCCGGGCGCCGTCGATGCCTGGAGCCGCCTGCTGGAGGATCATGGCCGCAAGGGCCTTGCCGAAGCGCTGGCGCCGGCCATCCATTATGCCGAAAACGGCTATGTCGTGCATGACCGTGTCGCCTTCGACTGGGCCGAGCCGGAGACCGACCTGTCGGCCGACGAGCATGCCGCGCGCATCTTCCTGCCTGGCGGCAAGGCGCCGAAGGCCGGCGATGTCCACCGCCAGCCCGAACTGGCGGCCACCTTGCGCATCATCGCCAGGCAAGGCCGTGCCGGATTCTACGAAGGCGCCGTCGCCGACGATATAGTGCGCCGGCTCAACGAATTGGGCGGGCTTCATTCGACCGAGGATTTCGCCGCCACCCGAGGCGACTATGTGGCGCCGGTCAGCACCTCCTATGGCGGCCACGAGATTCACCAGATGCCGCCGAACAATCAGGGGCTGACGGCGCTTTTGATGCTGAACGTGCTATCGGGCTTCAAGCTTGGCGGGCTCGATCCCAATGGCGCCGAACGCCTGCATCTGGAAATCGAAGCCGGACGTCTGGCTTACCGCGACCGTGATCGCTTCGTCGGCGACCAGGACCATGTGCCGGTGCCGGTGAAGCAGCTTTTGTCAGGCGCCTATGCCGACCGGCTGCGCGCCGGGATCGACCGCGACCGCGCCATGACGCACCTGCCGCGCGTGGAATTGCCCGGCAGCGACACGGTCTACATCTCCATCGTCGACCGCGACCGCAACGCGGTCTCGTTCATCAACTCGACGTACTATTCGTTCGGCAGCGGCGTCGTCGGCCCGAAGACCGGCATCGTGCTGCAGAACCGTGGCTCCAGCTTCCGCCTCGACCCGGCGCACCCGAACGCGATCGCGCCCGGCAAGCGGCCGATGCACACGATCATGCCGGGCATGGCGACGAAGAACGGCCGCGCCGTGATGCCGTTCGGCGTCATGGGCGGCGGCTACCAGCCGTTCGGACATGTCCACCTGCTCACCAACATGCTCGATTTCGGCATGGACCCGCAGCAGGCGCTGGACGCGCCAAGGGTGTTCTACAACGATGATACCGTGGAGGCCGAGCGCGGCGTCCCCGCCGAGGCGATCGAGGGCCTGCGCCGGCGCGGCCACCGCATCACCGAGCCGCATCACCCGCTTGGCGGCGGACAGGTGGTGCTGATCGACTGGGAGAAGGGGACGCTGACCGGCGCCTCCGATCCGCGCAAGGATGGTTTGGCGCTTGGATATTGAGACTGAGCGGAACAATCGTGGCGGCCTGGAGAAGGCGGCAGTTGCCACAACGAGCGTTGGCGCCGCCCCTCATTGCCCTGCCGGGCATTTCTCCCCGTATAGTGACGGGGAGAAAGACGCTTTCATCGATGGTCTCGCCAATCGCCAGCGTTGCAAGAAATGCCCCTAGGGTGCGGCTTCCTCTTCTCCCCGTCACTATACGGGGAGAAGGTGCCGGCAGGCGGATGAGGGGCGGCGCCAACGTCGACAATTGTTCCGAAGCGACTATCTTCGGGCCGAAATCGCATGCAGGACACTTGAAACATAGCCGGTGATCATGACCCAAACTGAAACCCATACAGACCTCTCCCGCCGTCTCGCCGCCGGTGCCGACGACGCGGCGGCGATCCTGGCACCCGACAGGGCGACGCTCACCCATGGCGGATTGCGCGGCCTGATCGCCGACACGGCAAATCAGCTGCATGCGCGCGGCATCGGCCGGGGCGACAGGGTGGCGATCGTGCTGCCGAACGGGCCCGAAATGGCCTCCGCCTTCGTCGCCGTGGCGGCCGCCGCCTCGACGGCGCCGCTCAATCCCGCCTACCGGGCCGACGAGCTCGACTTCTACCTGACCGACATCGGCGCCAGGGCGATCCTTGTCGCGGAGGGCGAGACCGGACCGGCGGTGACGGTGGCCGAACGCCTCGGCATCGGCGTGCTGCGGCTTGTCGTGCAGCCCGACACACCCGCCGGCAGCTTCACGATCGAGGGCGCGGCGGTCGCACCGCCGGCAGTGCCTGACATGGCGCGGGATGATGACATCGCGCTGTTGCTGCACACGTCCGGCACGACATCGCGGCCAAAACTGGTGCCGCTCAGCCATGCCAACATCGCGGCCTCGGCCGCCCATATCGGCGGCACACTTGGCCTGACGGCCAATGACCGTTGCCTCAACATCATGCCGCTGTTCCACATTCACGGCCTGATCGCGGCCGTGCTGTCGTCGCTGGCATCGGGCGGCAGCATCTTTTGCACGCCCGGCTTCAACGCGCTGCGCTTCTTCCAGTGGCTGAGCGAGGCACGACCAAGCTGGTACACGGCGGTGCCGACCATGCACCAGGCGATCCTGCCCCGGGCGGCACGCAACACCGAGGTGCTGGCGGCTGCGCGGCTGCGTTTCATCCGTTCGTCCTCGGCGTCGCTGCCGGCGCAAGTGATGGCCGAGCTGGAGGCGACCTTCGGCTGTCCGGTGATCGAATCCTACGGGATGACCGAGGCCGCGCACCAGATGGCGTCGAACCGGCTGCCGCCGGGCCAGCGCAAGCCGGGCAGCGTCGGTGCCTCCGCCGGTCCGGCAGTGGCGGTGATGGCGCCCGACGGGCGACTGCTCAAAGCCGGCGAGACCGGCGAGATCGTCATTCGCGGGCCCAACGTCACGGCGGGCTATGAGAAGAACCCGGATGCCAACGCCACGGCCTTCGCGCATGGCTGGTTCCACACCGGCGACCAGGGCGTGCTGGACGAGGACGGATATTTGCGCGTCACCGGGCGGCTCAAGGAGATCATCAACCGCGGCGGCGAGAAAATCTCGCCGCTCGAGGTCGACGATGTGCTGATGGATCATCCGGCGGTGGCGCAGGTGGTCACCTTCGCCATGCCGCATGACAAGCTTGGCGAGGAGGTGGCGGCGGCGGTTGTGCTGCGCGACGGCATCAGTGCCACCGAGGGCGACATCCGCCTCTATGCCGCGACGCGGCTTGCCGACTTCAAGGTGCCGCGCAAGATCCTGATCCTGGACGAGATCCCCAAGGGCGCGACCGGCAAATTGCAGCGCATCGGCCTTGCCGCCAAACTCGGACTTTGACGATGAAGGTCACCATCTTCGGCGCCGGCGCGATCGGCGGCTATCTCGCGGCCAGGCTCGCCATCACTGGGCGGACCGATCTTTCGATCGTCGCGCGCGGCGCCCATCTGGAAGCGATCGAGGCAAACGGCCTGCGCCTGATCGAGGATGGCGAGGAAATTTCGGTCCCCGTCCGCGCCGCCGCCAAGGCCGAGGAACTTGGCGTTCAGGACTATGTCGTGCTGGCGCTGAAGGCGCACTCCCTCACCTCAGCGCTTGACCAGATCGCGCCGCTGCTTGGGGAACACACATCCGTCGTCACCATGCAGAACGGCGTGCCGTGGTGGTATTTCCATGGCGTCAGCGGGCTGCTCGAAGGCACCAGGCTGAACGCGGTCGATCCCGGCGGCACGATCTGGCGGCGGATCGGGCCGGAGCGCGTCATCGGCTCGGTCGTCTATCCCGCCGTCGAAGTGGACGCCCCCGGCCTCATTCGCCATGTCGAGGGCAAGCGTTTCTCGCTCGGCGAACCCTCCGGCGAGCGCAGCGAGCGGGTGACGCTTCTGGCCGAGGAAATGGTCAAGGCCGGCTTGCAGGCGCCGGTGCGCGACGACATACGCGGCGAAATCTGGGTGAAGCTGTGGGGCAATCTCTCCTTCAACCCGATCTCGGCGCTGACCGGCAGCACGCTTGCGGGAATCGTCGCCGACGAAGGCACCCGCACGCTCGCCCGCACCATGATGCTGGAGGCGCAGGCGATCGGCGAAAGCCTCGGCGTGCGTTTTCCCATAGCGGTCGACCGGCGCATCAAGGGCGCCGGCGATGTCGGCGAGCACAAGACCTCGATGCTGCAGGACCTGGAGCGCGGCCGGCCGATGGAGATCGACGCGCTGGTGAGCGCGGTGCAGGAACTTGGCCGGCTGACGGGTCAGCCGACGCCGACCATCGACGCCGTGCTGGCACTGGTGCGGCGGCTGGCGGTGGAGCGCGGGTGTTATGGGTGAAGGGTGGCGTCGAAGCTTTGAAGCGGCGGCCTGTCCCGATGATGCGCGGTGGCGGCTATGCGCCCCATGTCGGCCGTTAAAGTTAGTTGTGCCACCGCCTTACAGCGGACATTACCGGCGACCGCGCTTGAGGGCGTAGTTGCGCCAGGAACGGACCTGCCTTCAACCAACTCATTTTCTGGGCATAATATTCAGGGTCATTGCTTCACTCTCCTCGTGGCCTGCTGATATTCGAGCTCCAGTCGCGGCTATTTGGGCCCCCATCCGATTGACAAGCGCGACATAACGGGGCTGAGCGCGGAGCGAGTCGAGGTCGCTATCCTGACGCATCCAAGGCATGCGCAAAATGAGGTAGGCATGTGATGCAGTTAGCTGACGTTCCAGGCAATCGATAGCCTGCTCCGTCTTGCCCAGCTTCGCATAAAAACAGCCCATGTTGTACTGAACCGCAATGTTGTCTCCGGCGAACATTTCAGCACGGGAGGCCCACGACAGCGCGCGTTCAATCTCGCCAATCTCCGCCAGCATTGTGGCCCCGTAACATAGCGCGGTGGCATTGTCGGGATGCGCTTTGACTTCCTTTTCCACTCGCAGCACACCTTGCCTTGCTGCTTCCTTGGCGTCGTCGCTGCGGCCAAGTGAAACATAGACCATCACTAGATTGATCCAGACCCGATAGTCATCGGGTGACAACGATACGGCACGCTGGTACAGACCGGCAGCTTTCTCGTATTGACCTTGAATGAAACAATTCCGGCCGTAAGAGAAATAGGTATCGGAAGAACTGGCGTCTAACTCTAAAGCTCGCTCGAACTCCACTTCCGCCTCGGCATACCGGCCATTTACGAACAAGGCCCCGCCACGTGATGCGTGGGCGTCGGCGAGACCTGGCTCAAGTTCCAGCGCCCGTGTGCTGTTGGAAAGGACTGCCTCGAAGCAGGCGTCGGGATCGTTGCAAGTCAACAGAAGCCACTCACAATCAGCCAAAGCGGCATAAGCGCGCGCATAATTTGGGTCAATTTCAACGGCTCTAGCAAACAGTCGCTGCGCTGTTTTGATAAACTTGGTCTCGACTCCCCTGTTGAGGAACGACCTGCCCATCAACAGCGTCTCGTAAGCCTCTGGGTTGTCGGTCGAGCGGTTTGTAATAGTCTCCAGTTCTTCGGGCAACAGCTTCACTTTGAGGACATCGACTATGGTCTTGGAAATATCGTCCTGCAGTTTGAAGATATCGTCCAGCGTCCGGTCATATCGCTCGGCCCAAATATGGTCACCGCCACGACCATTGATTAGCTGAGCCGTGATGCGCACCCGTCCTCCAGCCTTGCGTACACTTCCCTCCAGGACGTAGGCGACATTCAGCTTCTTCGCCACTTCCTCGATTAATACCGCCTTGCCCTTGAAGGTAAAGACGGTATTGCGCGCGACGACGGAGAGTCCGGACACCTTCGAAAGGTCGGTGATAATGTCCTCGGTGATGCCGTCGGAAAAGTACTCCTGCTCGGGATCGCCGCTCATGTTGACAAAGGGCAGAACCGCGATCGAGGGTTTATCCGGGAGTTGAGGCACCGCGCTTTTGCCGGTCCCGCCTGTTCCGGCGCGGTAAACCTGCACCGGCTTTGCGATATTCTTGAGCGCGTGCTCGCCGAGATCGTCGAACGCCAATGTCAGCTTGCCGGTGACATGATCGTGCACGGTGGCGGAGACGTAGATGCCGCCGGGCTCGGCCAGACCCTCCAGCCGGGCTGCCACGTTGACACCGTCGCCATAGAGATCGCTGCCCTCGACGATGACGTCGCCCAGATTGATGCCGATACGCAGGACGATGCGGTAGGCCTCCGCCACGCTCTCGTTGGCCCCGGTAAAACCCTTTTGTAATTCGACGGCGCATTGGACGGCATCAACCGCACTGCCAAATTCCACCAGCACACCGTCGCCCATCACCTTGACCACGCGGCCGTGGTGCTGGGCAACCACTGGAACCAGAACATCGCGCCGCCGCGCTTTGAGAGCGGCCAGTGTGCCAGCCTCGTCGTGCTCCATGAGGCGCGAAAAGCCAACGACATCAGCAGCCAGAATCGCGGCAAGGCGGCGTTGGGTTCGAATCTCGGCCATGTGGGTTGAAGACTTTCAGAAAGCCCGGCATCTGGGAATGTATTGGTAATCTGGCCTGGAGTCTATCCGGCCCGACTTCCGAGATGGGTCAGATCGCGTCGATGGGGGCGCCTGAACGTCCGCTTCTCACATTCCAGGCCTCCAAGCCGCAAGTCCGCTTCCGTGAAGAGTTTCGGGCGCCGGCAGGCGTACGAAAGTCCCCGAGGAAGGAACCCGCGGGCCACAGTCGATGGCTATGGGGA
>NZ_JAMYKV010000091.1:0-12916 GCF_040317535.1 Mesorhizobium sp. M1409
AGCTCGAGGCCCGCCTGCGGCGGGCCCGAGCTAGGCGGGGCCCGCCACTCCCGGGTTCGCGTGTCCAAAGCCGAGGCGACGTTTACATCAGGGATGTCATTTTCTGTCGTTTTCCAATGCCAACCCCTGTCACTTTCGTCAGTGTTCGAGGAGCGGCACTGACCTGGCTCCTCCAGAATTCGTATCGGCAACTTGCTCTTGGAAAGATGTGACGTGTTGTTGAATTAGCAATCCGGGTAGCCCTGTTCAGAACGTGAAAAGCTGGGCCCCTTGAACTATAGCGAGCGCGAATGGCTGCACAGAATATGTTACTATTTCTGTCGTAGTCCGCCGCTAGAACAGTATTTGTCCATTCCCTTATACGAGGATCGTCGTGTGTCACCCTCGCCCAAGAAGCACGTAACCTTTTGCAAGGGCAAAAGGTTACGAAGCATCCCATACGTGTATTTATACCCCAACCGTTACTCTTGCTATCACCACAATCCTTCTTTCTTCGTCAATCAAGAGCAAAACTAAACGGCTGTCCCCTTTTCTTCCTCGCGATGCCTTGGGAGGTTGGCGACCCAATCACCGATGATACACCTGGCGTGCTGAAGAGCCTGATCGCGGCCAGCCTGAATATATACAATATTCAGCACGCTGCTGGTCCCATAACGTACCACTATATGACTGAGCAGGATGCCCGCACTGCTGTTGCTAATAAGAGCTTTGAAGGGCTCACCATGCTGGTATCGCCCCAATCTCCGGCCCAACCTCCGGCTGCTTGCGCTAGTTTGGGGCGCGACTGGTTCGTGGCTGCCGTTGGCGGCGTGCAGCCGAACATGGTGGCATGGGGGAAGGCGATACTGCAGTGATCAAAGCTGCCACAGATCGGCCTGGCGCGTATTTGTGATGTTGTGCGTTTTGTGTTTCTGCATTATGGTTTGCTCTATGAGCTCTTAATGTTGTATTATAACCGTCATATGCGACGGGTATGTGATGTGTTTTAGAAATAAAGCTGGGACCTTTTAATAAATGTGTCGTTTATTTCAGTGGTGAGCGCGCTGCTTATTTGCCCCCAATTAAGGTCATTTGAGATGGCGCCTCTTATAAACAATCAAGTTTAGGACGAGTGATCGCTCGGTAGCCGAGCCGCTTGAACCGTGTGCCGCTGCGGCGGCATATTTCGATGTAAACTTCGCCTCGGTTTTTGGTCGCGGCACTTCCGCGCAAAAGAGAACGGAGGCCGTACGGCCTCCGTTTTAATTTCGCTCAGCGCGGGAGTTGCCGCGTCCAAAAACCGAGGCGAAGTTTACATCACTTAGTGAGTTATTTAGTGCCGGAGGTCGGATGCTAGATTCATGCTAATAGATTATTAAAGTACAAGCAGACAATAATATTGGCTTAGATCATCAGATCTCATTGTCATGCAGTCCGTTATGTTGGGTGGCATTACGAAGCACGATTTGCGTTTGCCACCTATTCATCGCGTATAACAGTGTATCCATTAACCCATAAAAATGGCTCAATGCAAATGAGAAGAAAGCGGAGAGGAAGATTGGAGTGCGCCCCTCGGGCCGGACAGGATGAACAAGCAGAATTGACTTGGAAGCCGGGCTTTCGAAGGATGGAAGCCCATGGTGACTTATCGCACGCACAGCATCGAGTTCAAACGTCAGGTAGCACAGGAGTTCCTGTCCGGCGAGACGCTGCATGGTCTCGCCAAGCGGCACGAACTGCCGCGTAACCTGATCCGCATCTGGGTTCAGAAATACGAGGCTGGCTCCTTCGACGAAGACGTGGCGGCGGCCGACACTATGCAGACCTATGAGGCGCGGATCGCAGCGCTGGAGCGGCTGGTAGGCCGGCAAGCCTTGGAAATTGAGTTTCTAAAGGGGGCTCTGAAAAGCGCACCACGTCCGAGAAGCGGGACTACATCCGTGATCACCGGCCCGGCGATGTCTCCATCGCTGAAGGATGCCGGCTGATGGGGATCGCGCGATCAACCTACTACGATCAGCCCGAAACCGCCGTGGATGACACAGCGCTCGTCGAGACGATGGGTGAGATCTCCGACAGCTTCGAAGCTTACGGCTATCGCCGCATGCAGGCGGCGCTGCGGCAGCGCGGCATCGTCGTCAACCACAAGAAGGTCAGACGGTTGATGCGCGAGCACGATCTGCAGCCCAGGATCAGGCGGCGCTTCATCGCCACTACGGACAGCCATCACGAGTTGCCGGTCTTCCCGAACTTGGCGAAGAACGTGACACCCGACGGCCCGAACCAGCTCTGGGTGAGCGACATAACATACGTGACGATTGCGGTGGGCTTCGTCTACGTTGCAGTCATTTTGGATGCCTGGTCACGCAAGGTCGTTGGTTACGCCATCGGTCGGTCGATCGACGCGCGCTTGACCGTTGCAGCATTGAAGGCGGCAATCGAACGACGAAAACCCCCGCCGGGCTGCGTCCATCACTCGGACCGAGGCTCGCAATATGCCGCACTCCTCTACCGCAACGTTCTCGCCGAGCACGATCTTATTGGATCGATGGGCCGGCGCGGCAATCCCTACGATAATGCGAAAGCGGAAAGCTTCATGAAGACGATGAAGGTCGAAGCCGTCTATCCGATGGCCTACGAAACCTTCGCCGACGTCGCTGAGGACCTTCCCCGCTTCATTGATGAGGTTTACAACACCCGCCGATTGCACTCAGCGCTCGGCTATCTCAGCCCGCAACAGTTCGAGGACCAACACGCCCGGCAGATGGTCAAAACTGCGGCTTGACCTTGTCCGGTCCGAGGGGCGCACTCCAGATAGACGTACAAAATTTCCTGACTTTTATTTTGAGCACAGTGAACGACACAAAACACAACGCCCGGAGCAAAAAAGACATAAACCAACGAAACTGGAAACAAAAATAATATGACCAACAAACTCGACAGACGGAAATGGAGATTAAATAACCGAATGTATTTCAACGCGGAGCCAGGACCAACATTCGCGTATTAGCGGCGGCGACCCTAATCATCCCAACCAGACGCACTTGGCCAGTCGGTGGAGGGCATAGGGAGGGCCAACTCATCTGTCCATGGGCCACGATGTCGCAATTCCCATTCATCGTATCGCGGACCCATACACCTTCCTCTTGGCAACTGAAGCGGTCCGTCCGAACGATCGCTAGGAAATGCTGCATGTCTTCGCGTTCGACGTTAGTGCACCATCGCCGATGGTACTTACTCGATACAGATGTAGCAGAGATGACGCCATCGTATGGCCGCAAGTCCATCGCAATCACCACTTCGGGACAATAGTTAGTTGGTTAGTTGGGACTCCCTCGAAACTCCTGTTCGAAACACAGGAGTTTGCAAGGTTGGTAGGCAAAAAAACATACACGAGGCGGGTCTGAAGCATCAACCGAGAGGTCGTCAGGGCGCTTGGCTTGGCTTGGCTTGGCTTGGCAGGATATATGGCTTTGTAGTCTTTCTTTGTTTGTGTATTTGCGCATTTGTGTACTCGTGCGTAAGCAGCGGCGAAGCTGATATGACCGTGCCCCAAGTCTTCTCCGGTCGTCCTGAGTTCGCCCCGACCGTTGGATTTGCCCGGTTGCCCGGTTGGCCAGGCCGCTGACCCGAGGACCCAGATTCCCCCAGACGGGTTGCTACCCTTTCGCCCGAAGCGGGCACGGCCTTATCTCTATTCAAAGGAAGACATTCAGCGCCTCCTATCCGCAGCGCTTGAGATGCCGTGCCGATATACTCGCTGCAAGCTCAGGCCATAGACATACTATTGCCTGTTCGGATGTGAGCGCGACGAGCAGCCCACGGCTTTAGTCTGTTGAGACGAGGAGCCGTCCGTTGTTTCAGGACTTCTGCTTTGCGCGCGTTGGCATGAAGTAGCTTCGGATGTTGACGAGGGCTTCGCCGACCGCAGCAGCATCCTCGTGAGTGGCGGGCCGTTTCGTCTCGCTGAGTTTGCGGATTGGCGCGATGATATCGCCGGTGACGGCATGGCCGCGAATGACGGGCCGCCACAGCTTGGGGGCGAACCCGGTTCCTATCAGGAAGCAGACGTCCCAGTCCATGGCATCAAAGTTAGATCATCGATCTTGGTGAACCTGGGCCGGTGGTCTTTCGGCGTTTCGCCGAGGCTCGCCGATATCCGGTTGTATTCCGCACCGATGGTCTGCACGGCCCGATGCTCGGTTGTTTCTACTGGCGGGTTCAGGGCTTCCGGGCCGTCACTGACGTGGGTCGATAAACCTCGGGCCGATGATGAGAGCCGTGAGATAGTCGTCGAGGCCGCTCATCGACCAGATCGGTGACACTGGACGACGTGGCCTGATGAAGGCTTCGAACGCCTCGTCATCGAGCTTCGGTCGTGCCGCCGTCCCCTGGCTGCTCTCTGTCATGCCGCCCGTCGCTCCTGATCTGCAATGTCCTCGCGTTCCGCCTTCCAAGCCCACGGCAAGAGGCTTTCCATCCGGTTGGCTTTCACTTTGCCGGAGATGATGCGTTCCAGCACATCGGCAAGCCAGATTTCAGGATCCACGCCGTTAAGTTTTGCTGTGTTGACGACCGATGCCAGGACCGCGAAGGACTTGCCACCGCGTTCGTTGCCCACGAAAAACGAATTCTTCCTCGTCAGAGCCACCGATTTCATTGAGCGCTCGACCACATTGGAGTCCACTTCGATCCGGCCATCCTCCAGGAAGGCTGCCAGTCCGCTCCAATGATTGAGCGCGTAGAAGACGGCCTTCCCAAGCGCCGATTTTGACGACACCTCTTCGCTCAGTTCGCTGAGCTGGACCTTCAGTTCTCTCATGATGCTGTCTCGCGACGCCGTACCGTGAGCCGGGTATCGGCACTTTCGCCGCGCAGTTTCGCCTCGATGCGATAGACCTCGGCGATCCTGGCCAGGATCGACAGCGCCTCCAAAGAGCCGGTCAGCTTGACGACATCGACGAACTTGCGTCGTGCGTGAGCAAGGCAGAACGCCAGCCGCATGGGGGCGACATTGCTCTTCCCCCTGCGCTTGGCCAAAGTTTTATAGGCTTGATAGCCATCAACCTGAAGCACGCCGGCAAACAACGACAGTTGCCCCTCGACCTCGCGAGCGCTGCGGCTTTCGGCAAAAGTATAGGCCACCGCCGGCGGCGCCGGACCATGCGCCCCGGATCGAACCGCGGAAGCGGCGTCTCGTCACAGAACACTCTAGGCTGGGAGCGGATGAAGGCGGTAAGCGCATCGTAGAGAAGCTCGAGCCACCAGGCGACCCGCGTCACCCAGGCGCCGAGCGTGCCGCGATCGATGATCACGCCGCAGGAGGCAAGCATCTGCGCCTGGCGATGCAGCGGCAAATGCCAAGCAAACTTCGAAACGGCGACATGCGCGGCAAACGCCGTGGTCACCATGCCCCCGTCCATCACCCGTGCCGGCGCGGGCGCTTGCACAACAACGCTTTCGCAGGCCCGGCATGCATAACGCGGCCGGATCGTCCGCTTTACCCGGACAACCGCCAGCACGATGTCGAGCGCCTCACTCACGCCCGTGCCGACGCAATGCAGTTCGAACGAGCAGCACGGGCAAATCTTGCTCTCCGGCTCGATGAGCTCTTCATACCGCGGGAGGTGCTTGGTAAACGGCCGTTGTTGCGTGACGGCAATCGTCGCTGCTGCTTTGACCCTTCAGCCACGGGTGCAACATCGTCATTGGCCGCCTCGGGAATGTCGCTGAGATCGCCCAGATCGCGCGTCACCTGCGTCGGGTCGATCGTCGTCATCTTCTCCGATTTTGGCCCAAAGAGCTGGCCCTCGAGGAAGGCAACGCGCGCTTTGAGATCGGCGTTCTCTTCGCCGAGCGAGAGAATGATCCGGATCAATTGCGCAGCATCCTGGGGCAAGGGATCGGGTCGAAGCGGCATGGCAGACCCTACCATATGAGCCTGAATCCTCAAGCAAAACCAATAGGATCAGCCTACTTTTGAGGCCTCTTCACCGCGTTTTGTTTGACGCGCGTCCAGTCAATACCGGTCAGCAAAAGCGAGAACTCCTGGGCACTCATCTGCATTGAGCCCTCGCGGATCGGCGGCCAAACGAACTTGCCCGCCTCAAGCCACTTCGTCACCAGGATCGTGCCTGATCCGTCCCAGTAAATGCAGCGAAGTCGATCGAGACGCTTGGCGCGGAACACGAACACGTCGCCACAGAAGGGTTATGGATTTGGGCTTGACGTCTTCCGGAATCGCCAAGGCATGAGTTCCTCGATGTGGCTCTGCGGATGGCCGATGATGATGGCGTCGAGGGTTTCGGCAAGGTAGGCGACGGGGCTGACGTCGTTGAGCTTGCAAGTCGCCACAACGGATGAGAGCAGCGCCCAATTTTCGGCCCCGACTTCGTGACCTGCAAACAGGGCATTTTTTCTGGTCAAGCATAGTGGTCGGATGGCGTTTTCGACTGGGTTGGTGTCGAGCTCAAGCCGGCCGTCGCCGAGGAAGCGAGTTAGCCCTTCCCAATGGGCAAGACCATAGCGGATGTCTTCGGCCAGCTTTGAGCCCGAGGAGATCATCGACAATTGCTTTTCAAACCACGGCTTCAAGGCGGCGATGATCGTGGTGGAGTACTGCTGTCGGGCGGCGAGCCGAGCTTGTGGCGTCATGCCGCGCACCGTCGCCTCGAGCGTAGCGATCTGGCGCACGGCGGCTTCGGCGATCGGGGGCTTGGTGTTGCGCGCCAGCTTCACAAAACGTCGGCGCAGGTGGCTCCAGCAATGGACGAGCATCCATGGTCCTCGTGGCCGCTCCAGGCGTGTCAGCCGGTCATAGCCCTCATAGGCGTCAACCTGCAGGAATTGTCCGCCGAAGCCTTGAAGGAAGCGCTCGGCATGCTCGCCGCCGCGTCCCGGCGCATAGTGGAACAGCACGATGGGCGGGCCTTGGCCACCATGGCCGCGCTCATCGGAAGCGATTGCCCAGAAGAAGCCCTTCTTGACCTTGCCGCGTCCGGGATCGAGCACCGGTGCCGGGTCTCATCCATGAACAGGTGCGCGGCCGCAGCCAGATGCCCGCGCATGTGGTCGGCTATGGGCTTGAGATGGAAGCAGGCCCGGCCTGCCCAGTTGCCCAATGTCGCCCGATCCAGCTGGATGCCCTGGCGGGCGTAGATCTCGGCCTGCCGGTAGAATGGCAAATGATCACCGAACTTGGCGACGATGACTTGGGCGATCAGCGCCTCGGTCGGCAGGCCGGGCACGATATGCTCGGGCGCATGCGCCTGCACGACGGCGCCCGAGCAGCGCCGGCAAGCGTATTTCAGGCGCCGCGTGACCAGCACGCGCAGTTGCGCCGGGATTGCGTCGAGCCGCTCGCTGACATCCTCGCCGATCCTGGCCATCTCGCCGCAGCCGCACGGACACAGCGTGCTCCTGGGCTCGATGATCCGCTCCACCCGCGGCAGATGGGCAGGCAAGTGGCCACGATTGCGCTGGGGCGAACCGGACGAGCCGTCCGAACGCCCCCGGATGACCCGCTGCGCCTTTTCCTGCGCGGCATCGAGCACGCCCTGCGCGATCTCCACGTCTTCGAGTGGCAGGTGGTATTGATCGGGATGCAGCTTCTCGGACTTGGCGCCGAACTTCTCGTGATTGAGCTGGCTGACGACGCTCTCCAGCCGGCGGCGCGCCTCCTCGGATGCAGCTAAGGCAGCCTGGTGCTCGGCCAGGGTCGCTTGCGTCTGGGCCAAGAGCGCCTTCAAACGCTCGTTCTCTTCCTGGAGAACCGTCAGATTCATGCACTAAGTCAACCACCTGATCTCCGAGAACGCCATCGGAGACAACGCAGCTGAGTCACTGTGCCACACTCATCCGGCCAACTGCGGACGCCGTGCCCGCTCGGGGCGAACCAGTCTCCAGTCCAGCCCTTCGAACAAGGCCGCGAACATCGCCGGCGACATGCGCATCACCCCGTCGCGAACCTGCGGCCAGACGAATTTCGAGCCCTCGAGCCGCTTGTGAATGAGCACAAGGCCGGTGCGATCCCAGACCAAAATCTTGATCCTGTCAGCCCTTTTGGCCCGGAAGACGAAGGCTGCCCCACAGTATGGGTCGAGGCCTAGCATCTCCTGCACAGCCAATGCCAATCCGTCCATGCCGCGCCGGAAGTCAACCGGCCGGGGTCGCCACGCAGATCTTGAGATCGGCGCCCGGTGCAATCATCGCGAGGCCCGAACCGCTCGGATCACCTGCGACAGCTGCTCGAGGTCAACCGCCGTTCGGATCACCATGTCGTCGATCACGATTTCCACCTTCGCCGGTGTCGATTTCGATGGCCTCATCCTCCGCTGAGGCGCCGATGGTTTCGTCCACCATCAGCTGCGCGAACATCGGCGCCATGCTTCCGGCAGTGCCAGTTGTCCCTGACGAAGGCGACGCCGCCAATCATAGACCTGCCAGCGGGTCGCGCCATGCTTGCGTGCGACCGCCGCCACCTACACCCCCGGCATCAGGCTCTCGGCCGAAATCCGGGCTCTATCGGCCTCCGAGCGAACCCGCCGTCCCGTTGGACCGTCCAGAACCTCGAGCCGGCCTGCGTAGCCAGCTGTTGGGACGTCCAAATGGACGTCCATTTTGCCGTCTGCTCCCACGTAGGCCCTCCGTCTCTCGCGATCGGGGGGATTCTTCGCACATTCACCTCATGCCCCGCACGAGGGGAGCGCCGTGGCCCTTACAAACAATCTCACCACTGACAAGATTGAGACCAAGGTGCAGTTTGCGCCATCTTTTGCGTTTGGCCTTGGTTTTGTGCTTGTTTTCCAGCCACTCGCCCTCGCCGAAGACCTTCAAGCCGGTGCTGTCGACAACCAGATCGACCGGACCTGATGTTGTGGCTCGGGACTTTGTCGACGGCAACGCCAGCTCTTTGCTCCGGCGAGACAGGGTGGAGAAGTCAGGCACGGCAATATCGAACCCCATCAGCGCCGCGACACTGCGCATCAAGCCTTGGGTCTGGCGCAACGCCAGCCCGTAGACGACGCGCAGGGTCAAGCACAACGTAATCGCCAGATCCGAGTATTTCGGCTGACCACCCCGCGATGTCCGCCTCCGCGCCGTCCATAAAGACAGGGCCTCATCCTTCACCCAGATGGTCAAATCACCACGTTGACGCAGGCTTTCATTATATGCCGGCCAATTCGTCACCTGATATTTCTGCTTGGCAATCTTGTCCCGCCGATCGGCATTGAACTTGTGCGGCATCGTCAAAATCCAGATCCGGAGAGTGAGAACCACCGCTCTATATCAGTCGCCGGGTGATCCACGCAACAACGCCCCAGTGCATAGCCCTCAGGCAAGATGGGGTGCTCGTGACGCTCACTTTCAGTCGATTTCATATATTGGCACGGTGCGGGCATATGTCCGGCCTTTGCGCGCGGAACATGGCCGCCGGCCTTGCTGAGATCCGCGACGACGAGCTGAACCGAGTTTACGCGCTTGAGCGCATTGGGGGCAGCAGCTTCACCGTTTCGGGATTTCGTCGCATGGGTTCATCGCCTGTTATTTCACCTTGCCGTCTGCCAGCCTGCGCCGGTCAGATCACGTCATTGCGTCCATCAGACAGCGGCCGCGGTAATCGCCAATGGAGCGGCACGCCGGTCGATCCCGCCCTGGTTCAGAAGCGCCCAGATGATCCGCGCCGTCTTGTTGGCCTGCACGACAGCTGCAACCTTGAATGGTTTTCTGGCGAGAAGCGCCTTCAACCACGGCCGCGTCCGAGCGTCGTTTCGGGCAACCCGCAAGAAAGCTTGCCAGAGCCGATCGGGCGGCGTGGGCCGATGCCCTGGAGAGCGAGGTCGCTGATCTCAAGGCACGAAACGCCGATGCTGATGAGCGCATCGGCTGACGCAGATCCTGAAGGCCTTCGATCGCGCCTGCTTCGGCCGGCGGTCGAAAAAGCTCGGCTCCCCAAGCACCGACGACGAGCAGCAATATAAGGCACAGGTCAACAAGGGCCGCGAGCGTCGGAATGGCAAACGTCCGCCGCGACCACGCAAGGGCTTTGCACTTCATCTGGATCGTAAGCGACAAGCTGAGACCGTTCAGCCGGCGTAGTTTCACGGCATGAGTGCGTCGATTTCGCTGCTCGGCCACCCGTTGGCGCTGCGCTCGAGGGTTCGGGTGAGCCAGGCCAGCGGATCGACGTTGTTCATCTTCGCCGTTTATGCCGACCGTCGAACTATGCCATCATAGTTCTCTCTATTTTCAATTGTAACAAGAAAAGCGTAGGCAAAGGATGCTCTTACTGCGTAGTATGCTTTTAGCAAATTCCACAAGGAGGGCGGCATATGACTCCCCGTTTGGATGTTCGTCTGGGTAGCGTTCTCGGGCTTACAGGGCGCTACCGGGACAAGCGAGCATTTGAGATCGTCAATGACACGCACGATTGGCTCGGAACGCTCACCCCAAGACTGATCACCTTTAAGTACAGTGGTCCCGAACGCTTCAGCGAATCCTCGTCGTTGTGTGAAAAAGCGAACAGACAGCGCTTGCAATATTCGGGCAGGCTAAATCTCTTAAGCGGGAATGCCATTGACGCGGCAAGATTGGCCGAGGAGATAGACGACTTCGTCAAGACCGTCATCGATCCATGGCTTACGAAGTTCGAAAGGGCGGGCGGGCGTGAAGCCTGAGGACGGAATGCGGGAAGGATTGCCGTCATGGTCTGCACAGGAGATTTTTGACGCCGAAATTATCCCCGCGATCGGCGCAAATGGACCTCCTGTCGACAATCCGACCTTCACGGTGGTAAGCGGTCAGACGGGTGCAGGCAAGAGCACGATGATCCGGCAAATCAGAAGTCAATTTGCCGGACAAGCTACCCAAGTCATCATCGCGGACGACCTCAACACCTATATTCCGGGCAATAACGCGGCCCTTTTAGAAGGCTCCCATTCGCTGGCGGAAACAGATCGGTCCGCGGTCGCAGAATGGTGTGATCAACTCGCCAACCGCAGCATAAGCAACCGTGTAAACATAATCTTAGAGTCATGCTTTCCACCCAAGCACTACAGCAGGTTGCTTGAGCGGGCTCGCTCAAGTGGCTACAGAACAGAGCTCAACATCATCGCCACGGATAGAACGACTAGTTTTACGGCAATCCATGACCGCTTTGATAAAGCCTTGGCAAGTCGTTTTGTTGCGTCTACCGTATTGCCGGATGCGGAGACACATGAGCACTATTACTCGCTATGGCCGCGCGTGGCTTTTGAGGTTGAAAGGCATAAGCTTTTTGATCAGATTTCCGTTGTCCGCCGAGATGGTTCAACAGTTTTCGAAAATGAACAAATCGTGGACAGCCATGGTCGCTCGAACTGGCGGCATAAACCGGGCGCGATGAGAGCGCTGATGATTGCCCGCAACCGGCCCATGGACGTGAACCAAAGACAATGGATTAAAGACGTTTGGAATAGAGTTGAGAACAGCAGAGCATTTGCCCAGCATCCAGATTCTGCACGCGTACCGGTGCGGACCTATTGGACAAAGGTTATGGAAGCGCTGAATGAGGACGGCGACCTAGATAGGCAACCTACGCGAAGCGTCTTCTTGCGAGCTTATTCGCACAAGCTTTTGCTGAACTTGCAGCGCGATGTTGCCTTGATTAGCGCCAATCGGAGTAATCCCAGAGATTTTCGAGAAGTGAATTTCGAAGAGGCTTTTTTGAAGGAGTTAGAAAACCAGCGACTTACTATGATGGCGGATATTACAGAAAGCTTTGAGAAGAGAATTTTAGAGCAGACCGGGGCAGGACCTTCGCACACTGCCCAATCCCCTTCGCACACTGCCCAATCCTCAGAGCTTCGCCACAGCTCCGCCGAAAAGGAAACTTTGTTCAACGAAGACTCTCACATTGTGAAGCGGCTTAGAACTGGCCATGAGGGAGCCAGTACTTCCACCTACCCCGAAGACAGACAAGCTCAGCAACAGAAGCCTCAACGTCCAAAGCTTTTGGTGGAAGTCTCAGAAGGTGTTTATAGGCCGATCGAGGACTATAATCGAATGGTTCGCGATCGCGACAAATATCCCCACATCAATCGCAACAGGAGCAAAATGAACGTCCTCATTCGGTTGGAAGATGGTAACGGGTATGAAACGCCTGCCTTGCTCAAGGCGCGGTCAGAACGGAATAAAGGCGCACTGTTTACGAGGACGATGAGCGAAGGTCAATTACCACATAGTCTCGCTTCACATCCACCTGCTGCCTTGCCAGCCGTACTAGTTGATGGCGGAAACGGTAGGACCTTTCTTGCTGGCGAAAGGATTTCCATGGGCGAACCGACGGGCCAAATTCCCCAATCAATTTCGTCTGATAGGATTTTGGTTAGAAACGAGTGGGGTGGATACGACGAACTAAATCAGCGCTTGGCCGCTCGCACATTCTCATCTCTCCCAACCGCACCGAAAGCGCAACTGGGAGAGAAGAGAATTTTAGAGCAGACCGGGGTAGGACCTTCGCACACTGCCCAATCCTCAGAACTTCGCCCCAGCTCCGCCGAAAAGGAAACTTTGTTCAACGAAGACTCTCATATTGTGAAGCGGCTTAGAACTGGCCATGAGGGAGCCAGTACTTCCACCTACCCCGGAGACAGACAAGCTCAGCAACAGAAGCCTCGACGTCCAAAGCTTTTGGTGGAAGTCTCACAAGATGTTTATAGGCCGATCGAGCCAGTCAGGCGGGACGAGGTTTTCCCGGAGGAGGATTTTGCCGCGGGCGCGGACGGGTTGCGTGCCAATCCTGCGGGCCGTGGGCAGGGTACGCAGCGGGTATGGAGCCCATCAGAAGCAAAGTCCGATGACTTTCCCGAATTTACCGAAGAGGACCTGGCGAGAATCGATGCACTATCTGAAACTCGCTCCACTTCGAAGCGGGATGTTGTACCCGATATCCACCCAG
>NZ_JAMYKV010000092.1:0-12146 GCF_040317535.1 Mesorhizobium sp. M1409
CAAGCCATTTTCCGGCCTCGCTTCTTCACGCTTGACCACAGCACGAAGCAAATGTGTGCGCACGCTAGCCCACAAGGGGAGAAGGGAAAGTCGTGCCACTCAAAACCGCTCCAGCTTCGCCCGCACTTTCGCCAGAAACGCCGCCCTTGTCCGCGGCGTCGAGGAATCCATCAGATAGTGCGCCAGGAAAAAGGTCCGGCAACGCGTCGCGCACAGCGCCCGCATGCCGCGCAAAAGGGTCTTGCGTCCGGGCTGGCCGACGACGACGCTCCACCAGGTCGGCGCCCCGCAGGTGGTGATGACGCCGATCTTGGTCACATGCGTCATCAGCGACTTGATCCGCCCCTTGCCCGCCGGCAGCTTGAAAGCGACGTCCGTCGCCCACACCCGGTCGAGCCAGCCCTTCAGCATCGCCGGCAGCCCGTACCACCAGGTCGGATAGACGAACAGGATCGCTTCGGCCCAGTTGAGCAGCTCGAAATGCGGCCTCAGCGCCGGGTCCTGCGGCGCCTGATCATTGTAGGAGCGCCGCTCGTCGCAATTCATCACCGGATCGAATTTCTCGGCATAGAGGTCGAGCAGCCGCACCTCCCAGCCTCTTCGCGTCAGCACGTCCACGGCGGTATCGCGGATTGCGGCGCAGAAGCTATCGGGCACCGGATGGCAGTAGACCACCAGCGCGCGCATCAGAAGGCGCCCATGCTGGCTGCGACCCTTGCCACGAAGGCCTTGCGCGTGCCGTCGGTAGACAGGTTCATTGCATAGTGCGCGAGATAGCTCACCGGCGCACCCGGTTTTACGGTGGCGCGCAGCATACGCTTGATCAATTTGCGCGGCGGATCGCCCATCAGCAAGGCGCGGAACCGACTGCCGCCATAGGTGGTCACCGCTGCGACCTTACGGATGTTGTGCAGCGACGGCTGCACCTTGCCGTTGACGAGCTTGAACGACACGCCCGGCAAGAAGACGCGATCGAAGAAGCCTTTGAGGATCGCCGGAAAGCCGTAGTTCCAGACTGGATAGGAAAGCACCAGCGCATCGGCGCGCAGCAGGCGTTCGACATAGGAAGCCACCGCATCGGAGGTGCCGCGCTGGTTGTGATAGTCCAGCCTTTCCTCGCGCGTCAGCCGCGGATCGAAATCCTCGGCATAGAGATCGCAGTCGTCGACCGTATGGCCCGCCGCCGTCAACCGCTCGATGATCATCCGGTGCAGGCCGGCATTGAAGCTGGTCTCGACAGGATGGGCGTAGAGGACAAGGATGTTCACAGGGGAATATCCCCTAGGGTGTTCAAGCGCAAACCTGTCCTCATCACACCCTTTGCAGCCCCTTGAACAAAAAAGTCCGGCCCGACCGATAATCGTAATCCGGGTTCTCCCAGGCGATCATCTTGCCGGGATTGAGCAACCCTCGAGGATCAGTCTCCCGCTTGAAGGCAAGCTGCACCGCGTCGGTCTGCTTCATGCCGCCCTCTTCCAGCGTATAGCGGTGCGGGTTGAAGATCGGGCAGCCGTTCTCCTCATGCAGGCGCACGATCTCGTCGAGCCGCGCTTCGGTGGTGAACTTGACCAGCGGCAGGCCGAAGCAGGTGATGTTGCCGTCCAGCCGCACGAATTCGAGATGCGAAAAAACCTCCCCCGGAAACATCGCGTCCATCTTCTCGACCAGCGCCAACTGGTTGGGAAAGGGATAAAGCGATTGCAGATAGGTGATCGAAGGATCGACGCGCAGCGCCCTGAGCGTCGTGTGGTTCCAGGCCAGCTCATAGGCCGGCGGCAGGCCTTTTGTCTCGTCCGGCGTTGCCGTGGCCGCATTGAAGATCACCTCGCCACCGGCACGGCGGGTGAAGGCCAGGAAGGCATCCAGCCCATGCTGCGCCACCATGACGACGCAGATGCTTTGTCCCTCTTTCAGGAATTTCTGGTGCCGCTTGAAATAGAGTTGCGGCACGGGTGCCGCTATCGGCGTGATGAGCTTGGTCAGGATGCCGTCCTGGCACGCCAGCGCATTGCCGTAGCGCGCCGCATCCATGAAACGGTCGAAACCGATGATGACGTCGACCCAGTCGTAGGCAGCCGTCAGCGGCATTTCGACTTCGGTGATAATGCCGTTGGTGCCATAGGCGTGTGTGACCTTGTGCAGATCCTCACCGGTGAGCTCGAGCGCTTTCGGTTCTGCCTCCATGGTCACCACGCGCAGTCGAAGCACGTTGCCGAAGTCCCGCAGGCCACCGAAATTGATCGAGCCGACACCACCCGAGCCGCCGGCGATGAAGCCGCCGATCGAGGCCGTGTTGTAGGTGGACGGCGACAGCCGCAACTCCTGCCCGGAATGCGCCCGCGTTGCCTTGTCGATATCGGCCAGAATGGCACCGGGACCTGTCACCACGCGCCCCGGCGCGATCGATTTGATCTCGTTCATTTCGGCGAGGTTGAGCACGACGCCGCCCGAAAGCGGCATCGCCTGGCCGTAATTGCCGGTGCCGCTGCCGCGTGGCGTCACCGGCACGCCATGCCGGTGACAGGCGGCAAGCACGCGGACCAGTTCGGCCTCGTTCTTCGGCGTCACGATCAAATCGCCAGTGACATGATCGAGCTGCTGCTTCAGCACCGGGCTGTACCAATAGAAATCGCGGCTCTTCTGCTGGACGATGGCCGGATTGTCGTCGACCTTCAGGCCTTCGAGATCGCGTTTGAGCGCCGAAACGTCCATCATTCCACCATCAGTTCGTCGAGTTCGGCGTAGTCGGGCAATTGCCGGTCGATCGCCTTGCCGCCGCGCACGACGATGCGATCCGATTCGGGCCGCGACAGCAATTCCGTCCAGCTTCGACCTTTGAACACGATGAAATCGGCATCGCCGCCGGCGGCCAGCGTGCCGAAGCCATCGAGCCGCATCACTTTGGCCGGCGTTGCGGTGACAGCTTGCGGCCAGTCGGCAACCGGGTGATCGAAATGCAGGATGCGTGTCGCCATGCGGTAGACCTCCAGCATGTCGAGATCCCCATAGGCATAGAACGGATCGCGCGTGTTGTCGGAAGCGACCGCGACCGGAATACCCCTCGCCTTCATCTCGTGCAGCAGCGTCACGCCACGCCAGCGCGGCGTGGTGCCATCGCCGCGCCGGTCCTGCAAATAGAGATTGCACATCGGCAGCGAGACGACGGCGAGCCCGGCTTTCGCCACCTTGTCCAGCGTCTCGAGCACATCGAGGTCGGGCTGGCGCGCCAGCGAACAGCAATGGCCGACAAGGATATTGCCTTCGAAGCCGTTCCAGAGAGCGGCCTCGGCGATCTTCTTCAGCGATATGGCGGCAATATCGTCGGTCTCGTCGGCATGGAAATCGAGATCGAGGCCATGCTTGATGGCCTGCGCGAAGACATGGTCGAGCAGTTCTTCGAGGTCCGGCACCATATAGGTGACGACACCGAGCACGCCCTTCGCGGCCGCAACCCGTTTTGCCAGCCTGTCGAACCATTTTTTGTCGCGCACCCCCTCGATGCCAAGCAGGCAGGCGCCTTGCAATTCGATGCGGCCACGCCAGGCCTCGCGCATCGTCTCGAACACCGGCCAGGAGATCTCCTCCTGCGGTGCAACGCTGTCAATGTGGGTGCGCAGCGCCCTGGTGCCATGCGCGTAGGCCGAGCGCAGCGAAAAATCCATGCGGCGCGCCACGTCCTCGGCGCTCCAGCGTGCCACACGATCGGCGCCGGCGGCATTCAGCGCACCCATGAAGGTGCCGTCGGGATTGGGCTTTCGCGGCCAGATATGGCCCTTGTCGATATGCGTATGGCAATCGACGAAACAGGGCAGCACGATGCGGCCGCCAAGATCGATGGTACCGGCCAACACTTCTGCACGACGATGCGCGGCAATGCCGGCGATCTTGCCGTCGGCCACAGTGATGTCGGCGAGCGCGAAGCCATCGCCATCAAAGGCAGCACCAAGGCCCGGTGTCAGGGACGCGTGAAGCCGGACGTTGGCGAGCCGGTATGACCCTGTGTTGGGAATCAAGACCCTAGCGCTCCTGCTTCAGTGCGCTTTCGTGCCAGCGCCGCAAAATAAGATGCGAAATCAGCGACAGCACCAGGAAGATCAGGATGCCGGTGAGCGAGATCAAGAACAGCGCCGCGAACAACCGCGGCGCGTTGAGCCGGTAGCCGGCCTCGATGATGCGCGAGGCAAGGCCAGACGACTGGCCGGTGGTACCTGCGACGAATTCTGCCACCACGGCGCCGATCAGCGACAGGCCGCCGGCGATCTTCAACCCGCCGAGGAAATAGGGCATCGCCGCCGGCAGCCTGAGATAGCGCAACTGCTGCCAGCGCGTCGCACCATTGAGCTTGAACATGTCGCGCAGATTGCGGTCGACGGAGTTGAGACCGAGCGTGGTGTTGGACAGGATCGGGAAGAAGGCGACGATCCAGGCGCATAGCAATAGCTTGGTCGTCTGGTCGTTCACATAGATGTTGATCAGCGGAAAGATCGCCACGATCGGCGTCACTTGCAGCACGATCGCGAACGGGAAGAACGACATCTCGACCCATTTCGACTGCGCGAACAGCACCGCCAGCCCGACCCCGCCGATGACGGCCAAAGCCAGGCTGAGGAAGGTGATGCGCAAGGTGACCAGCAGCGAGGAGAACAGCAGGCCGGCGTCGTTATAGAGCGTCCACAGAACCACGCCGGGACGCGGCAGGATGTACTGCGGAATCTGGTTCCATACGCAGATGCGGTCCCACAGCCAGATCGCCAGGATCATGATCGCCAGCGGCAGCACCCAGCGGCCGATCCGCTCGAAGCGTTCCTGGCGCACCCGGCGTGCTTCCTCGGGGTCGAGTTCGAGCACCTGCTCGTCAATGGCCGTCATGGTGTGTGCCTGCTGTTGAGTTGATGGCCTTGACCAGCACATCGGAGGCCTGACGGCACAGTGCCGCATAGTCGGGCGAGGTGCGAAACGCCTCGTCGCGCGGATAGCTGGCCTCGATCGCGAGTTCGTCGAACACCCTGCCCGGCCGTGCTGCCATGAGGACGACGCGGTTGGAGAGAAAGACGCTTTCGAAGACGCTGTGGGTGACGAACACGACGGTGAAGCGTTCGTCTTGCCACAGCTCCAGCAGATCGTTGTTGAGCTTGAAGCGAGTGATCTCGTCGAGTGCCGCGAACGGCTCGTCCATCAGCAGCACGCGCGGCTTGTTCACCATGGCGCGCGCGATCGAGACGCGCATCTTCATGCCGCCGGACAGTTCGCGCGGCACCGCGTTCTCGAAACCGGTCAGGTGCACCCGCGCCAGCATTTCCGTCACCACTGGCGTGGCCTTGGCACGGCTGATGCCCTTCAGCCGAAGCGGCAGCCAGACATTGTCGAAGACGTTTGCCCAGGGCAAAAGCGTCGGCTCCTGGAAGACGAAGCCGATGTTCGAGCGGTCAAGCGCGCCGCCGCCGCGCCAATCGAGCACGCCGGAGGTCGGCGTCGACAGGCCCGCGATTAACCGCAACGCCGTCGACTTGCCGCAGCCCGACGGCCCGAGCAGACTGAGGAAATCGCCTTCCCTGATCGTCAGGTCGACATCGCTCAGCGCCGTCACGCCGTTGGAAAACACCTTGCCGACGCCACGCAGCGCCAGAAGCGTCGGGGCTGTATCCGACGCAGACGGCGCTGGCGCCACTTTTTCCTGCATCATGCCGGGACGGCCTACTTCTTCAGCTCGAGCCCGACGCCCTTGTTGACGAAGGTCAGCGTGTAGGCCTTCTTGATGTCGATGCCGGCTGGCGTGACCTTGGCCTTGACCATCTTGTCGTAGAAGCTCTGGACCCGCGCGTCGGTCATTGCGCCGATGCCGAGCTTTTCCGTGTCGCCGGAATCGGCCAGGCCGAACTTCTTCATCTGCTCGATCGAGAACGCGATCTGGTCGTCGCTCATGTCGGGATTGTCTTTCTTGATCATGTCGTTGGCGGCCTTGTTGTCGCCGTAGAGATATTTGTACCAGCCCTTGGCCGAACCATCGACGAAGCACTGGACCACCTCCGGCTTCTTGTCGATCGTGTCTTGCATCACTTCGATCGTCGTCGAGTAGGTATCCCAGCCATAGTCGGCAAGCAGGAACTGGTTCGGCACGAAGCCGCCTTCCTTCTTGACCGCGAACGGCTCGGAGGTGACGTAGCCCTGCTGGATCGACTTCTTGTTGGCGAGGAATGGAGCGGTGTTGTAGGTGTAGGGCGCGCGCTTCGAGGCATCGAAGCCGAGCTCGATGACCATCCACTGGAAGAAGGTCTGCACGCCCTCGTCGCCCAATATGTACTGCTCGGCGTTCTTCAAATCCTCCCATTTGTCGAGCCCCTCGCCGGGGTGGGACATGATGACCTGCGGATCCTTCTGGAAGTCCGCTGCCACCACGCGCATCGGAATGCCTTGCTGGACGGCATCGAAAGCCGACAGCAGATTGCCGCCCATGTAGAAATCGATCTTGCCGGCCAGCAGCATCGGCCGGCCGCTGACCTGCGGACCGCCCTGCATGATGGTGGCGTCGAGGCCGCAGGCGGCATAGGTGCCGTCCGCCACGGCCTGATAATATCCGCCATGTTCCGGCTCGGCCAACCAGTTGGTGCCGAAGGTGACTTTTTCATTCGCAGCGGCACTCAGCGTGCCGGCTGCAAGCAGAGCCACCACCGCCGCCGAAATCTTCTGTTTTCCGTACATCGACACCACCCTTTGTTTGCTCTGGCGCGCCACGCGCCAGGCTCGACACCAAGATTCAAGAAGCAAGACATATGCCACCAGCCCCTCGCGCCGGGACCGCCCGCTTGCACCACAGCCATCTGCGAAAGCCGGACAAGGTCGTGCTGCACCAGAGGCATCGTGCCTATTTTTTGAACGCCTGTCCACAATCGCCCCGGGAACATGCACCGCCATCTTGAAGGTGTGACGGGTCAGGCCTTAGGCTGGCGGCATCCAGGAGATTGCCATGTTCAAATTCCACACCCCGAAGTCGATCAAGCCGCCCTTTGCCCGCTACAGCCATGGCGTCGAAGTGCCGGCCGGCAAGCGGTTGGTACTGTGCTCGGGCCAGGTTGCCATTACGGCGGACGACGAGATCCCGGAAGACGCCGGGGCACAGGCCGAGCTCTGTTTCCGCAACATCGAAGCGGTGCTCGGCGAGGCCGGACTGGGTCTCGGGGACATCGTGCGCATCAACGCCTATGTCACCGACCGCGCACATCTGCGGCCCTACATGGATGTCCGCGACCGGCTGTTTTCGAACCCCGCGCCGGCCTCGACGCTGATGATCGTCTCCGGATTCGCGCGGCCCGAATTCAAGGTCGAGGTAGAGGCGATCGCGGCGGGGTGATCGACAGGCCATCCTTCCCGCGCTAGGTCTGACTCATCCATTGAAGAGGCGTGGCATGACCGTTGCAAAAAGACGCGTGTGGTGGGGCGACTACCGGACCACCGAATACGCCTCGATCGATCCGGAGGCGACGATCGCCGTGCTGCCGCTGGCGGCGATCGAGCAGCATGGACCGCATCTGCCGGTTTCGACCGACAGCTCGATCATGAACGGCATGCTCGACACGGTCATTTCGCGCCTGCCCGACGATCTCGACATCCGCATCCTGCCGGTGCAGGCGGTGGGCAAGTCGAACGAGCATCTTCACGCGCCGGGCACCCTCACGTTGCCGGCAACGACATTGGTCGATGCCTGGACTGAGCTTGGCCTGTCGATCGCGCGCGCCGGCGTACGCAAGCTGATCGTCGTCAATTCGCATGGCGGCAACGAAGAGATCATGGGCATCGTCACGCGCGAATTGCGCGTGCGCGAGAAGATGCTGGCGGTGAAGACCAGCTGGCAGCGTTTCGGCCGCCCGGCCGGCATGTACACCGAACTCGAGGACCGCCACGGCATCCATGGCGGCGATGTCGAGACCTCGCTGATGCTGCATTTCCGACCGGACCTCGTCGACATGGGCAAGGCCGATAATTTCATTTCCAGTGTCGCCAAGGCCGAGAAGGAATTCTCGCTGCTGCGCCACACCGGCACCCACGCCTTCGCCTGGATCGCTGGGGATCTCAACCCGAACGGCGTGGTCGGCGACGCCAGCATCGCGACATCGGAAAAAGGCCGGCTGACGGCAGAATATCAGGCCGATGGTTTCATCAGCCTGCTGCGGGATGTGCGCAAGGCGAAACTCGCCGACTGGCTGTAATAGCTAGAGATCAATCTTGAGCGCGAAAGGCGTGCCTTCAAAGGCATCCGCACCACGCCCGATCGATTCGATCGCCGCGACCATGCGGCCGTTGCGATCAAGCAGCGTGTCGGCCACCGCAATCAGTCGCGGATTGGGTGTCGCCGATGGGGACAGCGCCCGCAGCGTCCGAGCCAGTTCGGCCTCGTCGCGTTTCGGCGCCAGTGCTGCCGCGATAATGTAGGCAGAGGCGGTCGAGCGGCTGATGCCGGCGTAGCAATGCACGACCATCGGCCTTGCCCGGTCCCATCGGCGCGCGAAATCGAGCAGGTTGCGGACATGATCCTCGCCCGGCATGGTCATGCCGTCTTGCGCCACCGCAATGTCGTGCATGACCAGATGCAGATGGTTTTCCCTAGAGATCGAGGCCGGCCGGACCACCTCCGTTCCGGCGGCAAGCAGCGACAGCATGCGGTCGGCGCCGGTCCTGGCCACCGTTTCCTCGATCTTTGCCAGCGAGCAGACATGGATCATTGTTTTGAATCCTTCAATTGATCCTGGCGCCGCGCCGCCCAATCGGCAAGGGCGGATTCGAGCCGCCGCCATTCATCCTGACTCCCCGGTAGGCCGGCGCGCAGGACATGCGGCCGGTCGGCGAAATGCCGAAGCAGGATGCCGCGCTCGCCAAGTGCGGAAAACAGATCGGCGGCATCCGGCAGGCGGAGGAAACGGTACAGTGTGGTGCCGCCCGCGACGGGAATGCCGAAGCGGCCGAACAGTGCATCGAGCCGCGCCGATGCAGCCGCAAGGAATGCCCGCATCGCGTCCTGCCAGCCGATATCGGCAAGCGCGCGGATGCCGTATTCCAGCGCCGGGCCGGCGACGGCCCATGGCCCGAACTGCGTCTCCAGCCGTTCGACCGTCGCCGAATCGGAAAGTGCGAACCCGAGCCGCAGCCCGGCCAGGCCGAAAAACTTGCCGAACGAACGCAAGACGACGATACCACCCTGCCCGACATCGCCAGCAAGGCTATGTTCGCGCGGGCCGACATCCATGAACGCCTCGTCGACGACCAGCAGCCCGCCCCTGGCGCGCAGTCCGGCGGCCAGCGCCAGCAAACGGTCGCGCTCGACGATGCGTCCATCCGGATTGTTCGGATTGACGACAATGGCAAGGTCGGCGTCCGCCAGCGCTTCGAAATCGTTGACCTCCACCACCTTGTGCCCGGTGATCGCCGCAGCGCGGGCATGTTCGGCATAGGTCGGCCCCAGCACCAGCGCCTTGCCGGGCGCGATCAGCGATGCGACGCGCGGCAACAGGATCTGCGTGCCCGGTGCCGCCGCGACATTGGCTGGCGACGGCGCGCCATAGGTGCTGGCCGCGATCTCTACCAAGTCACGCGTGCGCGCGGCTTCCGGCAATCGCGACAGCGAGGTGGCGGGCAGGTCGAAAAGCGGGTAGGAGTGCGGATTGATACCGGTCGAGAGGTCGACGAAAGGCCGCGAAGCGTTGGGGAAAAGCGCCCTCGCCCGGCCAAGACTTCCACCATGGTCCACCGCTCCTTCAAGAAGCTTCATGTCAGTCCTGATCGCTTTCCTGTCATTAGCCGTCGAATTCGCCCTCGGTTACCCCGACTGGCTGTTTCGCGCCATCGGCCATCCGGTGACGTGGTTCGGCAGGCTGATATCCTTTCTCGACCTCAGGCTCAACCACGCCACTGATCCCGACGCACTGCGTCGCAAGCGCGGTGTCCAGGCGCTTCTGGTCATCGTGCTGGTACCGGCGATAATCGGCCTCGGCATGCAGATCCTGCTCTGGTTCGTTCCCATGGGGCTCATCATCACTGCCCTTCTGGCAACCTCGCTTCTGTCGCAGAAGAGCCTTTACGAGCATGTCGAGGCGGTGGCCGACGCGCTCGACACCGGAGGCCTCGCTTTGGGCCGCGTTGCCGTCTCGCGCATCGTCGGCCGTGACCCCGAAACGCTGGACAGCGCCGGTGTCAGCCGCGCTGCGATCGAGAGCTTGGCCGAGAATTTTTCCGATGGCATCGTCGCTCCCGCTTTCTGGACCGGAATCGGCGGCCTCGCCGGCGGCGCCGCCTACAAGGCCGCCAACACCGCCGATTCGATGATCGGTCACCGCACCCCGCGCCACGAGGCGTTCGGCTGGGCGGCGGCGCGCTTCGACGATTGGATCAACCTGCCGGCGTCACGGCTGACGGCAGCGCTGATCGTGCTGGCGGCGTTCCTGGTCAAAGGCGCCGATCCCCGCGGTGCCTGGCACGCGGTGTGGCGCGACGCGAAAAAGCACCGCTCGCCCAATGCCGGCTGGCCGGAGGCGGCGATGGCCGGCGCGCTTGGTCTCGCACTCGCCGGGCCGCGCAGCTACGGCGGCGTCTTGGTCGATGACGTCTTCATGGGTGGAGGCGGACGGCGCGAAGCCGACAGCACCGACATAAGGCAGGCGCTGAAACTCTATCGCGTCGCCGACACCCTCCTGATCGCGCTGTTCGGGCTGGTTTCGATCATTGTCATTATGGTGTGATCTACTTCACCCTCCCCCCTTGTGGGGGTGAGGCGTGTCCAGCCGAAGGCTGGCGAAAAGCCAACGATTTGGTTTTCGAACGCCGAACGCACGGAGCCATAGCGGAGGGCGGTCGTGCAGGCCGGGTCCCCGCTGCCTGCGGCAGCGTCCCGGCGTTCGCCGGCCTTTCAGCGCGCCACCGGCGCGCTGAATTCGCTGACGCGAACCGGCTGCTCACCCCCACAAGGGGAGGGTAAGAAAGGATCAGAACTCAATCCCCTGCTGCGCCTTAACGCCCGCGGAAAAATGATGCTTGGTTACGCCCATCTCGGTGACAAGATCGGCCGCCTCGACCAGCGCCGGCTTGGCATTGCGGCCGGTGACGACGACATGCAGGCCCTCGCGCCGGGCTTTCAGCGCCGCAACCACCTTATCGAGATCGAGATAATCATAGCGCAGCGCGATATTCAGTTCGTCAAGCACCAGCAGGCTGATCGACGGGTCGGTCATCAGTTCGAGCACCTTGGTCCATGCCGCTTCGGCCGCGGCGATGTCGCGCTTCAGATCCTGCGTTTCCCAGGTGAAGCCCTCGCCCATCGCGTGCCAGACGACGCGGTCGCCGAAGACGGCGAAGGCGTCCTTCTCGCCGGTATGCCACTTGCCCTTGATGAACTGGACGACGCCGACGCGCTTGCCGTAGCCGAGCATCCGCAGCGCCAGGCCGAAGGCGGCCGTGGTCTTGCCCTTGCCCGGGCCGGTGTTGACGATCAGCAGTCCCTTCTCGACCGTCTTGCTCGCCACCTCGGCATCCTGCACCGCCTTGCGCTTGGCCATTTTGGCGCGGTGGCGTTCTTCGTCCCTATCGTCGATGTCGGTCATGTCATTTCACCTTGAGCGGAAATCCCGCCACCATCAACAGCACCGTATCGGCGATAGCGGCCACCTGCTGGTTGAGGCGGCCGGCGGCATCGCGAAAGCGGCGCGCCAATGCATTGTCCGGCACGATACCCTGGCCAACTTCATTGGAGACCACGAACCAGGACCCGCGCGGCCGCGACAGCACGTCCGCCAGCCGACGGCATTCAAGCTCGAGATCGTGATCGGCCAGCATATGGTTGGTCAGCCACAGCGTCAGGCAGTCGACAAGCACCGGCTGGTCGTCCGGCAAGGCCTTGAGCGCACCGGCGAGATCGAGCGGTGCGTCGATGGTCGTCCAGCCTTCGCCGCGCCGCGAGCGGTGCAGCGCGATGCGCTCGCGCATCTCGTCATCATAGGGTTGCGCCGTGGCGATATAGGCCCATGGCGAGGGCAAGGCCGTCGCCAGGATTTCGGCGAGGGGGGGGAGGGCGGGGCGGGCCCCCCCCCGAGGGGATGGGGTGATTTAAAAAAACACCGGCCACCGACCCCCCCGGAAGAAGGAGGTTCGGGGGGGGGGTGTAT